>JASCOA010000014.1 GCA_029959365.1 Microbacteriaceae bacterium PS02343 | reverse complement strand
GGCGACGACTTCGGCGAAGCACGACGTCGAAGTCGTCGCCGAGCGCCGAAGTTGACGGTTGCGTCGGGTGTGGCGTGCGCGGCGCCAGCGCTCAGTGCGCCGCGCCGCCGCCGGGGAGCTCGGTGTCGGCCGGGGACAGCGCCTCGCCCCGGCCCAGGCGGGAGTGGCTGCGGCCGTAGGCGTAGTAGATGCCGACGCCGACCACGACCCAGCCGGCGAAGAGCACCCAGGTGAGGTTGGCGAGGTTGAGCATCAGCCAGAAGCACAGCAGCGCCGACAGGATCGGCAGCACCGGCGAGAACGGCACCTTGAACGGGCGCTCGATATCGGGGCGCTTGCGGCGCAGCACGACGACGCCGATGCTCACCATGACGAAGGCCGAGAGCGTGCCGATGTTGATGAGCTCCTCGAGCACGCCCACGTCGAAGAACGCCGCGACGAGCGCCACGGCGAGGCCGGCGCCGATCTGCAGGCGTGCGGGGGTCTGGCGCTTCGAGACCTTCGAGAGGCCCTTCGGCAGCAGGCCGTCGCGGCTCATCGAGAAGAGGATGCGCGAGAGGCCGAGCAGCAGCACCATCACCACGGTCGTCAGTCCGGCGAGTGCGCCGACGGAGATGACGCCCGCGGCCCAGTCGGCGCCGACGAGCGCGAAGGCGGTCGCGAGCGACTTGTCCTCCTGCGCCGCCATCTCGGTGTGCGGCACCATGCCGGTGAGCACGATCGAGACGAGCACGTAGAGCACCGTGACGATGCCGAGGCCGAGGAAGATGCCGCGCGGCAGGCGGCGCTGCGGGTCCTTGACCTCCTCGGCGCTGGTCGCGACCACGTCGAAGCCGATGAACGCGAAGAAGACGAGCGCGGCGCCGGCGAGCACGCCGAAGACGCCGTACTGGGCCGGGGCGGCACCGGTGAGGAAGGAGAACGCCGACTGCAGCCAGACGCCCTCGTCCGGCGTCTCGCTCGGGATCGCCTCGGGCACGAAGGGCGTGAAGTTCGCGCCCTTCACGTAGAAGAAGCCGACGACGATGACGAAGAGCACGATCGCGACCTTGATGATCGTGAAGACGCTGCCCACGCGCGCGGTGAGCTGCGTGCCGAGCACGAGCAGCACCGTGAACACGGCGACGATCACGAAGGCGGGCCAGCTGACCTCGATGCCGAACAGGTCGACGGTCGGCGGGATGGGCACGTTCCAGAGCTCGAAGACCTGGCTGAGGTAGACGCCCCAGTACTTGGCGATCACGGCCGCCGCGGTGAACATCTCGAGGATCAGGTTCCACCCGATCAGCCACGCCGCGAACTCGCCGACGCTCGCGTAGGTGAAGGCGTAGGCGCTGCCGGCGACGGGCATCGCGGCCGCGAACTCGGCGTAGCACATGATCGCCAGGCCGCAGGTGAGGGCGGCGAGGATGAACGACACGATCACCGCGGGCCCCGCGAAGTCGGCCGCGGCCCGGGCCCCGACCGAGAAGATGCCGGCGCCGACCGCGACGGCCACGCCCATGAGCGCGAGGTCGGCGGTGCCGAGGGAGCGCTTGAGCGAGCGTCCGCTGGCGTTGGCGTCGGCGAGCGCCGTCTCGATGGGCTTGACGCGCCGGGCCATGGGACTCCCTCGTGGTGCGGGTGGACGCGCCGGGCGCATCCGTCGGAACAGCCGCCAAGGCTAGCCGCTGGGCCGAGCGGATGCACGCGACAGCTGCGGGGCAGCGGTGCGCGTGACCGCCCCGAAACATCCGCGGGCTAGCGTGCGAGGCGAACCACCACGGAAGAGGTCGCATCATGAGCCTGCTCGTCGTCAACGCCCGCCTGATCACGGTGCCCGCCGGCACCGACGACCCCGGCTACATCGAGCGCGGCTGGATGCTCGTGATCGACGGCCGCATCGCCGCGATCGGCGAGGGCGACGCCCCGGCCGAGGTGCGCGCCGGCGCAGCAGACGCGGCGAGCGCCGCATCCGCTCCGGAGATCCTCGACGTCGCCGGCTCCTTCGTGGCGCCCGGCTTCGTCTCGTCGCACTCGCACCTCTTCACGAGCGGCCTGCGCGGGCTCGGCGTGGCCGACACCCTCTACGGCTGGTGCGACTCGATGCTCGGCATGACCTCGGCCGCCACGCCCGAGGACGTCTACTGGTCGACGCTGCACGGCGCCCTCGACTTCCTCGGCAACGGCGTGACGACCGCGTACAACTTCACCGACCCGCTGCAGGCGTGGGAGTCGATGGTCGACGGCAAGCGCTCCGGCACCGCGCAGCTGCGGCAGCTGGAGTACCACACGAGGCAGGCCGACGGCGCTCGCGATGCTGGCATCCGCTTCGTCGACTCGATCGGCATGGACGCGACCGCCGGCAGCGACGAGGAGATCCTGGAGCGCTTCGGCGCCTCGGTCGCGCACACCCGCACGATGGACCCCGACTTCGCGCTCGGCGCCTCGATCATGGGCCAGGTGCAGTGGTCGCCGCGGCCCGACGCCGCCGAGATCGAGGTGGAGGCGATGCGGCGCTTCGGCGTGACGAACCAGGCGCACTTCCTGGAGTCGCCCGAGGCGATCCCGCTGCAGCAGGCGAAGTTCGCGCTCTACCGCGACGCCGGCGCACTCGGGCCCGACATGATGTTCGGACACTTCATCCAGACCACCGACGAGATCATCGAGCAGGCCGCGGCCGGCGGTGCCTCGATGTCGTGGCAGCCCGCCTCGAACGGCCGGCTTGCCTCGGGCATCGCGCTCGTGCCGGAGATGCTGGCGAAGGGCATGAAGGTGGGCATCGGCCTCGACGACCAGGCCTGCACCGACGTCTCGGACCCCTGGCAGAACATGCGCACGGGCCTGTTCATGCAGCGCGCCCGCACGAAGGACCCGCTGTCGATGATGCCGGAGCAGGTGCTGCGGCTGCACACGCTCGGCGGCGCCGAGATCCTGGGCGTCGACGACCGCGTCGGCAGCCTCGAGGCGGGCAAGCTGGCCGACTTCGTGGTCGTCGACCCGCTCGTGCCCGACATCGGTCCGCTCTGGCACCCGGTGCGCAGCTACGTGCTGGCCTGCGGGCTGCGCAACCTGCGCGGCGTCTACGTGGGCGGCGAGCTCGTCGCGAACGGTGCCGGCTCGACCAGCCCGCTCGCGGCTGAGGCGAGCGCCCGCATCCACGCCGGCCTGCCCCTCGTGGCGGAGCGGCTCGGCCGCCACCCGCACTGAGCCGCGCCGGGCCTCGTCGCCGCCGCACGCGCTGAGCGGCGCCGGTCCGCATCGCCGCCGATGCTGCCACGCGGGCCCGGACGAGCGGGCAGCCGAGCGGATGCGCCGATGCGGCACCCGCGAGGATGCGCCGCGGGCGGGCGACCCGGCGGATCTGCGCATCCCGCCGAGATGTAACGCGCCGGAAACGTGAACGCGAATGTTGGTGAAATCAACACCGCCTAGCGTCGGACGGGTCGCAGCAGCACCCCGCACAGCAGGGGGCGCGGCACCCCCAACCACCCGAGCGCACCACCGACGGACCGGAGACCACATGTCCCGCTTTTCCCGTACCCGCATCATCACCGCTGTCGCGGCAGCTGCCCTCACCGGTCTGGCGCTCAGCGCCTGCGCCGGCGGCAGCACCGGCGACACCGCCGACGACGCCGAGGGCTTCGGCGACCTGACCCTCCAGCTCAGCTGGATCAAGAACGAGGAGTTCGCGGGCGAGTACATCGCCGACAGCGAGGGCTACTTCGACGAGGCCGGCTTCGGCGAGGTCACCCTGGTGCCCGGCCCCTCCACCGGCGTCGCGGAGCTGCTCAGCGGCAGCGCCGACATCGCGCTCAGCGACTCGGTCGCGGTCGGCTCGGCCATCGCCAGCGAGGGCGCCCCGGTCAAGATCATCGGCGCCACGTTCCAGGCCAACCCCTTCACGGTGCTCTCCTTGGCCGACGGCGGCGACATCGCCACCCCCGAGGACCTCATCGGCAAGCGCATCGGCGTGCAGGACAGCAACCTCGCGCTCTTCAACGCGCTGCTGGCCGCCAACGACATCGATCCGTCCGAGCTGACGATCGTGCCCGTGCAGTACGACCCGGCCCCGCTCACCAACGGCGAGGTCGACGGATTCGTGGCCTACATCACGAACGAGGCGATCACCGTCGAGATGGCCGGCATCCCGACCACCAACCTGCCCTTCGCCGACAACGGCCTGCCGTTCGTGGCGGAGACCGTGACGGTCACCGACGAGAAGATCGCGAACGACCGCGAGCTGCTCAAGGCGTTCCTGGTGGCCGAGATCAAGGGCTGGACCGAGGCGATCGCCGACCCGCAGAAGGGCGCCGACCTCGCGCTCGAGGAGTACGGCACCGAGCTCGACCTCGACCCGGCCAAGACCCTCGCGGGCTCGGAGGCGCAGAACCTGCTCGTCGTCTCGGACGAGACCGCCGAGAACGGCCTCTTCACGATCTCGGAGGCCCTCCAGGCCACCACCATCGCGAGCCTCGCGGGCGCCGGCATCGACATCGAGGCCGCGGACATCTTCGACCTGTCGCTGCTCGCGGAGGTCTACGAGGAGAACCCCGAGCTCATCGCCTACGCGGGCTGACCCCCGCTGCTGCAACCGGAAGGCGCACTGTGACCGACACGGCCACCGCGACCGGTGCCCAGGGGGAGACCCTGGGCACCGGCCTGCAGATCACCGACCTCAACAAGGTCTTCTCCGTCGGGCGCAAGAGCGTCGTGGCGCTGCAGGATGCGAACCTGCACACCGATCAGGGCACCTTCCTGGCCCTGCTCGGCCCCTCCGGCTGCGGCAAGAGCACCATCCTGCGCATCCTGGCCGGGCTCGAGGATCCGACGAGCGGCACGACCCGCGTCGACGGCAAGAGCCCGAAGCAGCTGCGCAAGGCGGGCGAGCTCGGCATCGCCTTCCAGGACTCGGCGCTGCTGCCCTGGCGCAGCGTGCGGTCCAACATCCAGCTGCCCTTCGAGGTGGCCGGCAAGAGCGTCGACAAGTCCTACGTCGACGAGCTGCTCGACCTGGTGGGGCTGCGCGGCTTCGAGAAGGCGAAGCCCGCGCAGCTCTCCGGCGGCATGCGCCAGCGCGTCTCCATCGCCCGCTCGCTGGTGATGAAGCCCTCCGTGCTGCTCTTCGACGAGCCCTTCGGCGCGCTCGACGACATGACCCGCCAGAAGCTCAACCTCGAGCTGCTGCGCATCTGGACCGAGAAGCCGGCCACGACCCTGCTCGTGACGCACGGCATCTCCGAGGCGATCTTCCTCGCCGACAAGGTGGCGGTCATGAGCCCGCGGCCGGGTCGCATCAAGGAGATCATCGACATCGACCTGCCGCGCCCGCGCACCCCCGACCTGATGCGCTCGCCCGAGTTCCACGCCTACGTCGACCAGGCCTCCGAGCTGCTCTTCGGCGCGGGAGGCGCCGCGGCCGATGACCACTGACGCGCCGGCCAAGGGCGCTCCGATCCAGTGGGAGGACATCCGCCTGCCCGCCTGGGTCACCGGGCTCATCGGCGGCATCGCGGTCGTCATCCTCTGGTGGTTCCTCGCCGCCACGGTCTTCTCGAACGTCGGCCCGGGCGGCGCCCAGGCCATCCCGACGCCGCTGCAGGTCGTGCAGGGCTTCGCCGAGAGCGGATGGGAGTTCTACCTCCGTCACGTGCAGGTCTCCCTGCTCGAGGCGGGCACCGGCTATCTCTGGGGCAACCTCATCGCGCTCGTGCTCTCGGCCCTGGTGCTCGTCGTGCCGCGGCTCGAGGGCGTGATCATGCAGCTGGCGATCATCACCTACTGCATCCCGATCGTCGCGATCGGCCTGCTGCTGGTCGTCACCTTCCCGGTGCCGAAGCCGGGCGACCCCTCGGGCACCGCCGTGGCGCTCGCCGGGCTCAGCGTCTTCTTCACGACCGTGGTCGGCACGCTGCTCGGCCTCAAGGCGGCCGACAAGTCCAGTCTCGACCTGATCACGGTCTACGGCGGCTCGCGGCTGACCCAGCTGCGCAAGGTGCGGCTCATCGCCGCGCTGCCCGCCGTGCTCAACGCGCTGCAGATCGCCGTGCCCGCCGCCTTCCTCGGCGCCGTGCTCGGCGAGTTCTTCGGCAAGGTCGAGGTCGGCATCGGCCCGGCGATGATCGCCGCGCAGCAGGCGCTCAACGCACCCGTCGTCTGGGGCCTCGCCCTCGCCTCGGGCGCCGTCGCGCTCGCGGGCTACGGCCTGCTGGGCCTGGTCGGGCGCCTCGTGGCGCCCTGGTCGAAGGGAACCGCGTCATGACCGAGGCACTGATCATCGCCACTCCGCAGCAGCCGAAGCTCGACGCGGCCATCCGCAAGGAGAGCCGCAAGGGCGTGCAGCGGGCGCTCATCCGCTCGCTCACCACCTTCGTGCTCACGCTCGTGGGCATCGGGGTGCTCTGGGTCGGGGCGCTGCAGGTGTTCGGCATCAACGCCTACATCGGCAAGGGGCCGCTCGACGTCTGGAACTTCCTGGTCACCGTGCCCGCCGCCGAGGCCAACCGCGAGCAGCTCTTCGGGCAGCTCTGGACCACGCTCGGCCACGCCGGCGTCGGCTTCGGCTCGGGCCTGCTCGCGGCGCTCGTCATCGCGATCGTCTTCCAGCTGAGCAAGGGCGCCGAGCACGCGCTCATGCCGCTGGCGATGCTGCTGCGCTCGGTGCCGCTCGTGGCGATGGCGCCCGTCATCATCCTCATCTTCGGCCGCGACTTCGCGAGCATCGCGGTGATCGGCGGCATCGTCGTGCTGTTCCCCGCACTCGTGAACATCGTGTTCGGGCTGCGCAGCGCGCCGGCCCAGATGGCCGATCTCATCGCCGTCTACGGCGGCTCGACCTGGACCCTGCTGCGCAAGGTGGCCCTGCCCTCCGCACTGCCCTCGCTGCTCGCCGCCGTGCGCATCTCGGTGCCCGGCGCGATCACGGGCGCGCTGCTCGCCGAGTGGCTCGCCGTCGGCGGCGGCATCGGCGGCGCGGTCGGCGGCTACCAGTCCGGCGCCCAGTTCTCGGCGCTCTGGACGGCCGTCGTACTCGTCACCGTCAGCGCGCTCGTGCTCTACAACGTGGTGCAGCTGCTCGAATCCGTCGTGCTCGCGCGCATGGGCATGAGCGACCGGGCCTGATCCGGGCGAGCGGATGGGGGTCCGCTCGGCCGGTCGGCTCCCGCTCCGCACCATCGGCTCCGCCGCTCCGTCCGCCCCGCCGCCCCGTGCGCTCCGGGGCGACCGCATCCATCCGCTCGCCGTCCGCCCGACGCGACCGCATCCATCCGCTCGATCAGAATGGGAACCATGACCGACCTCGCCGCCTTCGCCCACGGCCTGCCCAAGGCCGAGCTGCACCTGCACCTCGAGGGCACCCTCGAGCCGGAGCTCAAGTTCGCGCTCGCCGCCCGCAACGGCATCGAGCTCGCCGAGACCACGGTGGAGCAGGTGCGCGCCACCTACGACTTCACCGACCTGACCAGCTTCCTGGCCGTGTACTACCCGGCGATGCAGGTGCTGCAGACGGCCGACGACTTCCACGACCTCGCCTGGGCCTACCTGCAGAAGGCGGCTTCGCAGGGCGTCGTGCACGCCGAGATGTTCTTCGACCCGCAGGCGCACACGAGCCGCGGGGTGCCGTTCGGCGAGGTGATCGGCGGCTACCGCCGCGCGATCGTGCGGGCGGAGCGCGAGCTCGGCGTCTCGGGCGAGCTGATCCTCTGCTTCCTGCGCGACTTCTCCGCCGAGTACGCGATGGCCACCCTCATGGAGGCGCTCGCCTACAAGCCCTGGATCCTGGGCGTCGGGCTGGACTCGGACGAGCGCGGCAACCCGCCGGAGAAGTTCGCCGCGGTCTTCGCGCGGGCCCGCACCGAGGGCTTCCTGCTGACGATGCACTGCGACATCGACCAGGTCGGGTCGATCGACAACATCCGCACCGCGCTCGAGGACATCGCGGTGGACCGTATCGACCACGGCACCAACATCGTCGAGGACCCGGCGCTCATCGCGCTCGCGATCGAGCGGGGCATCGGCTTCACGACCTGCCCGGTGTCGAACTCGTTCGTGACCGAGCAGATGAAGTCGGATGAGATCGTGCAGCTGCTGCGCGCCGGCGCGAAGGTGACGGTCAACTCCGACGACCCCGCCTACTTCGGCGGCTACGTCGGCGACAACTACGCAGCGCTCGCGGCGCAGGCCTCGCTGACCGAGGAGGATCTCGTGCAGCTGGCGCGCAACTCCTTCGAGGCCTCGTGGCTCACGCCGGCGCGACGCGGGGCGTACCTCGCCGCGGTCGACGCCTACGCCGCCGAGCACGGGGCGGCCTGACCGGCCCCGGTTCCACCATGAGCAGCTCCGTCCACTCCCCCGCCGTCCCGGTTGCGGGCGCCCGTGCCCCGGGTGCCGCGACCGCCCCTGCTGCGGGAGCCGCCGCCGACCAGGGCGGCGACGACGAGGCGGTCCGCCGGCTCGGGGCCCGCATCCGCGAGCTGCGCACCGCGCGCGGGCTCACGCTCGTGCAGCTGGCGGCGGCGACCGACCTGTCGCACCCGTTCATCAGCCAGCTCGAGCGCGGGCTCGCGCAGCCCTCGCTCGCCACCCTGCGCCGGATGGCGCTCGCGCTGGAGACGAGCCCCATCGAGCTGATCGCGGCGTCGGAGGCGCCCGCCGCCGCGCCGGCGATCGAGGTGCGCCGGGCCGGCGAGGGCGCAGTGCCGCACGGCTTCGCCGGCGGCGACGCGAGGCTGCTCGCGCACGGCGCGCAGGCCTTCCACCCGATGGCGGTGGCGTCGGATGCGCTGGAGCCCGGCGAGCGCTTCGTGCACGACGACGAGGAGTTCCTGCACGTCGTCGAGGGCGCGCTGCGCGTCGAGCTCGGCCCCGCCGGCGACTCGGCCGTGCACGAGCTCGCCGCCGGCGACTCGATCTACTACCCGGGCGGGGTGCCGCACCGCTGGTGGTCGGGCGACGGACGGCCGTACCGCCTCGTCGTGGTCAAGAGCGCCGGCCGGCGCTAAGCGACCGACGCTCTCGCGCCCCTCGGGCGGCGGACAGCGATCGCGCTAGCGCGATTGCGCCACGCGCCAGACGCGCTCCCGTGTGAAGGGCTGGTGGTACGGGCGCGCGCCGAGCGCGCGGGCGATCGCGTTGCCGATCGCCGGGGCGACGGGATTGTACGGCGACTCGCTCATCGACTTGGCCCCGAACGGGCCCACCGAGTCGTCGGTCTCGGCGAAGTACACCTCGGTGTCGGGCACGTCGGCGGACTGCGGCACGCGGTAGGTGCGGAACACCGGGTTCTGCACCCGCCCGCCGTCGTCGATGAGCACCTCCTCGTAGAGGGCGCTGCCGATGCCCTGCGCCGTGCCGCCCTCGACCTGGCCGCGCACCTGGGCGGGGTTCATGAGGAAGCCGGCGTCGGCGGACTGGATCGACTGCAGCACCCGCACCGTGCCGGTCTCGGGGTCGACCGCGACCCGCACCGCGTGCACGTTGAAGGCCAGCGAGCGGATGTCGCCCAGCTCGCTGCCGTCGGCCGTGAGCCCGGCGTCGTCGAGCTGCTCGGGCGGCGCGGCCGCGACGATCTCCGCGAAGCCGACGACCCGCTCCCCGACCAGCACGCCGTCCGCGGTGAGGCGAGCGGATGCGGCGTCCGCGCCGGCCAGCCCGGCCGCGATCGTGCGCATCCGCTCGGCCAGGCTCAGGCACGCAGCGTGCAGCGCCTTGCCGGCGACGGTGATGCCCGCGGAGGCGAAGGCGCCGGTGTCGTGCTCGACCGCATCCGTGTCCGCGCTCCAGAGCTCGATGCGCTCCGGCGCGGCGAGCAGATCGGTGGCCGCGATCTGGCGCAGCACCGTGCTGGTGCCATTGCCGAACTCGGCCGTGCCGACCCGCAGCAGCAGGCGACCGTCGGGGCGCAGCGACACCGAGGTGCGGGCGATGTGGCCGCGCGGGGCCATGGTCGCGATCATCGAGGCGGCCATGCCCTCGCCGACCGCCCATCCGCTCGGGGCCTCGACGCCGTTGCCGCGGCGCAGCGCCGACTCGGCGAGATCGAGGCACTGGTCGAGGCCGTAGCTGCCCCAGACGAGGTCCTCCTCGTATTTGTCGGCGTCGGGGTGCAGCGGGTCGCCCTCGCGCACCATGTTGATGCGGCGCAGCTCGAAGGGGTCGATGCCGAGGCGCTCGGCGAGCAGGTCCATCGCCGACTCGACGCCCAGGATCACCTGGCCGAGGCCGTAGCCGCGGAAGGCGCCCGACGGCACGTTGTTCGTGTAGACCGCCTCGGCGTCGAGCCGCTTCGCGGGCACCCGGTAGATCGTGGTCGACTCGGCGAGCGAGTGGAACATCACGCCGATCGCGTGGTTGCCGTAGGCGCCGGTGTCGCTGAGCAGGTCGACCCTCATCGCCGTCAGACGGCCCTGCGCATCGGCGCCGAGCTCGACCGAGATGCGCATCGGGTGCCGCACCGAGGCGCGCTGGAACTGCTCGGTGCGCGAGAACTCGTAGGCCACCGGGCGCCCGGTGCGCAGCACGGCGAGGGTCACGAGGTCCTCGGTGAAGATCTCCTGCTTGCCGCCGAAGCCGCCGCCGATGCGGTTGGCGGTCACCCGCACGTTCTCGCGCTCGAGGCCGAACACGTGGCAGAGCTCGTCGCGGGTGAGGAACGGCACCTGCGTGGAGGAGCGGATGACGAGGCGCCCGGCCTCGTCGAGCCAGCCGACGGAGCCGTGGGTCTCGAGCTGCGCGTGCGTCACGCGCGAGGTCCGCCAGGTGCCGCTCACGGTCGCGTGGCTGGCGGCGAGCGCCGCCGCGGCGTCGCCGTGCCCGTCGTGCAGCGCGGCGACCACGTTGCGGCCGGCCTCGGCCACCCGGTCGTCGGGGGTGCGCAGCGGATGCAGCAGCGGGGCGCCCGGAGCGCGAGCGGCCTCCGGGTCGAGCACCGACGGCAGCACCTCGTACTCGACGCGGATGGCGCGCAGCGCCGCCTCGGCCGCGGCGACCGTCTCGGCGACCACGGCCGCGACGCGCTGTCCGACGAAGCGCACGGTGTCGTCGAGCACGCGGGTGTCGTCGGGGTCGTCGGTGCGGTGCTCGTGCCGGGCCGTCGAGAACCGCGTGGCCGGGGCATGCTCGTGGGTGAGCACGTCGACGACGCCCTCGATCGCCAGGGCGTCGCTCGTGTCGATGCTCAGGATGCGGGCGTGCGGATGCGGCGAGCCGAGCACGCGCAGGAAGAGCGCGCCGGGCACGGGCTCGTCGAAGGCGAAGGGCTCGAGGCCCTGCACGATGCGGGTCGCGGCCTCGGGGCGGGCGGAGGTTCCGACGCCGTGGGAGGTGCTGGGGCTCAGGCCCGCAGGAGCAGCGCCTCCAGCTCCAGCTCCAACTTCAGCAGCACCTCTAGCTCCAGCTCCAGTCACCTCATCCGCAGATCGGTCGCTTCCTGCGGCTATCGGGGTCGTCGAAGCAGCGGAATCCGTCCGATCTGCGCCAGAGGCCGGCGGCGCGGGGCGCGGGGCGCCCGCGTTGGTGGGGCCGCATCCGCTCGTCGAAGCGGAGGTCAGCGTCGAGCGGATCGCCTCGCGGATCGGGCGGTAGCCCGTGCAGCGGCAGAGGTTGCCCTTGAGCTTGCGGTCGAGGTCGTCGAGGTCGTGCTCGCAGAGGGTCGAGGCCGTCACGCTCATGCCCGGGGTGCAGTAGCCGCACTGGAAGCCGAAGCCGTCGGCCAGCGCCTGCTGCACCGGGTGCAGCTCGCCCTCGGGTGCGAGCCCGGCGGCGGTGGTGACGCTCGCGCCGTCCAGCCGCTGCGCCGGGATGATGCACGAGTGCACCGGCCGCCCGTCGAGCAGCACCGAGCAGGCACCGCAGTCGCCGGCGTCGCAGCCGCGCTTGACGTCCATGCGGCCCTGCTCGCGCAGCAGCGTGCGCAGCACCTGGCCGGGCGCGGGGTCGACCTCGGTCGGCACACCGTTGATCTCGAGCCTCATGCGCGGGCGCTCCCGTCGTCCGAAGGGGCGGGGCTGGCGGCGTCCGCGCCGTCGCTCGGGACGGCGGGGCGCGCGCTGACGGCGCTCGGGTCGACGGGGCTCGCAGCGGCGACGCCCGTCGTCGCGGCGTCGCCAGCGGCGGCCGCATCCGCTCGCCCCGCGATCGACTCCTGCAGCTGCGAGCGGATGCGCTCCGCCAGCACCGCGCTCACGCCGCGTCGCCAGTCCTCGGCGCCGAGCGGGTCGCTGTAGTAGCCGTCGAGGCCCTCGACCCGCTCGCGCAGCTCCTCGGTGCTCGGCAGAGCCGCGAAGCGCAGCACGCGCGGGGTGATCGTGGCCGCGGTGACCCCGAAGGTCGCGGCGCCGTCCTCGTCGACGCGGCCCGTGATCACGGCGCCGGAGCGGCCGAGCTCGGCGAGCGCGATCTTCTGCAGCCGGGCTTCGGAGCGGAGCGCGTGCGCCGGGATCTCGATCGCGCGCAGCACCTCGCCCCGCGCCAGGGCGTTGGCGCCGTTGCCGGCCGGCAGCTCGGCGACCGGCATGCGGCGCTCGGCGCCGTCGGGCTGCCAGACCACGGCGACGCCGTCGAGCGCGACGGCGAGCGAGATCATCGACCCGGCGGCGAAGCTCTGGCAGAGGTTGCCGCCGACGGTGGCGGTGCTCCAGATCTTGAAGGAGGCGAGCAGGGCGTTCGCGGCGGGCTCGACCAGCGCGACGGCGCGCCACGCTTCGGGGACGGGCGGGAGCGCATCCGCTCGGGCCCAGCGGCCGGTCGCGGCGGGGTGGGCGCTCGCGGCGGCGGCGCCCCGCGCCCAGTCGAGCAGGGTCGCGATCGTGCAGGTCGCGCCGATGCGCAGGCCGGCGTCGACGACCTCGATGTCGGGCCAGCCCATGGCGGTCAGGTCGACGAAGCCCGTGGTGCTCGGCTGGGGCTCGCTCAGGAGCCAGGTGCCGCCGGCCATGAAGGCCTCGCCCGGCGCGAGCGCGAGGTCGGCGCGGCTGCGGGCGGCGCGGAAGCTCGTGACGGTCGTGATGTCCAAGCGGGCCTCCTCCGGCGCGATGTTGATGTGGTCGACATCAGTGAAACAGGGTGTCGTTTCCGCGATGTTTCGCGACGCCGAGGGCGGGGTCGTCGCGGATGCGGGATCTCAGCTTCCACCCGCGCCGGGCTTCCGGCGGCGAGCCGGCGGCCCGAGTCGCGGAAGGGGTCTCGGCCGCCGGCGGAGGGTCGACTGCGCGGGACGCGCGGCCGACCTTCGCCGAGCCCTGCGGTGCGGGTGGTGATCACGACGCGAGCGGATGCGCGACGTCAGCGGGTAGGCACCCCGGCGCGCGAGCGGATGCGCGAGGTCAGCGGGCAGGCACCGCGCAGCTCGCGAGGGCGATGGTCGATGCCGCATCCGCATCCGCGCGAGCGGATGGGGGAGCACCGGCGAGACCTCCGGCTGCGAGCATCCGCTCGTCCGCAGCGGCGCGGGCGTGCAGCGGGCCGCGCAGCTCGCGCAGCGGCAGGCCGGTGCCGCCGTGCCGCGCGGCGACGATCTCGGCGAGGGCGGCGAGCGCGGTCTCCTCGGGGCTCGCGCCGCCGAGGTCGAGGCCGAGCGGCGAGCGCACCCGCGCCAGCTGCGCCTCGGTCACGCCCTCGTCGAGCAGCAGCTCGCGTCGGCGAGCCACGGTCGAGCGGGCGCCCAGCGCGCCGACGAAGCCCGCGGGCGAGGCGAGCGCCACGCGCAGGGCCGGGATGTCGAGGCGCACGTCGTGGGTCAGCACGCAGATCGCACTGCGCTCGTCGAGGTCGCGCTGCGCCTCGAGGTACTCGTGCGGCAGCTCGGCGACGCGCTCGACGGCGTCGGGGAAGCGCTCCGGCGTCACCAGCAGCGGCCACACGTCGCACACCGAGACCGCGAAGCCGGCGGCCGAGCCGATGCGGCTCAGGGCTGCGGCGTGCTCACCGGCGCCGAGCAGGATCAGGCGCGGCTTCGGGCGGGCCCGCACGATAAGCGGGCCCTCGCTGCCCGGCTCCACCGCATCCGCTCGCACGACGGCGCCCGTGCGCGGCCCGCTCGTAACGATGCCGAGCTCCGCCGGCAGGTCGGCGGCGGCGCGCTCGAGCTGCTCGATCGCGAGGTGGTCGTCGGGGCGCAGCACCGTGATGACGGCGTCGATCGTGCCGCCGCAGGCGAGGCCGGCGGCGAAGGCCTGCTCGTCGCTGAAGCCGAAGCGCGACGCCGAGCCGGCGCCCGAGGCGAGGCTCGCGAGGGCGAGCGCGACCGCATCCGCCTCGACGCAGCCGCCCGAGATCGAGCCGATCACGCGGGCGTCGCGGGTGACGGCCATGGCCGAGCCGGCGCCGCGCGGCGCGCTGCGGGCGACCCGTGCGACGGTGACGGTCGCGACCGTCTCGCCGGCGCGCAGCAGTGGCAGCAGATCACGGGCGAGCTCGAGCATGCCGCAACCCTAGGCCTCGCGTGTTTCGGGCTCGCTACGCTTCGCTGCATGCCGTCTCACCCAGAACCCGTCGCCGGCCTCGTGCTCGCCGCCGGCGCGGGCAGGCGCTTCGGCGGACCGAAGGGGCTCGCGCGCACCCCGGACGGCGAGCTCTGGGTCTCTCTGGCGGTGCGCACGCTGCGCGCCGCGGGCTGCGACCCGGTGCTCGTGACGGTCGGCGCGCAGGCCGAGGCCGTGGCCGCGCTCGCCCCGGCTGACGCCGAGATCGTGCGCGTGCCGGACTGGCATGAGGGGCTCGCCGCCTCGCTGCGCGCAGGGCTGAGGGCGTGGCTCGACGACACGACGCGCGCGGTCGCGGAGCGGGCCTCCGCGGAGACCGATGCGCGCGACGCGGATGGGGCGCCCGCATCCGCTCCGATCGCGGTCGACGCGGTCCCCGCCTCCGCTCGGTCGATCCTCGTGATCACGGTCGATGCCCCCGATCTCCCAGTCGAAGCGGTCGAGCGGATGCGCGCTCACGCGCACGACGACGCACTCGCCCAGGCGGTCTACCGCGGCCGCCCCGGTCATCCGGTGCTGATCGGGCGAATGCACGCCCCTACGATCGCCGCGAGCGTCACGGGCGACCGCGGTGCGCGCCCGTACCTCGCCGCCCGCGGCGCCCTCGAGGTGGAGTGCGGCGACCTCTGGTCGGGCGACGACGTCGACGCGCGCTGAGTTCGCCCCGCTGGGCAAGGCGTCCTGCGCTCAGCAGGGCCTCCCGGACCGAGCAGGGCGTCCCGCGCTGAGCCGCCGTGCCTCGGGCGCACGCCCTCGAACGGGCAGAAGTCGGGCGTGCGAGTCCCGAGCAACCCCCGGCAACTGACCGTTCGGCGCGCGCGACGACCGGGTCTTCGGCCGTTCGCGACACCTCAGGCGTCGCACGACACCGAAGTCGTCGCGAGCCGCCGCAGAGGGCCAGCGCGAGCACGCGTGCGCCGCGAGGTCGCGAGGTCGCGAGGTCGCGAGGTCGCCTACCCCCGCTCGGCCGCCAGGTGCAGCACCGACTCGGCGAGCGCGCGCAGGCCGTGCGCCACGTCCTCGGTGCTGACGTCCTCGTCCGGGTGGTGGCTGATGCCGTCGGGGTTGCGCAGGAAGAGCATGCCGATGTCGGTGATGGCGCCGATCGACATGCCGTCGTGGCCGGCGGGGCTGAACAGGGTGGCGGGCGCATCCGCTCCCGGGGCGAGCGTGGTGGCGATGCCCTCGCGCACGACGTCCTGCAGCAGGGGCGCGCAGCCGACGGCGGCGGCGTTGTGCACCTCGTCCGCTCGCCAGCGCAGGCCGCGGCGGCCCATGATCGCGTCGAGCTCGAGCGACAGCGCGCTCCAGACCTCGTCGCGGTGCCCGTCGAGCTCGCCGCGCAGGTCGAGCGAGAAGCGGGCCTCGCCGGGCACGACGTTCATCGCGCCGGGGAAGGCCTCGAGCTGGCCGACGGTGCCGATGATGTGGTGCTCCGCGCGGCAGAGCCGCTCGACGGCGAGCGCCGCCTCGCTGGCGCCGAGCAGCGCGTCGCGGCGCATGTCGTAGGGGGTGCCGCCGGCGTGGCGCGCCTCGCCCTCGACGACGAGCTGGAAGCGGCGAGCGGATGCGATCGACGACACGACCGCCAGGCTCTCGCCCCGGCGGTGCAGCTCCGGGCCCTGCTCGATGTGCGCCTCGAGGTAGCCGACGAGCTGCTCGGGTCGGCGCGCGGCCTCGGCGATGCGGGCCGGGTCGAGGCCGAATTCGAGGAAGGCCTGGCGCACCGAGACGCCCTCGGCGTCCTGCAGGGCCCACCAGCGGTCGTCCCAGGTGCCGGCGGCCGCGGAGGAGCCGAGCAGGGCCTTGCCGAAGCGGGTGCCCTCCTCGTCCCAGAACGCCACGACCTCGATCGCGAAGCGGAAGGGCGAGCGGTGCGCGTCCCCGGCGGGCTCGCGCAGCAGGCGCACGACCTCGAGCGCCGCGAGCACGCCGAGCATGCCGTCGTAGCGGCCGGCGTCGAGCACGGTGTCGAGGTGCGAGCCGATCATGAGCGCGGGGGCCTCGGGGTCGGCGGCGTCGAGCCGGCCGACGAGGTTGCCGGCGGCGTCCTGGCGCGTGCTCATGCCGAGCTCGCGCATCCACTCGGCCGCCAGGCGGTTCGCCCGGGCGTGCTCGGGCGAGAGGTAGACGCGCTCGATGCCGGTCTCGCTCGCGGTCACGCGGGCGAGCTCGTCGCAGCGCAGCATCACCCGGCGGGCCGCGGCGACGATCTCCTGCTGGCCGGCCTCGAGGCGCGCTCGCATCAGGGCGCTGCCCGGAACACGTCGCCGGCCGCCTCCACGCCGCCGCCGCGGGGCGTCGAGGCGCCGAAGCGGTGCAGCACCGACTCGAGCGCCGAGAGCGTCGTGAGCACGGCGTCCTTGCGGGCGTTGTAGCCCATGGTGCCGATGCGCCAGACCTTGCCGTGCAACGGGCCGAACGAGGTGCCGATCTCGATGCCGAAGTCCTCGAGCAGGGCGCTGCGCGCGGCGTCGCCGGGCACGCCCTCGGGGATCTCGACGGCTACGACGTTGCTCATCTTGTGCGCGACGTCGCCGAAGACGGTGAGGCCGAGGCCCTGCACACCGGCGAGCATCGCGTCGCCCGCGACGCGGTGGCGGGCGATGACCGCGTCCCGCCCCTCCGCCAGCAGCAGGCGCGCGCACTCGCGCGCCGCGTAGAGCATCGAGGTGGCCTCGGTGTGGTGGTTGAGCCGGCGCGGGCCCCAGTAGTCGAGGATCTGCCCGAGATCGAAGTAGTTGCTGCGCACGAACTCGTCGGAGGAGTCGTCGCCGGCCTCGCGGATGCCCGCCTCGACCCGACCGCGCGAGCGGATGACCTCGACGGCGCGCTCCGAGAGCGTGATGGGCGCCGATCCGCTGGGGCCGCCGAGGCACTTCTGCAGGCCGGCCGTGGCGGCGTCGAGCCCCCAGGCGTCGGCCTCGAAGGCGTTGCCGCCGATCGACGCGGTGGCGTCGGAGTAGAACAGCGCGCCGTGCTTCGCGGCGATCGCGCCGACCTCCTCGAGCGGCTGCAGCATCGTGGTGGAGGTGTCGCCCTGCACGAGCGCGACGAGGTGCGGCTTGACCCGCACGATGGCCTCCTCGATGGCCGAGACCGGCACGACCTGACCCCAGGGCACCTCGATGGTGTGCACCTCGGCGAGGGCGCGCTCGGCGATCTCGGCGAGCAGGTGCCCGAACCGGCCGAACACGGGCACGAGCACCCGGTCGCCGGGGCGCACGAGCGAGACGATCGCTGCCTCGATGCCGGCGCGCGAGGTGCCGTCGATCAGCACCGTGGCGTCGTTCGAGGTACCCCAGACGCCGCGGTAGAGCTGCTGCGTCTCGACCATCGCGTTCGTCATGAACGGGTCGTACTGGCCGACGAGCGCGTTCGACATCGACTGCAGCACGCTCGGGTACGCCGAGATGGGGCCCGGTCCCATGAGCAGGCGGGCGGGCGGGGCGATGGGTCCGGGCAGGGTCACGGGGTCTCCGATCGGGGTGCGGTGGAAGCAGCGGATGCGGGCGCGAGCGCGTCCGCGAGCGCCCGCGCGAAGCGCACGAGCGCGATGTCGGCGCCGGCGCGCGCGACGAGCGAGAGCCCGAGCGGCGCCTCGCCGAGCGGCGAGGGCACGCGCAGCAGCGGCGCCGAGACGGCGGGCAGCCCGGCGAGGGCGGCGGGCGTGGTGAGGCGCAGCGTACGGGTGCGGGCGTCGTCGACCTCGGCCTGCGACGCGGCGCGGGAGGGCGCGGCGCCCGGCACGGCGGGCAGCACGAGCACGCCGTCGGCGACCAGCCCGGTCAGGAGCGCGCGGTAGTCGCGGGCGGCGACCCGCGCATCCGCTTCGCCGTGCTCGGTGACGGCGGCCGCGATGCGGAAGCGCTCGGCCACGGCGTCGCCCACGGCGCCGGGGTGCTCGGCGAGCCACTCGCCGTTGTTGCGCCAGGCCTCGGCGCCCTGGATGGTGCGGAACGCGGCGAGCGCCGCGTCGGGGTCTCCGAGGCTGACACGCTCGACCGTGTACGGCGCGGGCAGCGCGGCGAGCAGCGCCTCGAAGGCCTCGCGGGCCTCGGCATCGACGCTGTCCAGCAGCTCCACGGGCACGAGCAGCCGGGTCGGCAGCTCGTGATCGGACTCGCCCTGCACGCGCTCGACGGTCTCGGAGCCGTCGTAGGAGAGGCACCAGTCGACGACCCGCTGCATCGTGCCGCCGTCGCGGCTGAGCCAGCCGACCGTGTCGAAGCTCTGCGCGAGCGGCAGCAGGCCCTGCCGCGGCACGAGGTCGTGCGTCGTGCGCAGGCCCCAGAGCCCCTGGTAGGAGGCGGGCACGCGCACGGAGCCGGCCGTGTCGGTCGCGAGCGCGATGTCGGCCTGGCCGAAGGCGACCGCAGCGGCCGGTCCGCTCGACGAGCCGCCGGGCAGCGCGCCGGGCAGGGCCGCGTTGGGCGGGGTGCCGTGGTGGGCGTTGTCGCCGGCGATGCTGTACGCGAACTCGTCGGTGCGGGCGATGCCCACCAGGGCCGCACCGCCGCGCAGCAGGTCGGTCACCGCCGGGGCCGTCTTGGTCTCGGGCCGCGCCTCCTCGAGGAACGCGGGGTTGCCGGCACCGATGCGGAAGCCCTCGACGGCGAAGACGTCCTTCACCGCGATGCGCAGGCCCTGCAGCGGGCCGCTCGCGGCGCCCCGGCGCAGCGGGTCGCCGACGAGCCGCCAGATGCGGGTGTCGATGGCCCGCGGGCGCGGGGCGACGTGGGCGGCGGTGATCTTCCAGCGCCCGGCGGCGGAGCGCTGCCAGACCTGGGTCTGCAGCCCGGTGCCGCCGTCGCGGAAGCGCGACACCGACATGATGAGCGCCACGCCCTCGCCGAGCTCGCGCACCTCGATGCGCTCGATGCCGCGCGGGGCGACGCCGCCGCGCAGGCCGCGGAAGGCGCTGATGGTCTCGTGCCCGACGAGCAGGCCGTCGGGGTCGCCGCGCATCGTCTCCGCGCCGGGCGCGAAGGCCGCGTCCAGCGCGTCCAGGTCGTTCGTCACGACCGCGCGCTCGTAGGACTCGAAGGCCTCGATGAGGCCGACCGGTGCATCCGTCATGCGGTGATCCTCCCCCGTGCGGCGTCGACGGCCGCGAAGTCGGCCTCGCGGATGCGGGCGTGCACCCCCACGGTCAGGTCGACGACCTGCGAGATCTCGAAGTCGGTCGCGGCCGACAGGTAGGCGTAGGCCAGGTGCTCGTCCATGCCCCAGCGCGAGCGGATGAGGGCGATCGCGGCCCGCACGCAGGCCCGCATCGCGGTAGCCAGGTCGGGGTCGAGCCCGGTGGGCACGAGGTGGCCCTCGGCCCGGATCAGCGGCCCGAGCACGTCGCCGAACTCGGCGAGCGCGGTCTCGCGCGGCACCAGCTCGAAGCGCAGCGTCGCGCGCAGCGAGGCCTCCAGCGCGGTGAGCGCCACCTCGCCGTCGCCCTGGGCGAAGTGCGGATCGCCGACGTAGGCGAGCGCGCCCTCGACCTGCACGGGCAGGAAGAGCTCGGCGCCCTCGACGAGCAGGTTCACGTCGATGTTGCCGCCGTGCGCGCCGGGCGGCACGGAGTGCGGGCGCTGCTCGCCGGCGACCGCGACGCCCATGGTGCCGAGGAAGGGCGCGAGCGGGAAGGCGACGAGCGGTTCGCCGCCCTCCGTCACCGGCAGCAGGCCGACGTCGCCGCCCTCGCGGGACTCGGTCGGGGTGAAGACGCTCACGGTCGCTCCCCCGCGCGGCAGCTCGCCGGGCAGTGCGCCGCGGCCGTGGCGGTTGGAGATGACGCCGTAGGGCACCCGCGGCTGCAGGCGTTCGACGACGATGCGCAGCAGGTCGCCGGGCTGCGCCCCCTCGACGCGGATGGGGCCGGTCACCACGTGCGGGCCGTCCAGCTGAGGGTCGCGCGCGACGGCGGCGGCGATCGCCACCGCGTCCTCGAGCACCTGCTCGGCGGGCACGCCGTGGCCGCCGAAGAAGGCGATCGGGTCCTGCCCCTGGTCGGGCAGGATGCCCTCGTGCGAGACGGTGTCGATCGTCACGGAGGTGCCGGGCGCGATCGTCAGCACCGCTGCATCCGCTGCGCAGGGCAGCCGTCCCCAGAGCACGGTCCCGACCGTGGCGGGCAGGTACGTCTCGGACGGGATCTCGCCCGCTCCCGGCTGCAGGATCGTCATGCGAGCAGCTCCCGCCCGCTGCGCCGCTGCACGGGCTCGCCGCGGCGGTAGGCGAGTCCGCCGTGCAGGTAGGTGGCGCGCACGACGCCGTCGAGCGTCTGCCCGTGCCACGGCGACATGGCGTTGCGGTACTCGAGCGCGGTGGCGTCGACGGTGTGCCGCTCCTCGGGAGCGAACACCGCGAGGTGGGCGGGGGCGCCGATCTCGATCACGCCGCGGTGTGCGCCCGCGATGCCGGCGAGCCCGGCGATGCGGGCGGGGCCGGTGGTCATGAGCGGCAGCAGCGTCTCGAGCGCGATGCCGCGCGCCTTCGCCGCGGTCCACACCGCGGTGAGCCCGGTCTGCAGTCCGGCGATGCCGCCCCAGGCCTCGCCGAAGTCGGCGACCTTGAGCTCGGCGACGGACGGCGAGTGGTCGCTGACGACGGCGTCGATGGTGCCGTCGAGCAGTCCGTCCCAGAGCAGCTCGCGGTTCGCGGCGTCGCGGATGGGCGGGCAGCACTTGAACTCGGCGGCGCCGTCGGGCACCTCCGCCGCGTCGAGGGTCAGGTAGTGCGGGCAGGTCTCGACCGTCAGCCGCACGCCCTCCGCCTTCGCGGCCCGCACGTCGTCGAGCGCGGCGCCGTCGGAGACGTGCACGATGTGCGCGCGGGCGCCGGTGCGGCGGGCGGCCTCGATGACCGAGCGGATGGCGGAGCGCTCGCTCGCCCCCGGCCGCGTCTCCAGGAAGTCCGCGTACCGGGTGCCGAGGGCCCCGTGGTCGTGCAGCTCGGCCGGGTCCTCGGCGTGCACGATGAGCAGCCCGTCGAAGGCGGCGAGCTCGGTGAGCGCCGCCTCCAGCTGCTGCGGTGACAGGTGGTCGAACTCGTCGATGCCCGAGGGCGAGAGGAAGCACTTGAAGCCGACGACGCCCGCGCTCGCGAGCTGCTGGAGCGCGCCGAGGTTCTGGGGCACGGCGCCGCCCCAGTAGCCGACGTCGACGCCGAGCTTGCCGACGCCCGCGGCGCGCTTCGCGGCGAGCGCCGCGACCGTCGTGGTGACGGGCGAGCTGTTCAGCGGCATGTCGACGACCGTGGTCACGCCGCCGGCGAGCGCCGCGGCGGTGCCGGTGGCGAAGCCCTCCCACTCGGTGCGGCCCGGCTCGTCGAGGTGCACGTGGGAGTCGACCAGGCCGGGCAGCAGCACGGCGTCGTCGGGCAGCACGACCTCGGCGGAGGGTTCGAAGGCTCGGATGCCGGTGACCGCGCCGTCGGCGATCTCGATGGTCGCGGGCTGCGGGGCCCCGCCGAGGTGCACGCGTCGCGCGGCGATCGTCGTGGGGTTCGCTTCGCTCATGAGGGCACCGTAGGGGGCGGACGTTTCCATCATGTTACCCACATCAACATCGCTCGGATCGGCCGCTACGGTGGCGGCATGGACCTCGCCGCCTTCAACCAGCTCGACCACGACGACGCCCGCGATCTCGCCCTCGTCTGGGCCGCCGTGCCCGCGTGGGCCGAGGCGATCGCCTCCGCTCGACCGTTCGCGACGGTGGCCGACCTCGAGGGTCTCGCCGAGGCGCTGGCCGCCGAGTGGACGGTCGCCGAGCTGGACGCCGCGCTCGCGCACCACCCCCGCATCGGCGCCCGCGTCGAGGGCGGCGACGCCGAGTCGCGCCACTCGCGCGGCGAGCAGGCGGCCGTGGCGGAGGCGGACGCGACCGTGCGCGCCGCGATCGCCGCCGGCAACGAGTACTACGAGGCGCGCTTCGACCGGGTGTTCCTCGTGCGCGCCGCCGGGCGCTCCCCGCAGCAGATCCTCGAGCAGCTCGACCGGCGCGTCGAGCTGTCGCCGGAGGACGAGGTGCGCGAGGCGCTCGCGCAGCTGCTCGAGATCGCCGTGCTGCGCCTGCGCTCCGCCGTGATCGCCAGGGCCCGCGTCACCACGCACGTGCTCGACGCGGTCAACGGCACCGCCGCAGCGGGCATCGCGGTGTCGCTCGCCGACGAGGCGGGACCGATCGCCGACGGGGTCACCGACGCCGACGGCCGCCTCTCCATCGGCCCCGAGCAGCTGCCGAGCGGCACCTACACGCTCACCTTCCAGACGGGGCCGCACTTCGCCGCGCAGGGGCTGGCGAGCTTCCATCCGCTCGTCGCCGTCGCGTTCCTGCTCGACGCCGAGGGCCGCGACCACGATCACGTGCCGCTGCTGCTGAGCCCCTTCGCGTACTCGACCTACCGCGGCACCTGAGCCGCGTCATCCGCCCGAAACACGACGGTGCTTCACTGACGATGTCACCCACATCAACATCGCCGGAGGCTTCGTGAAGATCATCATCATCGGCGCCGGCGTCGGCGGCGCCAGCGCGGCGATCGCGCTGCAGCGCCTCGGCCACGAGGTCGTCGTCTACGACCGGATGCGCGAGAACCGGCCGGTCGGCGCCGCCCTGTCGCTCTGGTCGAACGGCGTGAAGGTGCTCAACTGGCTCGGCCTGGCCGACGAGGTCGCGGCCCTCGGCGGCCGGATGGAGCGGATGGGCTACCGCGACGGCATCACCGGCGAGCAGCTCTGCGACTTCAGCCTCGAGCCCGTCACGGCGCGCACCGGCCAGCGTCCCTACCCGGTGGCGCGCGCCGAGCTGCAGGCGCTGCTCATGGAGACGGCCGGGCTCGACCGCATCCGCCTGGGCAAGAAGGCGGTGGCCGTCTCGGACGACGGCGAGCGCGTGACGGTGGCCTTCGAGGACGGCACGAGCGACACCGGCGACCTGCTCATCGGGGCGGACGGTGCGCGCTCGATCGTGCGCGACCACGTGCTGCGCGCCAACGGCCTCGAGCCAGTCGAGCGCCGCTACTCGGGCTACACGAACTACAACGGGCTCGTGCCCGCCGACCCGGCGATCGGGCCGCTCGACGGCTGGACCACCTCGGTGGCCGACGGCAAGCGCTGCGCCGTGATGCCGGTGGCCGGCGACCGCTTCTACTTCTTCGTCGACGTGCCGCAGCCGAGCGGGCTGCCCTACGACCGCGCCGACGGCACGGCCCCGCTCGAGGAGGCCTTCGGCGACTGGAACCCGGGAGTGCGCGCGCTGCTCGACGCCATCGACCCCGAGGTCTCGCTCAACCGGGTCGAGATCTGGGACATCGATCCCTTCCACACCTGGACGGCCGGCCGCGTCGCGATCCTCGGCGATGCCGCGCACAACACCACCCCCGACATCGGCCAGGGCGCCTGCTCGGCGCTCGAGGACGTCTTCGCGCTGGCCATCGCGCTCACGGTCAACACGAACGGCGTCGAGGATGCGCTGCAGCGCTACGCCCGCTCCCGCAGCGAGCGCGCCGGCGACCTGGTGCTGCGCGCACGCGCCCGCGCCCACGAGACCCACGGCTTCGAGCCGGGCGTGACGGAGGCCTGGTACGAGCAGCTGCGCGGCACGGACGGCGCGAACATCATCCGAGGCATCGTCGGCAACATCGAGGGCAGCCCCGTCGACCTCGGCGCGAGCGTGCTGTAAGCCCTTCCGCGTCTAGGCTCCGAGCGTGCCCACGTCGAGCAGCCCGCGCTCCAGGCGCGGCGCCGAGCTCGCCGCGGCCCTCGCGGCGCTCGCGATCGCCGCCGGCGTGATGACCTGGCTGAGCGGCACGGATCGCGCGCAGCTGCTGTTCCGCGACGCCGACAGCGTGCTGCCCCTGCTCGTGCTGCGCTCCCTCGCGGCGGGGCAGCCGCAGGACTGGGCGCTCTCGCCCGTGCTCTTCGCGCCGGAGCTCGCCCTCGTGGCGCTGTCCACCCTGCTCGGCGCCACCCCCGTCGTCGCGCTCTGGGCCGCCGGCACCGCGCAGTTCGCACTGCTCTACGGAGCGCTGCGGTACGTCGCCGGTCGCGCTCGGCTCGCCCCGTGGGCCGCGCTCGCCGGCACGGCGCTGTACGCGCTGCTGGCGGCCGCCGGCACCTCCGACGAGCGGCGCAGCCTCGAGCTGGCGGGCCTGCTCGGCACGACCACCTACTACTCGGGCGCGCTGCTCGCGACCCTTCTGGTGGTCGGCGCCGCGGCCCGGTTCCTGCGCGACGGCGATCCGCGCACGCTCGCGTTGGCGGCGATCACGACGGCGTGCGGCGTGCTCTGCAACCCGCTGCTCGGCGCGTGGGCGGTCGCCCCGATCGTGGCGGCGTCGCTGCTGCTCCTGCTCATTCGTGGGCGTGACGAGCGGATGCGCGGCGGGGACGAGCGAACCCGAGGCAAGGGCGAGCGGACGAACGGCCCGCACAAGCGGATGCGGGCGGCCGGCACGGACGGGCCGGCGCGGCTGCGCCCGTGGCACGCCACCGCGCTGCTGCTCGGAACCCTCGGTGGAGCCTCGGTGCTCGGCCTCGCGCTGCGCCTGCCGCTGCGCGGGCTCTTCGCGCTCGACGCCCCGAGCTACGCGCGCCCCGAGCGCTGGCTCGAGGCGCTGCAGGCCCTGCTGGCGCTGCTCGAGCCGACCCCGGCGGCCTTTGCGGCCGCGACGCTGCTGCTCGCGGCCGGCGCGTCGTGCTGGGTGGCCGCGCGCACCGGCCTGCGCCGTCGCGACCCGGGGCTCGCGCTGCTCGGCTTCGTCGGGCTGCTCGGCCCGCCTCTCGTGCTGCTCGGCGCGATCGCCCTCGGCGCCGATTCCCCGCGCTACCTGCAGCCGATCGCCTTCCTGCCCCTGCTCGGCGTCGCGGCCCTGGCCGCGGTGCTCCAGCGGGCGCCCGCCGACGCCGCACCGGCCTCGTCGCTCGAACGTTCTCCCGCCGAGGCCGCGCTCCCCGCGGGACTCGAGCGCGCGCCCGCGGCGGCTCCCGACGGGCCGCAGCGGCACCGTCCTCGCATCCGCTCGTCCCTCGCTCCGGCGGTGTCCCTCGTCGCAGCGGCCGCCCTGCTGGCCGTCGCCCTCGCCACCCCGCCCGTGCTGGAGCGCGCCGCAGCCGACCCCGACGTCGACTGCGTGACGGACTGGATCGAGCGAGCGGATGCGGTCGGCGCCGGCCAGTTCTGGACGGTGCGCTACCCCGAGTCCCGCCTCGACGACCCGGCGCAGCTGGTGCAGGTGACGCACGACCTGCGCCCCTACGCCTGGCTCGTGAACCGCGCCGACTTCGACGTCGCGGCGGTCGAGTTCCTGCTCGTGGACGCGCAGTCGCCGGCCTTCGAGCTGCCGGAGGGCACCGGGACGACGCCGATCGAGTGCGGCCGCTACACGATCCTGCAGCTCGCGGAACCGCTCGCCCTGCGCTGAGCACTCCTGCTGCGGCGCTGCCTCGCGCGGGCCTCGCTTCGGGGCGCCTTCGCGACGAGGGGGGGCATGCGCCAGCTCGCCCCGTCGTCGTCGACGCGCCCCATCGCAGGGCCCACCGGATGCCAGACTGGGCCGACGCTCGGAGGGGAACGGATGAAGCGCGTGCTGCAGGTGCTCGGGGCGTTCGGCGCGATCGCCGGCGTGATCGCGGTCGCCGTCGTCATCGCCGGCGTCGGCGGCGCCGTCGAGGAGACGGACCGCGCCGACGAGCAGGCGTACTTCGTCGAGCACGGCACCGAGGCCGTCGGCACCCCGGTGTCGATCGAGGAGAGGCCCCGTCCGAGCCGGCCCCGCTACCGCGGCAACGTGCGGGAGTACGCGCTGACCTACGCCTTCGTGCGCGACGACGGCAGCACCGGCGAGGTGCGCGGGCCGTGGCGCTCGCTCGAGTTCACGCTCGCGCAGGAGCTCGAGGACGGCACGACCGCGACGGTGCTCTACCTCGACGGCTCCACCGAGCACGGCGACCTCGCGGGCGGCGCCGTGGTGCTCGACGAGTCGCCCGAGTAGCGCTCGAGTCGCCCGAGCAGCGCTGGAGTCGCCCGACGAGCGCTCAGGCGGCGAGGGCCGCGGTGACCCGCAGGGGCCGCGCCGCGTTCGAGAGCGCGAAGCCCGAGAGCCAGAGCACCGCGATGCTCATCGCCGTGAACTCGAGCGCCGCGCCGATGTCGGTGCGGAACTGCAGCACGGAGAGCATGCCGCCGGCCGCGGCGACCACGGCCACCGCGACGGCTGCGAAGCGCGAGAGCAGGCGCAGCGGGCGCGGTCCCTCGCCGAAGGCGGTCTGCAGCATGGCCCAGGCGGCCGCCGCGAAGCCGATCACCGCGGCGACGACGTGCACGAGGTCCTGCGCCGTGGCGCCCTGGGTGAAGGGCACCGGGCAGCCGGCGGTGCAGGTGACGCGCGAGGCGACCAGGAAGGCGACTCCGCTCGTGATGAGCGAAGCGGCGATCGACCAGCGGCCCAGCAGCCGCGCGGTCGAGCGCTGGCCCAGCGCCCCGAGCCCGGCCAGCACGCCGCCGGCGGCGAGCACGAGCAGCGCCGCGTTGAAGGCCTCCGCGGTCGGCAGGGCGGGCGAGCCGAGCTCGCTGACGTAGACGGTGCCCTCGACGGTGAGCCGGGCGACCCAGATGACGACGACGGCGCCGAGCGCGGCGAGGGCGCCGAGCACGGAGCTGCTGCGGGCGAGGATCGGGTTCGAGCGCATGACGCCAAGCTATGGCCTGGCGAGGCGCCGCGGGAAGGTACCGCGGTACCGGGCTCGTCGCCCCCGGGTGCCGAGCGGATCAGGCCAGGCCGAGCTCGTGCATCCGCACCGCCACCTGCACCCGGCTGTCGACGCCGAGCTTGGCCATGATGCGGCCGACGTGCGTCTTGACGGTCGGGACGGAGAGGAACAGCGCCGCGGCGATGTCGGCGTTCGACGCGCCCCGGGCCACCGCCTCGGCCACCTCGCGCTCGCGCGGGGTGAGGGCGTCGATCGCCGCCACCTGGGCCGGATCGGGCGCGCGGCGCTGCGCCACGGCGAGCTGCACGACCCGGTCGAGCACGCTCGGGGCGAGCGTCGAGCGGCCCTCGGCGGCCGCGCGCACGGCCTGCACGAGCTCCTCGGGCGAGGCGTCCTTGAGCAGGAAGCCGCGGGCGCCGGCGGCGAGCGCGCGCAGCACGTCGTCGTCGGCGTCGAAGGTGGTGAGGATGAGGATCGCCAGCCCCGGATGCTCGGCCAGGATGCTCGCGGTCGCCGTGAGCCCGTCCCGCCGCGGCATGCGGATGTCCATGAGCACCACATCCGGCCGCTCGCGCTCGACCACGTGCTGCGCCTCGATGCCGTCGCCCGCTTCGCCGACCACGACGACGCCCGGATCGGTGCCGAGCAGCAGTCCGAGCCCGCTGCGCACCAGGGCGTCGTCGTCGACCACGACGACCCGCACGCCGCTCACGCGAGCACCCACGGCAGGTCGACGACCACGCGGTGCTCGCCGCCGTCGCTCGTGACCGCGCTCGTGCCACCGACGGAGCGGGCGCGCTCGTCGATGCCGATCAGGCCGTAGCCGGCCGCGCTTCCCGGCTCGCCCGAGCGCGGGTTGCTCACGGCGATGCGCAGGCGCTCCCCTGGGGCGCCGTCGATGCGCACGGTCACCGGTTGCCCCGGCGCGTGCCGGCGGGCGTTCGTGAGGCACTCCTGCACGATGCGGTACGCGTGCCGCCCGATGGTCGGCGGCACCTCGGCGGCGTCGACGCCCAGTTCGAGCCGGGCGTGCGGCTCGTCGGCGAGCAGCGCATCGAGATCGGCGAGCGACGGCTGCGGCGCCGCGACGTCCGCACCGCCGGGCTCGCGCAGCACGCCGAGCACCTGCCGCAGATCGTCGAGGGCGAGCTTGGCGCGCTCGTGCACGACCCCGACCGCCTCGGCCGTCTGCTCCGGGGTGAGGTCGCTGCGGTGGCGCAGCGCGCTCGCGTGCATCGCCACGAGCGAGAGCTGGTGGGCGAGCACGTCGTGCATCTCGCGGGCGATGCGGGTGCGCTCGTGCTCGCGGGCCTGCGCGAGGCGCAGCTGCTGCTCGGCGTCGCTGAGCCGGGCGCGCTCCCGCAGCGAGGCGAGCAGCTCGCGGCGGCCGCCGATGGCCCAGCCGATCGCGACGACGGCGGCGGTGAGCGCAGCGGCGATGCCGACCACGAGCAGCTCGGAACCCGTCTCGGTCGGCGGGCCGGCGTGCAGGTCGAAGGTCTCGACGACGATGAAGCTCACGAGACCGGCCGCGACGACCGCGCCGATCTCGCTCCACCGGCGGCGCGTCGCCACCGAGACGAGCACGATGAGCGCAGCCACCCCGCCGAAGCCCGAGACGCCGGTGATGAAGGCGGTGACGAGGCCGACGGCGAGCGGCGCCATCCGCCGCAGCGGTACGAGCGCGATCGCTGCGAGGCCGACGAGCACGTCGATCACCATGAAGGCGGTGAACCGCGCGTACTCCGCCGTCGGGCCGTCGACCGGCACGCTCGAGCCGAACGTCACAGCCCAGATGACGGCGCCGCCCAGCAGCGACAGCAGCACGCGCCAGATCTCGCCCCATACGCGCATCCCGCGGCTCCGCTCCGTCATGGGTCCAGCCTAGGAAGCGGATGCGGGCGCCCGCGTCGTGCGAAGGTCGCACGCGGCACGGGCGCCCGCCCGGGTCGTCAGGCCCGAGCGGATGCGATGCCGGCCGCGATCGCGGCGGTCGCCGTCTCGACGGCGCGGCTGCGCGCATCCGCGTCCGCATCCTCGCTGCCGTGCACGAAGGCGGTGACGCCCCGCCGGATGCCGCAGTAGTCGAACACGCCGTGCTCGATCTGGGTGGTGAACGACTGCGTGTAGCCGTGGCGGTCGAAGCGCGCAGCGTCGACCCCGGCGACGGGCAGGAGGTGACCGGTGAGCCCGCCGAGCATCCCCCGCTCCTCGGCGCTGAACGCCCAGCCGGTGATGAAGACGCGATCGACCCAGCCCTTGAGCAGCGCCGGCATCGACCACCAGTAGACGGGGAAGGCGATGACGAGGTGCTCGGCCCGTTCGACGCGGGCCTGCTCGGCGAGGACCCCCGCGTCCCCGGGGCGGGCCTCGTGGTACGCCTCGTGATCGCCGACGGTCCAGCGCGGGTCGAAGCCCTCCGCCGCGAGGTCGGCGATCTCGACCGCCTCGCCCTGCTCCTCGAGCCGCTCGCGCAGCCGCTGCACGGCGTGGCTGGTCAGCGAGTCGCTGGCGGGATGGGCGGTGACGATGAGCGTGCTCATGGGTTCCTTCGGTTGCGGGCGCGGACTCGGTGCAACGGGTCCGGGGCCGGGGTCATTCCCCGGAGCCGAGCGCGGCGTCGATGGCGTCGGTGAGATCGGCGACGCGTTCGAGCCGCACCTGCTCGCCGTCGACGAAGAAGGTCGGGGTGCCCTGCACGCCCAGCGCCAGGCCGGCGTCGAAGTCCGCTCGGATGCGTGCTCCGGTCGCCGGGTCGGCCACGACCGCGTCATAGGCGGTGAGATCGAGGCCGAGGTCGTCGGCGTAGCCGCGGAAGCGGGGCGCTTCGGTCTCCTGGCGCTCGCCCCACTCGGACTGGGTCTCGAACATCCGCTCGTACATCGCCTGGTACTCCCCCTGCTGCGCGGCAGCCTCCACCGCGAGAGCCGCGTTCATCGAGTTCCGATGCGCGGGGATGGGGAAGTAGCGGGGCACGTAGCGGATCTCGCCGGCGTAATCCTCGCGGATCTGCTCGACGTACGGGTAGACGGCCCCGCACACCTCGCATTCGAAGTCGAGGAACTCCACGACCGTGACGGTGGCGCCCTCCGGGTCGTCGAGCACGTGGCTGCCCTCGGGAACGAGCGCGGGCAGCGAGGCGGTCGAGGCAGAACTGCTCGGCGCCGGACCGGGAGCGCCGGTCGCGAGGGCACCGGCGGCGATGATGCCGGCGACGGCGAGGGCGCCGATGATGGCGAGGTTGATCGTCGTGGAGCGCTGCATGGCGGGTCCTATCGCTTGATGGCGTCGACGCCGCGTGCGGCGAGGAAGTCGGCCGGGTCGACGTAGGCGCCGTCGACGGTGAACTTGAGGTCGAGGTGGCAGCCCGTGACGACGCCGGTCCGGCCGACGAGGGCGAGGGTGTCGCCGCCGTCGACGACGTCGCCCTCGGCGACCTCGAACGAGGCGGTCTGCAGATGCCCGTAGGAGGAGCTCACGCCCCCGCCGTGGTCGACGACGACGCGCTGCCCGAACGCGCCGGCGTCGCCGACGGAGGTCACCGTGCCGGCGTTGGTCGCGCGCACCGGGGTGCCGCAGGCGTCGCCGAAATCGACCCCCTCGTGGAACGGCGACGAGCATCCGGCGCCGTTGCAGATCAGGCGCCGCGGCCCGTAGACGGAGGTCACCGGGCCGGCGACCGGGCGCCACCATCCCTCGGGCGAGGCGCGGGTGTACTGCGCGAAGAGCGCCGGCTCGTAGGTGCGACCGCCGATGGCGGCCTGCGGGGGGAGCGCCACGTACGCGTCGCGCTCGATCGACGGCGCAGGAACGCCGTCGGCGACGAGCGATTGCGGGGTCTCGCCCTCGATGGCGTCCTGCGGCGGCACGATCGGGCTCAGCGCGAACGACGGCAGCATCGCCGGGGCGAGCATGCCCGGCAGGAGCACCGTCGCCACGAGTACGGAGCGCACGGTGCGCTGGGGGTCGGCAGGTCGGCGCGGCTTCGGTCGGCGCCGTCGGCCCGATCGTTGCAGTTCGCGGAGCTCTCGCCGCGTCGTCAGATGGTTCGGAGGGGTGCTGTCGGGTGGGGAGGTCATGTCCGATCGGTGGATGGTCAGGGTGATCGAGACCCGCGCGCAGCGGGCAGCAGAGGGCGCGACCATGGCGCCACCGCATCGGACCAGCCGAGGATGCTGGCCGCTCGAGAGACGGGCTGAGAGGACTTCCGTCATCACCGGAGGTGCGGCGATGACCGGTCCTCGATCAGGTCCGACTGATCGACAGCTCCACGAGCCGTACAGGTCGCGGCAGCAGCACGACGGCCGCTTCGAGCGCACGAGGACTCCCGCGCGGGGCTCGAGGGGTCAGCGCGGCTCGGGGCGTCAGCAACCAGCGCAGCGCGAGGAAGAGCACGGCACCGCAGAGCATGGCCATGAGGCAGATGCCCGCGAGTTCGCCGGCTTCGCCCGCCGCCAGCGCGAAGAACGCCGCCGGAGCGGCATCGTCGTCGGTCGCCGGCGGGAGGGCGTGCGACTGGGCCGCGGACGAGGCGGCCGCATGGTGGGCGCCCTCGCTCGACGAGTGCCCCACGGCGAGCGCTGCGATGCTCAGCCCGAGCACGACCAGCACGGCGATCAGCGCACGCAGCATCGGGGGCAGTCCCGCCTTCGCCGCTCGATCGCTCATAACGGGATGCAGCCTAGACGAACGGCCCGGGGCCGATCCGTACACGCATCCGTTAATTCACGCAATCCTGTACCATCACGGCATGACCACGGCGACGGTGACCACCACGCACATGGCCGCGCTCGCACGCCTCGGCCACGCGCTCTCCGACGAGACCCGCACCCGCATCCTGCTCGCCCTGCGCGAGGCGCCGGCGTTCCCCTCGGACCTCGCCGACGCGCTCGGCGTCTCGCGTCAGGTCATGTCGAACCAGCTCGCCTGCCTGCGCGGGTGCGGGCTCGTCGCGGGCGTCAAGGACGGTCGCCGCACCTGGTACCGGCTCGCCGAGCCCGAGCTCGCCGCCGCGCTCGACGGCCTCCTGCGCCTGGTCCTCACCGTCGACCCGAGCTGCTGCTCCGGAGAGGGATGCACCTGCGCATGAGCACCGCGACCCAGCGCGAGCCGCTGACACCCGAGCGTCGCGCGGTCCTGCAGCGGCGCATCCGCTGGATCGTCGCGGCCACGATCGCCTACAACGTCATCGAGGCGATCGTGGCGCTCTCGGCCGGCACCGTCGCATCGTCGGCCGCCCTCATCGGCTTCGGGCTCGACTCCATCGTGGAGGTGCTCTCGGCAGCCGCGGTCGCGTGGCAGTTCGCCGCCCCGGACCCGCACCGGCGCGAGCGCGTCGCGCTGCGCGTCATCGCGTTCTCCTTCTTCGGCCTCGCCGCGTTCGTCACCGTCGATGCGACCCGCTCGCTCCTCGGCTTCGCCGAGGCCGAGCACTCCGCCGTCGGCATCGTGCTCGCCGCGATCAGCGTCGTGATCATGCCCGCGTTCTCGCTCTACGAGCGCCGCACCGGCACGGAGCTCGGGTCCGCATCCGCCGTCGCCGACTCGAAGCAGACCCTCATCTGCTCCTACCTGTCGGGCGCCGTACTCATCGGCCTGGTGCTCAACAGCACGCTGGGCTGGGCCTGGGCCGACTCGATCGCGGCGCTCGTCATCGCAGGCTTCGCGATCCGCGAGGGCCTCGAGGCCTGGCGCGGCGACGCCTGCAAGCGGCCGCTCTCGTCGCTCGCGAGCGAGAACGCGGAGGCCTGCGACTGCTGCTGAGGCCGGGATCGCACGGGACCGTTTGCTTTACGTTGCACTTATTGCTCTGGCATGCTTCTGTCATGAGCGAGCAGCTGACGACCTACTTCGACGCCCTGGTGCGGCACGAGACCGAGCTCTGGAACGCCGTCGACCGGCGGATGACCGGCGGGGCCCTGCGGATGGGGCGCCTGCAGGTGCTGCGCATCATCGCCGCGGCCGAGCGCGGCGCCCGGGTGCAGGACATCGCGGACGGCGTGGGCACGACCATCGGCGCCGCGAGCCGGCTCGTCGAGCGACTGCTCGGCGACGGGCTCGTCGACCGCGTGCCCGATCCGGTGGACCGCCGCAGCGTGCGCGTGACCCTCACGGAGGCCGGCGGCACCGCGCTCGCGGACTCGCTCGCACGCTTCGAGGCGGTGCTGGCAGAGGCGCTCGCGGGCGTCGACCCCGAAGCGCTGCGCGACGGCATCGCGGCGATCGAACGGATGCAGGCGGCGCTCGAGGCCGCGCGATGAGCCGCACGATGCGCGCCGTCGTCATCGACGCACCCGGCGGCCCCGAGGCGTTGCAGCTGCGCGACGTACCGGTGCCCGACGCCGAAGCGGGTCGGGTGCTCATCCGCGTGGAGGCCTTCGGGCTCAACCGCTCCGAGCTGCACTTCCGCAGCGGCGTCGGCTCCTTCGGCGGGTTCCCGCGCATCCCGGGCATCGAGGCCGTCGGCGTCGTCGAGTCGGCGCCCGGCGGCGAGGTCGCCGTCGGCGCGCAGGTCGCGGCGATGATGGGCGGCATGGGCCGCACCTTCGACGGCGGCTACGCCGAGTACGCGCTCGTGCCTGCCGCGAACGTGCTGCCGTTCCGCAGCGGGCTCGACTGGTCGGTGCTCGGCGCCGTGCCCGAGATGCTGCAGACCGCCAACGGCTCGCTCACCGTCGGCGTGGGCGCGCGGTCGGGCGACACCCTGCTCGTGCGCGGGGGCACCTCATCCGTCGGTCTCGCCTGCATCGTGCTGGCGAAGCAGCGCGGTCTCACCGTGATCGCGACCACCCGCCGCGCCGACCGCGAGGGCGAGCTGAGGCTCGTCGGCGCCGACCATGTCGTGGTCGACGACGGAGCGGTCGCCGAGCGGGTTCGCGCCATCGCCCCGAACGGAGTCGACGGCGCCGTGGAGCTCGTCGGCACGAACACCCTGCCGGACACGCTGCGGGCGACCCGCCCCGGCGGCACCGTCTGCTTCACCGGCATGCTCTCCGACCAGTGGACGATCCCCGACTTCTACCCGATGGACCTGATCCCCAACGGCGTGCGGCTCACCGCCTACTCGGGCGAGGCGAGCGACCTGCCCGCCTCGGTGCTGCAGGACTTCCTCGACGCCGCCGCCGACGGCCGCGCCTTCGTGCCGCTGGCGAAGGTCTACGCGCTCGACGAGATCGTGCAGGCCCACCGCGACATGGAGTCCGGCGCGCACGCCGGCAAGCTCGTCGTGCGGATCGGACGATGAGCGCGCTCCTGGAGGGGGCCGAGCTCCGCGGCGTGCTGGCGGTGCCCGGCTCGCACGAGGGCCGCGAAGCGCTGCGGGTGCGCCTCACCCCGGCCGCCGCCGCAGGCGTCCCGGGCGTCGACTACGTCGACCAGCCGACCTTCGTCCTGCTGCCGATCGAGTTCGACCGCGGGGTGATCGAGATCGACGTCGCCGGCTCGCTGCTCGACGACGCACCCGATTACGCCCGAGGCTTCGCGGGCCTCGCGTTCCACGTCGCCGACGACGCCTTCGAGTCCGTCTACCTGCGCCCGGCCAACGGCCTGCGCGCGAGCCCGCCGCCGCCCCGCGATCAGCGCGCGGTGCAGTACTTCGCCTACCCCGAGCACCCCTTCGACCGGCTCCGCGAGGAGCGTCCTGGCGTCTACGAGGCGGCCGCCGACATCGGCGAGGGCAACTGGCACCGGTTGCGCGTCGAGGTCGCAGCGGATGCGGTCACGGCCTCCGTCGACGGCGCCGTCGTGCTGCGGGCCGCACCCTTGCTGCCGGCCGCGCGCGGCGGCCGGATCGGCCTGTGGGTCGACATCGGCACCACGGCGTGCTTCGCGAACCTGGTCGTCGAGCCCGCGCGGGAGACCGCACGCGCCCTGCGAACGCGGCGCTGACGACATCCACCCGGCCCGGGCCTCGGTTCGGAGGGCGGCGACGGCGCCGTCCGCCCGGGGGTCGAGCACTCTCGGCACCCCACGCGGGATGCGCCTGATCCGGGTGTCGGCGACGTCGCAGGCACCCCGGCGTACGGTCGCCCCATGACCTCGACGACGCCAGCGGATGCGACCCCGGACGAGCCTGCCTGGGTGGAGCACGCGATCTGGTGGCGGCTGTACCCGCTCGGCTTCGTCGGCGCCTTCCCGGAGCCGGCCGCGGGACCCGCTACCGCCGACGAGCACCGGCTGCTGCGGCTGATCCCGTGGCTCGATCACGCGATCGAGCTCGGCGCCTCCGGCGTCGCGCTCGGGCCGATCCTCGCATCGTCGACGCACGGCTACGACACCCTCGACCACTTCCGCATCGATCCCCGGCTCGGTGAGGACGCGGACTTCGAGACCTTCGCGCGGGAGGCGCACGCGCGGGGGCTGCGGGTGCAGCTCGACGGCGTCTTCAACCACGTCGGCCGGCAGCATCCGCTCGTCGCCGAGGGCTCGCCGCTGCTGCGTCGTGACGAGCACGGAGCCACGGTGCCCTTCGAGGGCCACGACGTCCTCGTCGAGCTCGATCACGACCGCCCCGAGGTGCGCGCCCTCGTCGTCGACGCGATGCGCCACTGGCTCGACCGCGGCGCCGATGCCTGGCGGCTGGACGCCGCGTACCGGGTGCCGCCGTCGTTCTGGTCGGCGGTGCTGCCCGAGGTGCGGCGCAGCCACCCCGAGGTCTGGTTCGAGGCGGAGGTGATCCACGGCGACTACGCCGCCTTCGCCCGCGTTGGCGCCGTCGACAGCGTCACCCAGTACGAGCTCTGGAAGGCGGTGCGCTCGAGCATCGAGCAGCAAAACCTCTGGGAGCTGGCCTGGTCGCTCGGGCGGCACAACGAGATGCTCGCCGCCTTCGCCCCCTCGACCTTCGTCGGCAACCACGACGTCACCCGCATCGCCTCGGCGATCACCGACCCCCGGCACCGGCCCCACGCCGTCGTGCTGCTGGCGATGCTCGGCGGCACGCCCACGATCTACGCGGGCGACGAGTGGGGCTTCACCGGGGTGAAGGAGGAGCGGGCGGGCGGCGACGACGCCATCCGCCCCGAGTTCCCGGCGGAGGGGCCCAGCGGCCTCGTCGCACCCGACGTCGCCGTGCTGCACCTGCACCAGGAGCTGCTGAGCCTGCGCCGCCGGCACCCGTGGCTGCATCGCGCCACCACCACCGAGCCGCGGCATCTCGCGAACGAGCACCTCGAGGTCGACGTGGTCGCCGGCGACGAGCGCCTCACCATCGCGCTCAACCTGCAGGACTCCTCCGCGCCTCGGCGACCGGGAGCGCTGCTGGCCGCCGACGACGGTACTCGGGCATCGGGCGACGCGATCGCCGCCCACGGCTGGGCCGTCATCGGCTGAAGGATCAGACGAACGGACGCCGATCCAGCACCAGCCGCAGCGGCGTCGGCGTGCGCACCAGCTCGGGCAGCGCCCGCTGCAGCTCGGCGACCGCGCTGAGCGCCCCGCCCACGGCGTGCAGGTCGTCGAACGCCGCCGTGCGGTGATACGCCGGGTCGAGCAGCACCTCGGCCAGCCGCCGCGCGACGAGGGCGAGCGCGTCCCGCGCCTCCCCCATCCGGTGCCCGCTCTGCAGCGCCGCCCGGTGCAGGCTGTAGGCCCAGTCGATCTCGGCGAAGCCCACCTGCTCGCCGTCGCCGATCGCGACCGGCGAGCGATCCAGCAGCTCGAGGCAGCTGTCCACGACCGCGGCCGCGTGCGGCAGCGGGCGCCCGAAGTGCACGAGCATGAAGTGGTAGTGGAAGGCCCCGCCGAGGTTGGCGAACCGCCCCGGCTCGTCCTCCAACGGCAGCATCCGGTCGCGCAGCCAGAACCCGGTGCCCGGGTCGACGCTGCGCTCGAGCCAGCCGAAGTACGCGTCGAGCCAGCCGGGCCGCGGCTGCTCGGTGAGCACCAGCGCGGCCGCGGCGCCGACGCCCGCGTGGGACGAGCCCCACGGGTCGCCCCAGTCGAGGCCGTCGAGGAACGGCGCGACCGCCTCGGGAGCGCGCAGGTCGTCGAGGAAGCGCAGCGGATGCGCGGGCCGGGCATCGAGCAGCTGCAGCGACGCGACGAGGTGCGCCGTGGTGTGCACCGGCGAGTGCGTGGCGTCGGCGAAGGCGCCGGTCACCGGGTCCTGGAAGGAGCGCAGCTGCGCGATCAGCTCGGCGCGCTCCGCATCCGCCGTCGGCATCCGGTCGAGCGTGTGCAGCATGACGACGGCGTTCGAGACCCCGTAGGCGTTCGACGCCGGCCGCTCGTGCGGGCGGCTGCGCGCCGACCAGCGCGAGAAGCCACCGCCCTCCACCCGATGCTCGTCGAGCAGATCGAGCAGTGCGCTCACGAAGGGGGCGAAGTCGAGGGCGGCGCTCATGGGGCCATCCTGCCGCGCGCCGGCACCGGCCGCAGCCGCGGCAGCCAGCAGCGCACCGCGTCGCGGTAGGCGGTGAAGTCGGGCCCGAAGCGACGCTCGAGGTCGGCCTCCTCGTGCGGGCGCACCACGTGGTTCCAGACGAGCGAGCCGAGCAGGGCGTAGAGCACGACCAGCCACGACGAGGCGATGAGCCCCACGGCCGCGCCCTGCACGATGCCGGCGAGCGCCATCGGGTTGCGCACGAAGCGGTACGGCCCGGCGATCACGAGCCGGTTCGGCATGGCCGCCGGCAGCGGGGTGCCGCCGCCGCGCGTGCTCATGGCGAAGGCCGACCAGAGGCCGAGCCCGCTCGCCAGCACGAGCACGACGACGCCCAGCGCGTCGAGCCCGGGCGGGAGCGCCACGTCGACCCTCCAGCGCCGCTCGAGCAGCGCGATCACGAAGGGCAGCAGCCCGAGGAAGAAGCCCCAGAACACGCCGATCTGCGCGAGCGTGGCAGCCACGTGCGCCAGCACCCCGCGACGAGCGGATGCGGGCCGGAACGCGAACGGGCCCGCCACGATCCACTCGGTCGGCAACCGGCCGATGAGCACGAGGCTCAGCGCGAGGGCGCTGCCGCCGGCGGCGGCGAGCATGGCCAGCGCGCCCCATCCGGCCTCGCCGGTGACGGTCGCGTAGGCGACCATCGCGGCGGCGACCAGCGCCGTCCATCCGCTCGCCACGATCGCCGAGGGTCGCCAGCCGAAGGCGGCGAGCGCCGACGCGAGCACGAAGAGCGGCAGGTCGAGCAGCGCGACGGGCACCGGATCGAGACCGCCGAGCGTCGCCTCGCGCACCCACGGCAGCAGCGGCACGGCGCACCACCAGGCCGCGCCGGCGACCGCCTGCACGGCGAAGTAGGCCCGACCCCAGCGCATCCGTCGACCGTATCGGGCTTTCGTAGACTGAGCGGATGCCCGATCGACCGCTCACGCCCGAGGAGCAGCGCGCCGAGCGCCGCCGCGGCATCCTCGACGCGACCGCAGCGCTGCTCGCGGGCACCCCGGTCGCCAAGCTCTCGATCGGCGACATCGGCCGCGCTGTGGGCCTGGCCACGTCGAACGTGCTGCGCTACTTCGAGTCGCGCGAGGCGATCCTGCTCGATCTGCTCGACGAGCAGCAGAGCGGATGGGCGGCCGCCCTCGACGCGCGCATCGCGCACTCCGACGCCCCGCTCCCCGAGCGCGCCGCCGCGGCCGCCCGCCTGCTCGCCGAGTCGCTCGAGGAGCGCCCGGTGCTGTGCGAGCTGCTCACCGCGCGCTCGGCCGTGCTCGAGCGCGACATCTCCGTGCACGTGCTGCTGCGGCACCGCTACGCGGCCGCCGACGTCGAGGAGTCGCTCGTGCCGGTCGTGCGCCGGCTGCTGCCGGAGCTCGTGCCGCACCGCGCGCACCGGCTCGTCACCACGACGCTGCTCGCCGTGCCGGCGGTCTGGCCGCAGGCGCATCCCTCCCGCTCGCTGCTCGCGGTGTTCGAGGCCGACCCGCTGCTCGCACGCGAGCAGCGCGGCTTCGCCGATGCGCTGGCGCGGCTCGTCGAGGATGTGGCGCTGGGGCTCGTCAGCCGAGCGTGACGGGGCCGCTGATCTGAGGCGTCGCGGGTGTTGCGACGCGCTCCGCGTCTGCTCGCGGCACCCCTGCCGCGGGACGCTCGGCTCGGTGACGACGAGCCGTGCGCGTTCTAGAGCACCCGTTGCGATCCGGCTCGTTCGACGAGGCCGGCGAGGGCGTGGATGGTGTCGGTCTCCGTGAGGATGCCGGCGCTGTGCTGAGCGGCGATCTGCTCGAGCTGATCGGTGAGCCGTCGCGCCTCGCGCCGATCCGTGGCGCGCAGGTCGAAGAGGGCGTGATGGGTGGCGGTCAGCGCGGCGCCGACCGGATCGGAGTCGATCCGCTGAGCCGTGCCGAAGTCGCTCATGAGCGGCTAGGCGGTGCGCGCCGCGGTGCGGGCGGCGCTGCGGGCGAGCTCGTAGTCGGAGGAGCCCTCCGAAGCCCGCAGGGTGACCATGCTGACGAGTCGCTTGTGGCGGTGGATGGGATCGATGCGCCACTGCCCGCACCGCTCGAGCGCGGAGTCGACGAGCACGGCGTCGGCAGCCGTCTCACGGGGTGCGGTCGTCTCGAGCACGCTGCGGGCGAGCAGGTTGCGATGCAGGTCGGCGACCTCGATGATCACCGTCGGCACCCCGGCGCTGCCGGGGCGGCTGTAGACGGCGACCGTGTGGGCCAGCTCGGCGCGCTCGCGCGGCAGCGACGGCAGCGACGCCATGCCGGAGTCGAGCGCGGTGCGGAGGATGGTCACAGGGTCACCGCCGCGATGATGCCCGCAGCGCCCGTGGCCGCGATGCCGGCCATCAGCGCTGCGGCCTTGAGGAGCGCAGTGTCACGGGCGGAGCGGGCCGGCTCGGCCGACTGCTGGCCCCGCCGGGCTGCGGAGCGCTCGAGCGCGCGCTCGGCCGCCTCGCGGGAGCGGAACGAGCCCAGCACCTCGCCGACGTTGGTGGTGGCGTGGAAGCGGGCGTCGATGCGCTCGATCGTGCCGGTGAACTCACCGTCTGTCTGACCGACGGTGAAGTCGGGCTCGACGTCCCGCCATGAGGTGCGGCTGTACATGGCGATGGTCATGGCGGTCTTCCTTTCGTCCGGTCGATTGTTCGACCTGCAAAGCATCGCATATAGCTAGGTGAACTAGCAAATAGTGAAGCAAGATTGTTTTCGAGGGACCGAGTTCCTCCGCGAGGCCCCGGTGACGGGATCTGCGAACGAGCGGATGCGGCAGTTGTCACGGCCATCGAGACGCTGGCGCTACGGCGGCTTAGAGTGCTCCCATGAGCAGCGAGGACGACGGAGGCTCCTCCGGCTACTGGTACGAGGGCCGCGAGTCCTTCTCGAGCGTCGAGGTGCTGAACCTGCTGCGCCGGTACCGCACGGAGGAGGGCGCGATGCGCGCCCGCACCCGCGACTCGATGGGCATGGGCGAGACCGATCTGCTGACGCTGCGCTTCCTGCTGAAGTCGCAGCGCGAGGGCAGGGTGGTGCTGCAGCGCGACATCGTCGCGTTCCTGGGCATCTCCTCCGCCTCGGTCACCGCGCTCGTCGACCGGCTCGTCAAGGGCAACCACGTCGAGCGCCACCCGCATCCGAAGGATCGGCGCGCCACGATCATCCTGGCCACCGAGGAGTCCGAGCACGAGGTGCGCGAGACGCTCGGGGCGATGCACCGGCGCATGATCAACATCGTCGACGACCTCGAGCAGTCCGAGCTCGACGCGGTCGCCAAGTTCCTCTCCGGCATGATCTCGGCCGTCGGCGAGTCCAAGTCACTCGATGAGGAGCTGCGCGACGTCATCCGCGAGGACAAGGCAGCCCAGCAGGAGCGCGACGGGGACTGACTCGGCGCGAACGGGGTACGGGCATCGCACCTGGACTTCCGCTGGCCTTTCGGTGAACTTGCGTTCCGTCGTCCACAATGGGTGACAGACAGGTGACCGAGAGGGGGCCACGCATGCAGCGCGAGCAGTCCACCAGCCGACGCCGGCACGTCGAGGACCACCCCGGCCGCACCGACGAGGTCGTCCGCGCGGTCGACGCCCTGCGCCGCGCCGAAGCGCACCTCGTGCGCCGCCGCCAGGTCGGCGTCGGCCTCTCCGACATCGATCGGACCGCCTTGCGCGTGATCATCGAGCAGTCGACCGATGCCGCTCCCGCGACGCCGACGGACCTCGCACGGCACCTCGGCATCTCGACCGCCTCGATCACCGCCCTCGTCGACCGCCTGGTCCGGGACGGACTGATCGAGACCCGTCCGCACCCCGTCGACCGGCGCAAGAAGACGCTGTCGCCCACCGTCGGCACGAGGAACCCCGACGAGGTCGGCGGGCTCGCCGCCGCGATCCGCGAGGTCGCCGCGGACCTCTCCGACACCGAGGCCCAGCTGCTCATCGGCGCGCTGGCCCGCATCACCCGCGCCGTCGATCACGAGGAGAGCGCCTGATCCGCTCTGCGGAGCGCCCTTCGGTCGCTACCCTTCCGGTGCGAAACGGTACCCCATGCCCGACTCGGTGAGCAGGTGCCTCGGCTGCGTCGGGTCGACCTCGAGCTTGCGCCGCAGCTGGGCCAGGTAGAGCCGCAGATAGCCCGTGTCGGCCACGTGCTCGCTGCCCCAGATCTCGGTGAGCAGCGTCTGGCGGGTGACGAGCCGGCCGGGGTTGCGCAGCAGCAGCTCGAGCACCTTCCACTCGGTCGGGGTGAGGCGCACCCGATCCCCCGCGCGCTCCGCCGATCGCGCTGCGAGGTCCACGGTCACCTCGCCGAAGGTGACCACCGGCTCGGCGTCCTGGCCCGGTACGCGCCGTGTGAGCGCCCGGATGCGGGCCAGCAGCTCGTCCATCGCGAAGGGCTTGGTCACGTAGTCGTCCGCGCCCGCATCGAGCGCCTCGACCTTGTCGGCCGCCCCCGTGCGGCCGGAGACGACCAGGATCGGCGCCGTGCTCCATCCCCGCAGGCCCTCGATCACCCGCACGCCGTCGAGCCGGGGCATGCCGAGGTCGAGCATCACCAGGTCGGGTCGCTCGTCGATCGCGAGGCTCAGCGCCTGGCGGCCGTCGGCGGCCACCACGACCTCGTAGCCCTTCGCGCCGAGGGTGATGCGCAGCGCGCGCAGGAACTGGGGGTCGTCGTCGGCGACGAGGATCTTCACGCGTCGGGCTCCTTCTGCTGAGCGGATGCGCCGGCCGTGCCGCCGGCGGGGCGAGCGGATGCGCCGCCGCGATCGTCGTCGCTGCGAGCGGATGCACCGGCCGGCTCGTCGCTGCGAGCGGATGCCCCCGCGAGCGGCAGCGTCACGACCATCGTCGTGCCGCCGCCCGGGGTCTCCTCCGCGCGCAGCGCCCCGCCCATGCCCTCGGCGAAGCCCTTGGCGAGCGCGAGCCCCAGCCCGAGGCCGGTGAGGTTGTCGCTGTCGCCGAGACGCTGGAACGGCACGAAGACGTCGTCGCGGCGCTCGGGCGGGATGCCCGGGCCGCGGTCGACGACGCGGATCTCGGCGCTGCCGGCGAAGGCGCTGGTGCTGATGCGCATCCGCTCTGCCGATGGCGCGTAGCGGGCCGCGTTGTCGAGCAGGTTCACGAGCACGCGGCGCAGCAGACCCGCATCCGCTCGCACCGCCTCGATGCCCTCGTCGAGGTCGAGCTCGACGTCACCGGGACCGAGCGCGAGCTCGTCGAGCGCGGCGAGCACAGCCTCGCCGGGGTCGACGTCGTCGAGCGCGACGCCGAGCACGCCGGCCTGCACGCGGCTGACGTCGAGCAGGTCGGTGAGCAGGGCCGCGAGCGAGCGCAGGGACTCGTCGGCGGTGTCGATCAGCTCGCCGCGGTCGGCCGCGGGCAGCCGCTCGGTGCGCAGGCCCGTGACGGCGGCGCGGGCGGCGGCGAGCGGGCGGCGCAGGTCGTGGCTCACGGCCGAGAGCAGCGCGGTGCGCACACGGTCGGTCTCGGCGAGCGGGCCGAGCTCGCTGGCCGTCTCGCTGAGGCTCTCGCGCTCGATGACGGCCTCGAGCTGCGCCGCGATCACCCCGAGCAGCCGTCGCTCGCTCGCCGCGAGGTCGCCGCCGTGCAGCTCCAGCTCGCCCCGGCTGCCGACCGGGATGCGGGTGGTGCGGCCGACCGGCTCGCCGTCGGTCGCGATCGTGTCGGCGTCGATGATGAGGCGCACCCCGGCGAGCCCGAAGGCCTCGCGGGTGCGGCTGATGAGCGCCTGCACCGCGCCCTGCCCGCGCAGCACGCTGCCCGCCACGGTGGCGAGCAGCTCGCTCTCGGCGGCGGCCCGTCGGGCGATCCGGCTGCGCCGCGCGGCCGTGTCGACGACCCAGCTGACCAGCAGCGCGTTGAGCACGTAGAGCACGAGCGCCCAGAGCTCGAGCGGGTGGTCGACGCTGATCGTGTAGTACGGCTCGATGAAGAGGAAGTCGAGCGTGAGGCCCGAGAGCACCGCCGCGAACAGCGCCGGCCAGAGGCCGCCGACGAGGGCGACCACGACGACGAGCAGGGAGTAGGCGAGCACGTCGCTCGTGATGGACTCCGGGCTGCGCACGGTCGCGAGCAGCCAGGTGAGCAGCGGCCCGGCGCTCAGCGCGAGCGCCCCGCCGGCGATGCGCCGCCGCACGCTGAGCGCGCCGCCGAGCCGCGGCAGCGCGGCGCGGCCGCCCGCTGCGCCGTGGTTCACGATGTGCACGTCGATCGACCCGGCCTCGCGGATGATGGCCGCGCCGATGCCGGGACCGGTCACCGCCGCCGCGATCCGTCCCCGCCGGCTCACGCCGATGACGAGCTGGGTCGCGTTGACGCCGCGTGCGAAGTCGATGAGCGCGCTGGGCACGTCCGCGCCGATCACCTGGTGGTAGGTGCCGCCGAGCTGCTCGACCAGGGCGCGCTGCGCCGCGAGGTGCTCCGGGTGCGCGGCGCGCAGGCCGTCCTGGCTGGTGACGTGCACGGCCAGCAGCTCCCCCGATCCGCTCCTCGCGGCGATGCGGGCACCGCGGCGCAGCAGGGTCTCCCCCTCCGCTCCCCCGGTGAGGGCGACCACCACGCGCTCGCGCGCCTCCCAGGTGCCCTCGATGCCCTGCGCCTGGCGGTACTCGTTGAGCTTCGCGTCGACGTCGTCGGCGAGCCAGAGCAGCGCAAGCTCGCGCAGCGCGGTGAGGTTGCCGAGCCGGAAGTAGTTGCTGAGCGCCGCGTCGATGCGCTCGGCCGGGTAGACCCGGCCGCCCGCGAGGCGGTCGCGCAGGGCCTGCGGGGCGAGGTCGACGAGCTCGATCTGGTCGGCGCCGCGCAGCACCGCGTCGGGGATCGTCTCGCGCTGCGGGGCGCCGGTGATCTCGTGCACCACGTCGTTCAGCGACTCGATGTGCTGGATGTTGACGGTCGAGATCACGTCGATGCCGGCGGCGAGGATCGCCTCGACGTCCTGCCAGCGCTTCTCGTGCCGGCTGCCCGGGGCGTTCGTGTGGGCGAGCTCGTCGACGAGCGCGAGGACCGGAGCACGCGCGAGCAGGCCGTCGAGGTCGAGCTCGGCGAGCCGCACGCCGCGGTGCTCCACGTCGATGCGCGGCAGCAGCTCGAGACCCTCGAGCATCGCGGCGGTCGCCGCGCGGCCGTGGGTCTCCACGACCGCGCCGACGACGTCGAGGCCCTCGTCGGCGCGCCCGCGGCCCTCCTCGAGCAGGGCGCTGCGCGGGGCGTCGCCGGGCACGCCCTCGGGGATCTCGACGGCTACGACGTTGCTCATCTTGTGCGCGACGGCGCCGAAGACGGTGAGGCCGAGGCCCTGCACACCGGCGAGCATCGCGTCGCCCGCGACGCGGTGGCGGGCGATGACCGCGTCCCGCC
>JASCOA010000149.1 GCA_029959365.1 Microbacteriaceae bacterium PS02343 | reverse complement strand
CTCGAGCACCGGCTCGAGGGCGCGGAGGCGCGCGAGGGTGACGCCCTCGAGCGTGGTCCAGCGCAGGCCGCCCTCGACGAGGTCGAGGTCGGCGTAGAGCGGGATGCCCACGGCGACGGCGCCGGAGGCGACGGCCGCGGTGAGACCCGGCACCGAGTCCTCGAAGGCGACGCAGCGGGTCACGTCGACGCCGAGCCGGCGCGCGGCGAGCTCGTAGGCGTCGGGGAAGGGCTTCGGGTTCTCGACGTTGTCGCCGGCCACGACCTCGGCGAAGACGCCTTCGGGCAGCGCCGCCGCGACGCGGCGGGCCATGCCCTCGTACGACATCGTGACGAGCGCGCAGGGCACGCCGGCGTCGCGCAGCTCCGTGAGCAGCTCGACCGCACCGGGGCGCAGCGGCAGCTCCTCAGCGAGGCGGTCCTGCACGTAGGCGTCGAGCCAGTCGATGATCGCGGGCACGGGCAGGTCGACGCCCGCCTCCTGCAGGATCGCGGCGGTGGTCTCGAGGCCGTTGCCGACCATCCGCTCGGCCTGCTCGTGGCTCCAGGTGCCGCCGAAGCGCTCGACGAGCGCGCCCTCGGCCTCCATCCAGTAGGGCTCGGAGTCGATGATGGTGCCGTCCATATCCCAGAGGACGGCTTCCGGGAAGCGCGCAGTCACGGGCATCCACTGTACCCGGGCCGTTCGCGCTGGGAGCGCGGCCTATCCTGGAGTGCGGCGCGGCCCCGGGCGCCGCGCGAGCAGGACGAGAGCAGCGGATTGGCAGCACGCACCGGATTCACCGAGGGACGCATCCTCATCGTCGCCTTCGACGGCTGGAACGACGCCGCCGAGGCGGCCAGCATCGCCGTGAAGACCGTGCGCGATCGGCTGGAGCTGGTCGAGCGCGCGGAGGTCGTCGACGCCGAGGACTACGTCGACTACCAGTTCAACCGGCCCACGGTCGGCATCGACGAGCACGGCGTCAAGCGCATCGAGTGGCCGAGCGTGACGCTCTACGGCCCGCCCGCCGCGAGCACGCCCACGCCGCGCCGCTTCGGCCGTGGCAAGGGCTTGGCCGCCGACGCCGAGCTCAGCGTGCACGAGGACGGCTCGCACCTGTGGGCGATGCTCGGCACCGAGCCCTCGCGCAGCTGGCGGCGCTTCAGCGCCGAGGTGCTGCAGAGCGTGCAGAGCGCGAGGATCACGGGCATCGTCTTCGTCGGAGCGATGCTCGCCGACGTGCCGCACACGCGACCCATCTCCGTCTTCACGACGAGCGAGAACGTCGCCGTGCGCGAGCAGCTGAGCATCGAGCGCAGCAGCTACGAGGGCCCGACCGGCATCCTCGGGATCCTGGCCGACGCGGCCGAGACGGCGGGCATCCCGACCGTCTCCATCTGGGCGTCCGTACCGCACTACGTGCACAACGCGCCCTCCCCCAAGGCGACGCTCGCGCTCATCGACCGCCTCGAGGAGGTGCTCGACGTGGTGATCCCGCGCGGCGACCTGCTCGACGAGTCGGAGACCTGGGAGCGCGGCATCGACGCCCTCGCCGGCGAGGACGACGACATGTCCGCCTACATCGAGCAGCTCGAGCAGGCGCGCGACACCGTCGACTCCCCCGACGCGAGCGGCGAGGCGATCGCGCGCGAGTTCGAGCGCTTCCTGCGCAAGGGCGACGACGGCGTGGCCGGCAGCGAGGGCTCGACGCCCGAGGATCCCAAGACGCCCTAACCCGCTTGGGTGGGGTCGAGCTCCTTCGCGTGCAGGCTCGTGGACTGGGTCGCGGTGGTCAGCTTGCCCTTGCGCGCCTTCTGCACGATGCGGACGACGGTGAACGCGAAGACGGCGATGCTCATGATGCGCTTCATGCGCCGAGCATCGCCGTCCCCGCTGTGCGGGCCGGTGCATCCGCCTGGATGCGGACTGCCTAGGCCTGGATGACGCCCATGGACAGCAGCACGATCAGCGTGCCGCCGAGCAGCACCCGGTAGACGACGAAGGGCAGGAAGCTGCGCTTCGAGATGTAGGCCATGAGACCGGCGATCACGGCGAGGCCGACGCCGAAGGCGACGACCGTGGCGAGCAGCGTCTCGAGCGGGCCGTAGACCGCCGGGGTGCACGCCTCGGCCGCGGGGTCGCAGCTGAGCGCCGAGTAGAGCTCGTAGAGCCCGCTGCCGAAGACCGCGGGGATCGCGAGCAGGAAGGCGTAGCGCGCCGCCGCCGGGCGGGTGTAGCCGAGGGCGAGGCCGACCGTGGTGGTCGCGCCGGAGCGGGAGACGCCGGGCACGAGGGCGAGCATCTGGCCGAGGCCGTAGAGGATGCCGTGGGGGTAGGTGAGGTCGGTCAGCTCGCGCGTGCGCTTGCCGAGCCAGTCGGCCACGCCGAGGATCAGGCCGAAGACGATGAGCACGATCGCGACGATCCAGAGCGAGCGGAACGCGTCGCGGATGTACTCCTGCAGGAAGAACCCGGCCAGGACGATCGGCAGGGTGCCGATGATGATGAGCCAGCCCATCCGCACGTCGGGATCGTTCCTGGGGATGCTGCCGGACGCATCCGCTCGGCGCCCCTTCGCGGCGCCGAAGTGGCGGAACCACTTGCCGATGATGCGGGTGATGTCCTTCCAGAAGAACACCATGACCGCGATCTCGGTGCCGATCTGGGTGATCGCGGTGAAGGTCGCGCCCGGGTCGGTGGCGGAGGGCAGGAACTCGCCGGCGATGCGCAGGTGCGCGCTGGAGGAGATCGGCAGGAACTCGGTGAGCCCCTGGATCAGGCCGAGGATGGCCGCTTCGATGAATGACACCGGCTGATCCTGTCAGTAACCGGCCAGCAGGTCGCGCAGCACCCGCCGTCCGAAGACGAGCGCGTCGAGCGGCACGCGCTCGTCGACCCCGTGGAAGAGCGAGGGGAAGTCGAAGCCGGAGGGCAGCTGCAGCGGCGCGAAGCCGTAGCCGGCGATGCCGAGCCTGCTGAGCGCCTTGTTGTCGGTGCCGCCGCCGAGCAGATACGGCAGCACGGGAGCACCCGGGTCGTGCGCGCCGAGCGCCGCGATCATGGCTTCGACGAGCGGACCCTCGAACGGCACCTCGAGACCGATGTCGCCGTGCGAGACCGCGACGTCGATGTCCGGCCCTGCGAGCTCGCGGATGCGCTCCATGACCAGGTCCTCCTCCCCCGGCAGCGTGCGCACGTCGACGAAGGCCTGCGCGGCGCCCGGGATGACGTTGTGCTTGTAGCCGGCCTCGAGCCGGGTCGGGTTCGAGGTGGTGCGCAGACTGGCCGCGATGAAGCGGTTCGCGGTGCCGGTGGCGAAGGCGAGCTCGTCGGGCGCGGTGCGCTCCGGGTCGACGCCGAGGATGCGGGCGATCTCGCCGAGCAGCGCGCTCGTCGTGCCGGTGAGGCGCACCGGCCACTCCTCGCGACCGATCGCGACGATCGCCTCGGCGAGCCGGGTGACCGCGTTGTCGCGCACGACCTGCGAGCCGTGCGCCGCCGCGCCCCGTGCGGTGAGGGTGAGCCAGCGCAGCGCCTTCTCGCCGGTCTGCAGCAGGTAGGCGCGCTCGCCGCCGACCGTGATCGAGTAGCCGCCGACCTCGCTGATCGCCTCGGTCGCGCCCGCGAACAGCTCGGGGTGGTGGTCGACGACGTAGCCCGAGCCGCGCACGCCGCCGGCCTCCTCGTCGCTGAAGAACGCGACGACGAGGTCGCGCTCCGGACCGCCCTGCTCGAGCACGTCGCCGAGGGCCGTGAGGATCATCGCGTCCATGTTCTTCATGTCCACGGCGCCGCGGCCCCAGAGCATGCCGTCGCGGATCTCGCCGCCGAACGGGTCGACGCTCCAGTCCTCCGCCACTGCCGGCACGACGTCGAGGTGCCCGTGCACCACGAGCGCGCCGCGCTCGCTGCCCGTGCGCCCGGGGACTCGGGCGATGACGCTCGTACGGCCGGGCTCGGCGTCGACATAGGTCGGCGTGAGCCCGAGCGACTCGAGCTCGGCGCCGACGTACTCGGCCGCCTCGGTCTCGCCCTTCGACTTCCCCTCGCCGTAGTTCGTGGTGTCGAATCGGATGAGGTCCCGGGCGATGATCGCCGTCTCGTCGAGTTGCTCGCTCATGCCCCAACGCTATCGCCGCCGACGACGCGCCCGGGCGGGCGGTCCGTGTTCAGGGCGCGTTCATTTCCGTGCTAATGTCTTCCTCTGTTGGCCGCGAACGCGGCGGGGCTTCCGAGCCCGACAACATCCCATGCGCGGATGGCGGAAATGGCAGACGCGCTAGCTTGAGGTGCTAGTGCCCGTATAGGGCGTGGGGGTTCAAGTCCCCCTTCGCGCACATGGAATGAAGGCCCCGGATCATCGCGATCCGGGGCCTTCTGCGTTTCCCGGGTCCGACCTGCGGCGGATTCGGGATCGGCACCCCGCGGCGGTGGCCGGAGGCGTACGCTGATCGCCACCAGCCCGGACCCCGCTGCCGACGGTCCGCGTGCGGCTCGATGCCTCCGGGCACTCCCGCTGAGCGCGCACCGTCCGATCGACGAGCGCGGCCCGGGGCATGACGTTCGATCCTCGACGACAGAGAGACGGCGCATGGGGCTCACCGGCTACACCACCTTCCGAGGCAATAGGATCACGATGGACCGGGTCCGCTCGCTGCTGCGACGCCGGTACGCCGGCGACACCGAGTCCACGGGCATCGCGATCGCGGCCGCCGAGGAGACCGACGCCGATACCGGCGCGCTCGAGGAGCTCGCGATGGCCTGGTACATCACCCGCAGACGCGAGACGGAAGCGGCAGCGGCGCTCTCCGGCGCCATCGCGGCTTCCGCGCGGCGGCTCTCGGATGCGGAGATCGCCGAGGTCACCGGCATGCCGTTGGCCACGATCCGAACCCTCACCGCCGAGCCGTGAACCGCGCGCGAGACGAGCCGCACGGCACTCGATGGTCAGGCCGTTCTCGCAACCCGGGGCCTTCGCGCACCCCCGAGGGGCCGGGGGGCGGGGCCGCCCCCCCCCCCCGGCGCGCCGCCCCCCCCCCGGGGGGGGGGGGGGG
>JASCOA010000148.1 GCA_029959365.1 Microbacteriaceae bacterium PS02343 | reverse complement strand
CCCCCCCCCCGCGGGGGGGGGGGGGGGGGGTTTTGTTAAACCCCCCCGGGGGGGGGGGGGGGCCCCCCCCCCGGGCCGCCCGCATCCGTCGTCATGACGACTGGATTACTTGGCCTCGGCCTCGGCGGCCGCCTCGACCTGCTCCGCGGTCTCGGGAGCGTGCTCCGGCGTGATGTCCGCAGCCTCGTCGGCCTTCGCGGCGACCTGGGCGTCGGCGTCGTTCTCGGCGACGGTCGCGCCGACCGGGGCCTCGTCGGCGGCCGGGTTGGCCTCGACGGCGGGCGCCTCGGCCGCGGGGGCCTCGGTCTCGGCGGCGGGGGCCTCGAGGAGCTCGCGCTCCCACTCGGCGAGCGGCTCGACGGCGGAGACGTTGCCAGCGGCCTCGGGCTTCTGGTGGCGCTCGATGAGGCCCTCGGCGGCGGCGTCGGCGATGATGCGGGTGAGCAGGCTCACCGAGCGGATCGCGTCGTCGTTGCCCGGGATCGGGAACTGCAGCTCGTCGGGGTCGGCGTTCGTGTCGAGGATGCCGATCACGGGGATGCCGAGCTTCTTGGCCTCGTCGACGGCGAGGTGCTCGCGCTTGGAGTCGACGATCCAGATCGCGCTGGGGGTCTTGGTCAGGTTGCGGATACCGCCGAGCGACTTGTGCAGCTTGTCGAGCTCGCGCTTCTTGATCAGCAGCTCCTTCTTGGTGAAGCCGCTCGTGGTGCCCTCGAAGTCGAGCTCCTCGAGCTCCTTCATGCGCGCGAGGCGCTTGGAGACCGTCTGGAAGTTGGTGAGCAGACCGCCGAGCCAGCGCTGGTTCACGTAGGGCTGGCCGACGCGGTTCGCCTGCTCGGCGATGGTCTCCTGAGCCTGCTTCTTGGTGCCGACGAAGAGCACGGTGCCGCCGCGGGCGACCGTCTCCTTGACGAACTCGTAGGCGCTGTCGATGTAGCCCAGCGACTTCTGCAGGTCGATGATGTGGATGCCCGAGCGCTCGGTGAGGATGAATCGCTTCACCTTCGGGTTCCACCGGCGGGTCTGGTGTCCGAAGTGGACGCCGCTGTCGAGCAGCTGGCGGATCGTGACGACGGCCATGGCCGTGCCTCCTGTTCTGGACGCGCGCGTTCGCGCGTCGATTGCGGTTGTTCATCGCGGCCGATCGGCCGCTGATCCTGGTGCCCGGCGCGCATCCGCTCCTCGTGGAGGAGACCGGTGGATGCGGGAGCCTGGTGGGCACGCGAAGTCACCCCGACACGCGGGGTGCTACCGGAATGGTAGCACCCGCGGGGGAAGGACGGATGACCGGCGGGACGCATCCGCTGGCGCGGTCGTTCCGGCCCTCGCGCGGTCGCTCCCACCACCCGACACGGCGGGAACGACCGCGCCGTGATCAGGTCAGGCGTTTGCGGGGCCACCAGAAGCGCTCGCCCGTGAGGAAGGCCAGCGAGGGCACGATGACCGTGCGCACGAGCAGGGTGTCGAGCAACACTCCGACGCAGACGATGATGCCGATCTGGGTGAGCGTGATGAGCGGCAGCACTCCGAGCACCGCGAACACGGCCGCGAGCAGGATGCCCGCGCTCGTGATGACGCCGCCCGTGGCCGCGAGCCCGCGCACCATGCCCTCGCGTGTGCCGTGCTCGACGGCCTCCTCGCGCGCCCTCGTCACGAGGAAGATGTTGTAGTCCACGCCGAGCGCCACCAGGAACAGGAAGCTCAGCAGCAGCACGTTGTCGTCGAGCGCCGGGAAGCCGAAGACGCCCTGGAACAGCAGCCAGCTGGCGCCGACGCTCGCGAAGAAGCTGCCGACCACCGTGACGAGCAGCAGCACGGGCGCGACCAGCGCGCGCAGCAGCACCACGAGCACGATGAAGACGAGCGCCAGGATGAGCGGTATCAGCAGCGCCTGGTCGGCCGCGGTCGCCTCGGCGACATCGAGCGCCTCCGCGTCGAGACCGCCCACCAGAGCGGATGCGGGCAGTGCCTCGCGCAGCTCCATCACCGTCGCGAACGCCGCGTCCGTCTCCGGCTCGCCGTCGATCGAGACGGAGAGCTCGGCCCAGTCCTCGCCACCGCTCGCGCCGGTCGCCGACTCGCTGACGGCGACAACGCCGGTGACGTCCTCGGCGGCGGCGATGGCCGCATCCGCCTCGCCCGCCGGGACGACGACCGTGGTCGGCGAGCCGCTGCCGCCCTGACTGAAGCCCTCCGCCAGCAGCTGCTGCCCGATGACCGCGTCGGGGGTGTCGAGGAAGCGCTCGGACTGCGACAGGCCCGTCTTGGCGCCGATGCCGCCGGCCGCGAGGCCGACGAGCACGAGCACGCCGACGACCGCGACGATCGCGGGGCGCTTCGAGACGCCGCGGCCGAGACGACCCCAGACGCTGCGCTCGACGGCGGCCTCGGTGCCCACCTTCGGCACCAGCGGCCAGAAGATGCCTCGCGGGAACGAGACGAGCGCGGCGGGCAGCACGACGAGCGCGAAGGCCATGGCGACGAGCACGCCGATGGCGCAGGCGAGGCCGAGCGCGCGGTTGGAGCCGAGGCTCGCGAGCAGCAGGGTGAGCAGGGCCAGCACGACGGTCGAGCCGCTCGCCAGCACAGCCGGGCCGGCGCCCTTGAGGGACCGCCGCATCGCCTCGCGGCGGTCCTCGTGCCTGCGCAGCTCGTCGCGGTAGCGCGCGATGAGCAGCAGGGCGTAGTTCGTGCCGGCGCCGAAGACGAGCACTGAGAGGATGCCCTTGATCGACGGGTCGAGGGTGATCTCGAAGAGGCTGGCGACGCGGGTGGCGACGATGCCGGCGAGGGCGTCGCCGAGGCCCACGACCGCGAGCGGCACGAGCCAGAGGAAGGGGCTGCGGTAGGTGACCAGCAGCAGCACCGCGACGACCGCGGCGGTGAAGATGAGCAGGGTGACGTCGGCGCCGGCGAAGATGCCGGCCACGTCGACGGCGAAGCCCTCGGGGCCGGAGAGGTAGAGGGTCAGCCCGTCGACCGCGGCGGCCTCGCGGATCCCGTCGGCGCGCTCGGCCTGCAGGTCGACATCGGGCTCGGCGTCGAGCACGAGCACGACGAGCGCGCTGCTGCCGTCCTCGGCCAGCTGCGGCGGCACGGCCTGACCGAACTCGCCCAGGTCGGGCAGGGTCTGCTGGATCGCCGCGAGGTCGGCCTGATCGAGCTCGCCGCCGTCGCGCTCGTAGACGAGCAGCGCCGTCGAGCTCTCGCCGTCGTCGAGGTCGTCGGCGATCGCCGCCGCCTGCGCGGACTCGGCGGCGTCGGGCAGTCCGCTCTCCGGGGTCTGGGTGCCGCTCGCGCCGGAACCGAACGCGAAGAGGCCGCCGGCGACGAGGACGGTGAGCACGAGGACGATCCAAGCCGAGGCGCGGGCCGTGATGAAACGGGTCATGGTCGCGATGATATCGCTAAGTTGCTTAGCTACTTCGATGCTTAGTCAGCTGGCGTTAGGCTTCTCGCATGCCTGCGGTCCCTGCTCCCGATGCGCGCGGCGCCGCGACCCCGCCGTCGGCCCTTCGCAGCGCCCGTCCGGACCTCGCGTTCGGCGAGGCGACGCTGCTGCTGCGGGAGATCCTGCGGCTCACCAAGTCGATGGAGCTCGACATGGGCGCGGCGCTCGGCACCAACCCGACCGACTTCGCGGCGATGCAGCACCTCATGGAGTCCGGCCCGTTGAGCCCCGGCGAGCTCGCCCGCCGGCTCGGCGTGACCACCGCGGCCGTCACCGGCGTGATCGATCGGCTCGAGGGTCTCTCGCACGCGCGCCGCGAGCCCGACCCCGACGACCGGCGGCGCCTGCTCGTCGTGCCGGAGCCCGCGAGCGTGAGCCGAGCGCTCGACCGGCTGCTGCCGCTCGTCCGCGGAGCGCAGGCCGTGCTCGACGACCTCGACGAGGGCGAGCGCGCCGTCGTGACGCGCTACCTCGAGGGGATCGCGGCGGTGTACCGGAAGCAGCTGGGCTCGCCCGCCCAGGGCTGATCGGGGCGGCCCGTCGCGGGTCGTGCGCGTCGGCGCGTCGGCGCGTCTGTCGCGGGTCGTGCGCGACCGACGCAGGGAGGGCCGCCAGGTCGAGCGGAGGCGTGGCGCCCGAACGGGGCGTCCGCTCCCCCACAGGGCGCTCGTCCCCACCGATCCCGGACGACCGCGCCGTCGGGGCCGCGGCGCTCGCACGCTGGGGGCGTGAGATCTCTGCTGAGGGTGCCGGGTGCATCCGCTCTGCTACTGCTGCTCGTGGCGCTCGGCGCGCCGTCGGCGCACGCCGCGGACCCGCACGCCGCGGACCCGCTCGCCGCGGACTCGCTCGCCAATGGCGGCGAGGCCTCGCGGTGGGCGTGGCCGATCGGCCCGCCGCGCACGATCGTGCGCGAGTTCGAGGCGCCGCCGACGCCGTACGCGGCCGGGCACCGCGGCATCGACCTGCGCGCGCCCGGGGGCACCGAGGTGCTCGCGCCGGAGGACGGCGTGGTGCACTTCGCGGGGGTCGTGGTGGACCGGCCGGTGCTGAGCCTGCGGCACGCCGACGGGCTGCTCTCGAGCTTCGAGCCGGTGACGACGGAGCTCGCGAAGGGCGACGCGGTGCAGGCGGGCGAGGTGATCGGCACGGTGGCGGATGGCGGTCACTGCGCGGGCGGCTGCCTGCACGTGGGCGCGCGGCTCGGCTCCTCGGCGACCGGCGCCGACGAGTACGTCTCGCCACTGCTGTTCCTCGGCGGCGTGCCACGGGCGGTGCTGCTGCCGACGCGGGCGATCGGATGAGACGGGTCGGGCCGGGTGCGCGGGCGCATCCTGTTCCACGGCCGCGGATGGGCGGTGCGCGCCTCAGGCGCGCGGGTGCGCGGTGCGGTAGGCCTCGCGGAGGCGCTCGTTGGAGACGTGCGTGTAGATCTGCGTGGTGCCCAGGCTGGCGTGACCGAGCATCTCCTGCACCGCACGGAGGTCGGCGCCGCCGTCGAGCAGGTGGGTGGCCGCGGTGTGCCGCAGGGCGTGGGGCCCGCTCGGGCCGCTACCGGGCACGCCCTCGAGCAGCGCGGCGACGAGACCGTAGACCGTGCGGGCGCCGAGGCGGGCACCGCGGGAGTTGAGCAGGAGGGGGCGCGGGTCGGGGGTGGTGCCGACGGGGGCTGCGGCGGGCAGCGCGGCGCCGCGCGCATCGGTCGCCCCCCCGGGCGGCGCGGCGGCCGGCCCCCCCGGCGGCCCCGCCGCCGTCGCGCTGGGCGTAGCGGG
>JASCOA010000147.1 GCA_029959365.1 Microbacteriaceae bacterium PS02343 | reverse complement strand
TCTGTCTAAACCCCCCCGGCCCCCGCCCCCGGCCGGGGCCCTTCGTCGTCCCCGCGTTCAGAAGGCGAGGATGCGCTCCACCAGGCTCGGCACGAGCGGCGTGCGCGCCTCGAGCACGACCCGCACGGGCGAGTCGACCGGCGGCGCGTAGCCGCGGTAGCGGTGCCGCAGGTCGGCGATCGTGCGGCCGCGGCCGGGGCCGTCGGTGACGTCGACCTCGACATGGGCGCGGGGTGCGAGCTCCGGCTCGATCTCGCCGAGGGCGATCGCCACCGCGAGCGCGTCGTGCATCGCGGCGCAGCGGCGTCCGATGATGCCGGCGTAGAAGTCGAGGTAGCCGTCGAGCACCGCCGCGGCGCTGCCGGCGACGCCGCCCGCATCCGCCAGCCGCTGCCAGTCGTCGTGCTCGATCAGATGGGTCATCGTCACGTCGAGCGGCACGAGCACCACGGGCCAGCCGGCGCCGAGCACCGAGGCCGCGGCGAGCGGGTCGGCCACGATGTTCGCCTCGGCGGAGGGGGTGACGTTGCCCGGCACGAGCGCGGCGCCGCCCATGAGCGTCACCTCGCGCACCAGCCCGGCGATCGCCGGGTCGAGCTCGAGGGCGCGGGCGAGGTTCGTGAAGCCGCCGGTCGCGATGATGCGCAGCTCGCCCGCGTGCTCGTGCGCGAGCCGCACGATCAGCTCGGGCGCGGCCTCGTCGAGCAGCGCGGCGGGGGAGGGCTCGAGCGCGCCGCCGCCGAGCCCGTTGGCGCCGTGCACGAGGGTCGCCGAGTGCCGGGTGGGCGATCCGTCGAGCGTGCTCTCCCCGCCGACGGCCACGGGCACGTCCGAGCGGCCGGCGAGGTGCAGCACCCGCAGCGTGTTCTCGGCGGCCTGCGCGGCGCTCACGTTGCCGAACGTCACCGTCACGGCGGCGAGCGGCGCCCCCGAGCCGAGCAGGTGCAGGATGGCGACGGCGTCGTCCACCCCGGTGTCGCAGTCGAGCAGGTACACGGGTCTCCCTCCGCGGCATCCATCGAGCGGATGCGCGCCAGCAGCGATCCTCCCAGGTCGCCGACCGGCCCGCTCCCCGCACGCGGCCTGTGCGGGGGCGCGCGCGGCGTCTGCCCGTGTCCCCGGTTCGGGTTAGGCTGACTGCACCGTCGGATCGGGTCCCCGGCGGTGACCGTTCTCTCGAGGGGAGTCAGGCCATGGCACGCATCGGGGAGAGCGCCGACCTGCTCAAGTGCTCGTTCTGCGGCAAGAGCCAGAAGCAGGTGCAGCAGCTGATCGCCGGTCCCGGCGTCTACATCTGCGACGAGTGCGTCGAGCTCTGCAACGAGATCATCGAGGAGCGCATGGCCGAGGCCGGCGAGCAGGCCTCGGAGGACTTCGAGCTGCCGAAGCCGCGCGAGATCTTCTCCTTCCTCGAGGAGTACGTCATCGGTCAGGAGCCCGCCAAGAAGGCGCTGGCCGTGGCCGTCTACAACCACTACAAGCGCGTCCGCTCGCTCGGCCAGCTGACCTCCGCCGAGGCCCGCGTCGACGAGGTCGAGATCGCCAAGAGCAACATCCTGCTCATCGGCCCGACCGGCTGCGGCAAGACCTACCTCGCGCAGACCCTCGCCAAGCGCCTCAACGTGCCCTTCGCCGTCGCCGACGCGACCGCGCTCACCGAGGCCGGCTACGTGGGCGAGGATGTCGAGAACATCCTGCTCAAGCTCATCCAGGCCGCCGACTTCGACGTCAAGCGCGCCGAGACCGGCATCATCTACATCGACGAGGTCGACAAGATCGCGCGCAAGGCCGAGAACCCGTCGATCACGCGCGACGTCTCCGGCGAGGGCGTGCAGCAGGCGCTGCTCAAGATCCTCGAGGGCACCGTCGCGAGCGTGCCGCCGCAGGGCGGGCGCAAGCACCCGCAGCAGGAGTTCATCCAGATCGACACGACGAACGTGCTGTTCATCGTCGCCGGCGCCTTCTCCGGCCTCGAGGAGATCATCTCCTCGCGCGCCGGCAAGAAGGGCATCGGCTTCGGGGCCCCGCTGCACACCGCCAGCGACGACGTCGACATCTTCAGCGACGTGCTGCCGGAGGACCTGCACAAGTTCGGCCTCATCCCCGAGTTCATCGGCCGGCTCCCCGTCGTCACGACGGTGTCGCAGCTCGACCAGCACGCGCTCATGCAGATCCTCACCGAGCCGAAGAACGCCCTCGTCAAGCAGTACGAGCGCATGTTCGCGCTCGACGGCGTCGAGCTCGAGTTCGAGCAGAGCGCCATCGAGGCCATCGCCGACCTCGCGGTGCTGCGCAAGACCGGCGCCCGCGGCCTGCGAGCCATCCTCGAGGAGGTGCTCGGCCCGGTGATGTTCGACGTGCCCTCCGACGACGACGTCGCCCGCGTCGTGATCACGCGGGCGTCGGTGCTCGAGAACGCCGCGCCGACGATCGTGCCGCGCGAGACCCGCCGCGCCGAGAAGTCCGCGTGACCTCGGCGCCGTCGGCGCCCAGACCCAGCCTCGCCCAACCGGTCGCCACCGGGCTGATCGCCCTGGCCACCGGCTTCGCCAGCACCTTCTCGATCGTGCTGGCGGGGCTCGCGGCGGTCGGGGCGGATCGCGACCAGGCCTCCTCCGGGCTGCTCGCGATCTGCGTCGCCATCGGCGTCGGCTCCATCGTGCTCAGCCTGTGGCACCGCATCCCGATCATGCTCGCCTGGAGCACGCCCGGAGCGGCGCTGCTCGTCGCCACGGCCGGGGTCACCGACCGCTTCGGCGAGGCGGTCGCCGCGTTCCTCGTCGCCGCGCTGCTCGTCATGCTCACCGGGCTCTTGCCGGCCCTCGGCCGCCTCATCGCCCGCATCCCGCGCTCGGTCGCGAACGCGATGCTCGCGGGCATCATCTTCCCGCTCGCCCTCGCCCCGGTGCAGGCCGCCGTCGAGATCCCGCTGCTCGCGCTGCCGGTGATCGCGCTCTGGCTCGTGCTGTTCCGCTGGGCCCCGCGCTGGGCCACCCCCGCGGCGCTCGTGCTCGCGCTCGTGCTCATCGCGGTCACGGCCGGCGGCGGCTGGCTCGACGGAGCCCGGCTCGCCCCGCAGCTCGTACTCGTCGCACCCGAGTTCGACCTCGTGGTCGTCGCCAGCATCGCCTTGCCGCTCTACATCGTCACGATGGCCGGCCAGAACATCCCCGGCATGGCCGTGGTGGCCAGCTTCGGCTACCCCGTGCCGAGCCGTTCCGCGCTGCTCGCCAGCGGCGGTGGCTCGGCGCTCGCCGCCCTCGCCGGCGGGATCACGATCAACCTGGCGGCGATCACCGCCGCGCTGGCGGCGGGCCCGGAGAGCGCCCGCGAACCGGAGCGGCGGTGGATCGCGGCGCTCGCCTCGGGCGTCGGCTACCTGCTCATCGCGCCTCTCGCCGGCCTCGCCGCCGCCTTCGTGGCCGCCAGCCCGCCGCTGCTCATCCAGTCCGTCGCCGGCCTCGCGCTGCTCTCCGCGCTCGTCGGGGCCATCGTCAGCGCGGTCGAGGTGCCGGCGCAGCGGATGGCGGCGGTCGCCACGTTCCTGGTCACCGCATCCGGCATCGCCGTCGCCGGCATCGGCTCGGCGTTCTGGGGACTGCTCGTCGGCGGCGTCGTGCTGCTGGCCACCACGCGACGACGTGCCGCCGCCTGAATCCCGATTGGCGCGACGGGCCGTCATGGCCTAAGCTCGACCCTTGGTGTCCATCGCCGCGTTCACGCGTGCTCGGAGACCGGCAATCAACCGCATGACCAGCGGACAATCACGAACGAGCGACCAGTAGAGGTTATGGCCAAAAAAGACGGTGTGATCGAGATCGAGGGCGCTGTGATCGAGGCTCTGCCCAACGCGATGTTCCGCGTTGAGCTGAACAACGGGCACAAGGTGCTCGCCGTGATCTCGGGCAAGATGCGCCAGCACTACATCCGCATCCTCCCGGAGGACCGCGTGATCGTGGAGCTGAGCCCCTACGACCTCACCCGCGGCCGGATCGTCTACCGCTACAAGTAAGCGTCCGCTGCACAAGGAACGGCCCGTCGGCACCCCGATGGGCACGAGGCCAGCGAGCAAGAGAGAAACCATCATGAAGGTCAAGCCCAGCGTCAAGAAGATCTGCGACAAGTGCAAGGTCATCCGCCGCCACGGCCGCGTCATGGTGATCTGCGAGAACGTCCGCCACAAGCAGCGCCAGGGCTGATCGGGCGCCGCGAGGCGCACATCACCCGGCGCCCGTCCGCAGGACGGGACGCGCAGGTCCCAGGACCGCATAACTGAATACGACAACTGGCAGCACCAGAACCCGCGAGAGCGGGGGACACCTCGAGTGGAGGCTCGGGCACCGGTGCTGCTCCACACCTCCACTACTCACAGGAGAAGCCACCATGGCACGTCTGGCAGGAGTCGACATCCCGCGCGAGAAGCGCGTGGAGATCGCACTGACCTACATCTACGGAGTCGGCCGCACCCGCTCGCTCGAGACCCTCGCAGCGACCGGCATCGACGGCAGCACTCGCGTCAAGGACCTCACGGACGAGGAGCTCGTGCAGCTCCGCGACCACATCGAGGGCGCCTACAAGGTCGAGGGTGACCTCCGCCGCGAGGTGGCCGCCGACATCCGCCGCAAGGTCGAGGTCGGTTCCTACGAGGGCCTGCGCCACCGTCGCGGCCTCCCCGTGCGCGGTCAGCGCACCAAGACCAACGCTCGTACCCGCAAGGGTCCGAAGCGCACCGTCGCCGGCAAGAAGAAGGCCGGCCGCTAAGCAGCCGACCGCCGCGCTCGTCGCGGTGTCGAGAATTCAGGAGAGAGAGAATGGCAACTCCCAAGTCGGCTGCTCGCAAGCCGCGTAAGAAGGACAAGAAGAACATCGCCGTGGGCCAGGCCCACATCAAGTCGACGTTCAACAACACCATCGTGTCGATCACCGACCCGAGCGGTGCGGTCATCAGCTGGGCCTCCTCGGGTGGCGTCGGCTTCAAGGGTTCGCGCAAGTCGACCCCGTTCGCCGCGCAGCTCGCTGCCGAGTCCGCCGCCCGTCAGGCGCAGGAGCACGGCATGAAGAAGGTCGACGTCTTCGTCAAGGGACCGGGTTCGGGTCGCGAGACCGCGATCCGCTCGCTGCAGGCCGCTGGCCTCGAGGTCGGTTCGATCAACGACGTGACGCCGCAGGCCCACAACGGCTGCCGTCCGCCGAAGCGCCGCCGCGTCTGACGCCAATGCCGGGTCGGCCCGGAGCATCACTGCTCCGGGCC
>JASCOA010000146.1 GCA_029959365.1 Microbacteriaceae bacterium PS02343 | reverse complement strand
CCCCCCCCCCCCCCCCGCCCCCGGCGGCGCCCGCCGCCCCCGCGGGGCCCCCCGGGGGCCCCGCGCGTTCCGCGTTTCACGAGCGCGCCAGCGGAGCGCGAGCGACCGCGCTCGCTCGCGCGGGAGCAGCTGCGCCGCAGGGGCGGCGGCGCAGCCATGAGCTCAGTGCTGGAACGGCACCTCGATGGTGACCTCGGTGCCCTCGCCCTCCAGCGTGTGCCAGTCGATGGTGCCGCCGAGCTCGCCCTGGATCAGGGTGCGCACGATCTGCGTGCCGAGGCCCATGCCCACGCGGCCCTCGGGCATGCCGGCGCCGTCGTCGCGCACGCGCACCACCAGCCGCTCCTCGGTGCGGTCCGCCTCGATCGAGACCTCGCCGTCGCGGCCGGCGAGGCCGTGCTCGACGGCGTTGGTGACGAGCTCGGTGAGCGCGAGGGCCAGCGGCGTCGCGTGCTCGCTCGGCAGCACGCCGAAGGAGCCGGACGACCGCGGGTGCACGGTCGTGTTGTGGCTCGACGCCACCTCCGCGATCAGCAGCAGCACGCGCTGGAAGACGTCGTCGAAGTCGACGTTCTGGCTGAGCCCCTCGGAGAGGGTGTCGTGCACGACCGCGATCGCGGCGACCCGGCGCATGGCCTGGCCGAGCGCATCCTTCGCCTCGTCGGTGTGGCTGCGGCGGGCCTGGATGCGCAGCAGCGAGGCGACCGTCTGCAGGTTGTTCTTCACCCGGTGGTGGATCTCGCGGATCGTCGCGTCCTTGGTGATGAGCTCCTGCTCCTGATGGCGCAGCTCGGAGACGTCGCGACAGAGCACGATCGCGCCGACCCGCTCGCCGCGCTCCTTGAGCGGGATCGTGCGCAGCGAGACGGTGACGCCGCGCGCTTCGATGTCCGCGCGCCACGGCGCCCGTCCGGTCAGGACCAACGGCAGCGACTCGTCGACCGTGAGCTGCTTGCCCTTGATGAGCCCGGTGGTCACCTCGGCCAGCGACTCGCCCTCGAGCTCGCCATGGAATCCCATGCGGTTGAACGCCGAGAGGCCGTTGGGGCTCGCGAAGTCGACGATGCCGTCCTCGTCGAGGCGCAGCAGACCGTCGTTGGCGCGCGGTGCGCCGCGACGCGGGCCGGTCGGCGCGCCCAGGTCGGGGAAGTCCCCGCTCGCGATCATGGCGAAGAGGTCGTCGGCGCACTCGTTGAAGGTGAGCTCCTGCCGGCTCGGCATGCGCGTGTCGCTGAGGTTCGAGTGCCGCGTGATCACGGCGATCGGCTCGCTCATCTCGGCGGCGCCGTCGCTCGGGCTGCTGCGGCGGATCACCGGCACCGCGCGCACGCGCGTCGGCGTCTCCTCGAACCAGTCCAGGTTCGCGGAGTCGATGATGCGGCGCGCCGCGAAGGCGTCGGTGACGAGCGCCCGCCACTCGGGCTTGACGTCCTGGCCCACGAAGTCGCGGTAGAACAGCGTCGCCGCGCTCGAGGGACGGGCGTGGGCGACGGCCACGAAGCCGTCGTCGCGCGTCGGCACCCAGAGCACGATGTCGGCGAAGGCCAGGTCGGCCAGCAGCTGCCAGTCGCCGATGAGCAGGTGCAGCCATTCGACATCGGCGACGCTGGAGCTGCCTTTGGCGTGGACGAGGTCACTGAGAGTCGACACTCAGCCAGCGTAGTCGGCGACGAGGTCGCGCTCCCGCGTCGGCGCCGTGCCGAGCAGCCGCTCCTGCACGATCTGGCCGATCGCGAGCGCGGCGGATGAGCGGGGCGCCGCATCCTGCAGCGTGCTGCCCTCAAGCACGGCCGCATCGAACGCGGCCCGGTCGTAGGGGATGAAGGCGGGATCGTCGACCGCGCCGAAGCGCGCGAGCGTGCGCGCGACCTGTCCCCGCGCGCCGAGACCGACCGCGCCTGTGCGCAACCGGTTCATGACGACCGTGGTCTCCGCGGACTCCGCGGCCTCGAGCGCCTCGGGGCGGGCGCGCAGCAGCCGGGCGATGCCCACCGGATCGGCGCTGCCGACCTGCAGCACCGCGTCCGCCTCCCGCAGCGTCGCGAGGGTCGCGGCGTGCCGACGCGGCGCGAGCAGGTCGCTGCTGATCTCCTCGTCCTGCTCGAGGCAGAACCCCGTATCGACGATCACGTCGTCGACCCAGGTGCGGCACTCCCGCAGCACGGCGGCGACGCGCTCGGCCGACAGCTCCGGCCAGCGGCTCGGCCGCGCGATGCCCGTGAGCACCCAGAAGCCACCGCGACGGGCGCGGTGGTGCTGGGCGACCCGTTCGAGCTCGGCGTGATCGAGCGCATCGGCCGCCGCGAGCCGGCAGGCCGCCGCGAAGCCGGGCGCCTCGTCGAGCAGGCCCAGCGTCGGGGCGACGGCGGCGCCGAGGGTGTCCGCATCCGCGATGACGACGCTGCGACCGCGCGCCGCGAGCTCCGCGGCGACCGCGACGGCCATGCTCGTGCGGCCCGGCGCGCCGGCCGGGCCCCAGACCGCGACCACGCGGCCGTTCCGCGTCGTCGCCGGGCGCACCGCGCCCAGGCCGACGAGCTGCTCCACGCCGCCCCAGCCGTGGTGGGCATCGGCGATCTCGAGCACGCCCACCGCGAGCGCATGGCGACGCCCGGCGTCGTCCTCGGCCAGAGCGACCACCGGCACGCCCGCCCGATCGCAGGCCTCGACGAGCCCCTCGTCGAGACAGGCCGGTTCCGCAGCGGCGAGCAGCAGTCCGACGCCGGCGAGACGTTCCGCGTCGATCTCGAGGGCGGATGAGGCCACCAGCGCGAGCTCGTGGCCGTGCCGTCGGAGGTCCTCGACCACGCCGGAGAGCAGCGCCGGAGGCGCGACCACGGCGATGGCGCTCATCGCGAGCTCCCCGCGGTCACCGCGAGCGGCACGAGCGAGAGCGCGTCGCCCGCGCCCAGCGCGGCGAGCACGGCAGCGAGCTCGTCGCGGGGCACCAGCAGCTCGACGTCCCGGGCGGCTGCGCCCGCCACCATGCCCTCCTCCTCGATCACCTGCAGCACCGTCGCGCCGCCCACGAGCATCGCGGGCGGGCCGAACTCTCGTGCCCCGGTCGAGGGTGCGGCCCAGAGGTCGACCACCGCACCGGCCTCGATCGCCCCCGGCAGCGCGCCCGCGATCGTCGCGACCACGACGGCGCCGTCCTCCGCCGAGGCGTCGTCGGTCGAGGCTGCGGGCAGCAGTTCGCCGGCGGCGACCGGGCGGGTCGCGATCATCCCGTCATCGGGCAGCGAACCAGCGAGCAGGTAGTGCTCCTCCACCGCGCCGAGGTGCACGCTGCGCACAGCCAGCACGTCGTCGGTGATCGTGTCGCCGGGGCTCAGGGCGCGCGCCGCGACGTACACGTCGACCGTGCGGTCCGCGGCTGTGACGATGCCGACGACGCCGGCGATCGAGGCCAGCACGAGGCCGATGCCCAGCAGCAGCCGGGGATCGAAGGCGGATGCGCGACGCGCGGTGCTGCGGCTCATGACGGTCCTCTCCGTGGTTGCGCGATCATGCTGGTCGCGGCCCTGCGTGCTCAGCGGGACTTATCCACACGGTCGGTCGTCGCGCAGGGCAGGGGGCCATAATCGGAGCCATGCAGGGCCATGAGGACAGCGCCACGGGACGGTTCGTCAGCATCGCCGACGCCGCCGAGCTGCTCGGCCTGAGCGTCGCCGAGACGCTGGGCATCGTCCGCGACGGGGAGCTGCCGGCGATCCGCACCGGGCGCGGCGCCCAGTGGCGCGTGGCCGTCGAGGAGATCGACGCCTACGTCTCGGGCAAGATCGAGGAGAGCCGCCGGATGGGGCTCTTCGAGCAGTCGGATTTCGCGAGCATCGCCGATATCGGCGATCACCAGCGCACGCGCAGGAGCTGAGCCAGCGCGATCAACCGGCGGCCGCGTACCGAGCGATCGCGCCGCGGCTCGTCGAGGGCGTGCACGGCAAGGTCGAGGTGATCTCGTCCGACCCGGTCGAGGGTTCCGGTCAGCTCGCCGCCGGGAACGAGCAGCCGCACCGGCCGACGCCGTCGAGCCAGATCGCGGAGCACGAAGGGCAAGCCGAGCCGTGCGGTCAGGGCGCTCGGGTCCTCCTCCGGCACCGGTCGGTCCATCGCAGCGGCCCCGCCGCCGGAGGCCTCCAGCACGACCTGCGCGATGGCGCCGATCGGCACGATGCAGCGACCGCCGATCGGAGCCGCGACGACGCCGGAGAGCCAATCCCGCCCAAAGCCATCGGTGCGCAGCGCGAGATCCGAGCCGTCCGCGAGCACGAGCCGCAAGGGCGCTCCCCCGCCGTGCTGATGGTGCGCCAGCAGCCGCTCGCGCAGGCCGAGCCGCGCACGGCGCAGACGCTCCTCCTCGATGCGCAGATCGTCGTCCTCGGCGGCGAGCTCCTGCTGGAGCTGGCTCTCGAGATCGTCGAACAGGTGCTCCCATCGCATGGCCGGGAGCGTAGGACGAGCAGCGGATGCGACGCCCGGTTATCCACAGTTGCCGACGGACCGTGGACGGGACCGCGTCGGTCTGCTTTCCTTATCCCATATCAGTGGCCCCCCATTCGGGGGATGCGAGTCCTCCGGGGATCGGAGGGGATTCCGGAGGCCAGCATGAGCAGTACCACGTCCACCGCGCGCAAGGCCGCGGGCGTCGCCGGCCGCCGGTCCGACGCCTCGCAGACCCTGCCGTCGAAGGTGATCACCCCGCGCTTCGAGACCGAGGAGTTCTTCGGCCACCAGCCGAGCGCTCGAGCGGAGCTGCCCGACCCCGAGCCGATGGTCGTCAACATCGCGCACTGCATCGTCGAGGTGCTCGCCGGGGCGCGCGACCTCGAGCAGCTCGCGCGCTGGGTCACCGACGACGTCTACGCACATCTGCTCAAGCGCGTCGTGCTGGCCAATCGGGCGCGTGCGGCGACCGGGCGCGCGGCGGTGCGACCGACCTTCACCGTCGGCGGCGTGCGGCTGTGCGAGCCCCGCGACGGCGTCGTGGAGGGCGTGGTGGTCGTGCACGGCCGCGCCCGCAGCCGCAGCGTCTGCGTGCGCCTCGAGGGCCTCGACCGCCGCTGGCGGGCCACGGCGATCAACGTGCTCTGAACATCTTGCGCGCCGGTCCCCGCCCGGCGCGCGCTCGACGGGCGGGCACGGATGGGCTGCACCCCAGCGGAGTTCGGCACGCCCTGTGAGGCGCGACTCAGCGCGCTTCCCGGCCCTGAACGCCCGGGGGGGGGGGGGGGGCGGGGGGGCGGGGCCGCGCCCCCGGCGGGCGCGGGGGCGCGGGGGGGCGGGGGGGG
>JASCOA010000145.1 GCA_029959365.1 Microbacteriaceae bacterium PS02343 | reverse complement strand
AGCGGATGCGGGCCCAGGCGGTCCCGCATCCGCTGCGCTCAGACGACCGTGAGCACGAAGCGGGCGTAGCGCGCGAACGACGGCACGCCGGCGTCGCGGACCGTGACGATCACGTGGACGCTGGTGCCCGCGTCCGCTCCGGCCGGCACGGTGACCGTGGCGCGCAGTCCGTCGGGCTCGATCGCGACGGCCGCGTCGAGGGTGCCGGCCTCGCGATACTGCCACCAGGTCGCCGCGACCTCGTCGCCGTCCGGGTCGCTCGCGGTGACCGCGAGCTCGACCGTGCCGCCGGCCGCGACCGTCAGGTCGACCGGTCCGACCGGCTCGACCAGCGGCGGGTGGTTCGCCTCCGAGAATGACGGCGTCACCGTCCAGCGCAGCCGCGCGGCCAGCTCGCGCTGGAAGTCCGGCAGCCAGCGGCCGACGCTCCAGCCGTCGTGGGCGGTGCCGTCCGGGCGCAGCTCGGGTGCATCCGCTCGCTCGTAACGGCCCTCGTCGGTGGCGCTCGCGACGAGGCGGCCGCCCCAGCCGCCGAACGTCGCATGCTCGTGCGCGCGCAGTCCGTTCGGCAGCAGCGGGGTGAAGTTCGAGGTGTCGCCCTCGCTGATCCACGCGCCCGCCTCCTGCAGCGGGGCCCAGACCCAGAAGCCCCGGGCCTCGAGCTGCTCCTTCGTCACGTCGCGCTCGCCGAAGTAGTCCTCGGTGTCGCCGGGCGCCATCTGCAGGCCGTCGCCCCAGACGCGGTAGGCGCCGCCGACCGGGCCGACGCTCGAGACGTGCTCGCGCATCCACTCGGGCGTCAGGAAGCCCGCGCCCTCCTCGTCGACGACCGTGCGGGCGAAGTAGCCCCAGCCGGTCGTCGCGACCTCGCGGAACTCGAGGCCCGGCCAGTTCGGGCGGATGTACTCGGCGTAGGCGTCGTCCTGCTCGGCGAAGCTCGAGAGCACCAGCTTGGCGCTGATCGCGGCCTTGCGCTCGGCCCAGTCGGCGTCGGCGCCGAAGCGCTCCTCGATGCTCATGAGCGCCCGGGCGGTGGTGTTGAAGCCGCCCCAGTGCTGCACGAAGAGGGTGCGCGGGTCGTCGCTGAGGATGGCCCGCTCGATGAGCCGCGAACCCTCGGTCGGCGCGCTCGTATCGCCGAGCGAGCGGATGTTGCCGAGCGCGTGGATCGCGCGCAGCGCGGCGGGCGCCGGGTACGCCGGGTCGTGCACGACGAGGTTCGGGTAGGCGGCCTCGTAGGCGTCGAGCGCCTGCTCGATGTGCAGCTTCGCGCCGGCCGGCGGCCAGCGGTGGCCCTCGACGTCGGCGTCGCCGGACCAGTGGAACCTGCTCGAGGTGACGACGAGCGCCTCGAGGTCGATCTCGTTCGCATGCAGCAGCAGCCGCAGCATCGAGTTCAGGTCGTCGAGCTCCGGGTCGGTGGTGACGACGGTGCGCTGGCGTTCGAGCATGTGGGGACCCTCGCGTTCCGGCGCTCTGCGGTGAGCGCCGCCGCGAATCTAGCAGCGCCGCTCAGCTGACGTGCACCACCGGGCGCCGCTTCGGCGCGGCCTCCGCCTCGCGCAGGATCTCGCGGGTGTTCATCGCCACCTCGCCCGTGCCCGTGATGAGGAAGCGCAGCATCTGCACCGCCGGGTTGCCCTCGGTCCACTGGAAGTAGGCGTGCGGCACGACCCCGGTCTGGTCGCGCACCTCGAGCAGGAACGCCGCGATCGCCGCGGGCACGTTGCCGCTCGGCACCCGGATCACCCGGTAGCCGTGGGCGACCTTGCCGCAGGCGGCGAGGTCCTCCTCGAACTCCGACGAGTCGCGGGGCAGGATCTCGAGGAAGATCACGGGGCTCTTGCCCGGGATGTGGTTGAAGCGCCGCTCGTCGCGCAGCTTGCGCGCGTAGTCCGCCTCCGTCTCGAGGCCCGGCTCGTGGGCGACGAAGCGCACCGAGTCGTAGGTCTCCGCGTCCTCCCGTACGAAGCCGAGCGCGGTCTCGTCGAGAGCCATCGACGTGGCCCTGATCTGGAAGGAGCGCAGGATGCGCGAGAGCAGCGAGATCGTCAGGATGCCGAGCACGAAGAAGGCGGCGATGCGCACGCCGTCGGGACGCTCGAAGACGTTCGCGATGGTCGTGTAGAGGAAGACGACGGTGATCAGCCCGAACCCGACCGTGCGCTTGCGCTGGCGCTTCGCGCGCGCCGACAGGGTAACCGCGACGGATGCGGTGGTGATCAGCACCAGCACGCCCGTGGCGTAGGCGCCGCCCTGCGCGTCCACATCCGCTTCGAACACGATCGTGACGACGAAGGCGATCGCGATGAAGACGAGCACCAGCGGCCGGACCGCGCGCGCCCACTGCGGGGCCATGCCGTAGCGGGGCAGGTAGCGCGGCACGAGGTTGAGCAGGCCGGCCAGAGCGGAGGCGCCAGCGAACCAGAGGATCGCGATCGTCACGAGGTCGTAGACGCTGCCGAAGCCCTCGCCGAGGTACTCGTGCGCGAGGTAGGCGAGCGCGCGGCCGTTCGCCTCGCCGCCGGGCTGGAACTCGGCCTGCGGGATCAGCAGGGTCGTCACCGCGCTCGAGGCGATGAGGAACACGCTCATGATGAGCGCCGAGGTCGTCAGCAGCTTCTTGGCGCCGGCGATGCGCGCCCGGGGCACCTTCGGCGGGTCCTGCTCGGAGCCCTTGATCTGCGGCATCAGCGCGACGCCGGTCTCGAAGCCGGAGAGGCCGAGCGCGAGCTTCGGGAAGACGATGAGCGCGACGGCCACCGCGAAGAGCGGGTTGCCGTAGCCGGTGGTGACGGCGCCCCACCAGTCGTCGACGACGTGCGGGTTGTCACCGAGGTGCGCGAACGACGTGACGATGACGATCGCGTTGAGGGCGAGGAAGGCGAAGACGAGCACGACGGCGATGCCGATGGCCTCGCGGAAGCCCTTGAGGAAGACGAGCCCCAGCAGGGCGATGAGCCCGAGCGTGATGGGCACCTGCCACCCGTCGAAGACGCCCTCGACGAGCGGGTTGTGGATGGCGTGCGCCGTCGCATCCGCGCTCGAGAGCGTGATCGTGATCATGAAGTCGGTGGCCGCGAAGCCCAGCAGCACGAGGACGAAGAGCTTGCCGCCCCACCAGGGCAGCAGTTTCTCGAGCATCTGGATCGAGCCGCTGCCCTCGTGGCTCTCGCGTGCGACGCGGCGGTAGACCGGCAGCGCGCCGAGCAGGGTGAGCGCCACGAGCACCAGCGTGGCGAGCGGCGAGATGACGCCGGCGGCGACGGCGGCGATGGCCGGCTGGTAGCCGAGGGTCGAGAAGTAGTCGACGCCGGTGAGGCACATGACCTTCCACCAGGAGTGCGTCTTGTGCGGCTCCTGCGCGTGCGGGCCGGGGTGGCGGCCGCGCGGGTCGGTGTAGCCCTCGAGGAGCCAGCGTCGGGCGCGCTGGCGGGTGGCGGACGTGTTCACGAGCGTGAACTGTAGACCTGCGGGGGGTGCGCGTCGAGCGTCAGTTGTCGTCCGCTCGGCAGGGGTTCAGGCGGGCGCTCAGCCGATGAGCCGCGCGATGAGCTCGCGGTACCGGTCCGCCGTGCGCTCCACGACCTCCGCGGGCAGCTCGGGCGGGGTGCCCTGCTGGTCCCAGTGCGCCGCCAGCCAGTCGCGCACGATCTGCTTGTCGAAGCTCGCCATCCGCTCCTTCGGGGTGGCGCCCTCCGCGTAGGCGACCGCATCCCAGTAGCGCGAGGAGTCGCTCGTGAGCACCTCGTCGGCCAGGGTCAGCGCGCCCGTGACGGGGTCGGCGCCGAACTCGAACTTGGTGTCGGCCAGGATCACGCCGCGCGCCTCGGCGAGCCCGCTCGCCGTGGCGAAGATCGCCAGGCTCGCCTCGCGCAGGGCGGCCGCGGTCTCGGCGCCGACCAGCTCGACCGCGCGCTCGAAGGAGATGTTCTCGTCGTGCTCGCCGAGCGGCGCCTTCCACGCCGGGGTGAAGAGCGGCTCGGGCAGCTTGTCGCCGTCCTGCAGACCGGCGGGCAGGGGGATGCCGCAGACGGTGCCCTCGGCGACGTACTCCTTCCAGCCGCTGCCGGTGAGGTACCCGCGCACGACGCACTCGATGGGGTGCATGTCGAGGCGCTTGGTCACCATCGAGCGGGCGGCCACCGCCTCGGGGGCCTCACCCGGTGCGAGGTGGTTCGGCACGTCGAGCTGCTCGAACCACCACAGGCTCAGGCTGGTGAGCAGCTCGCCCTTGCCCGGGATGCCGGGCTCGAGCACGTGGTCGAAGGCGCTCACGCGGTCGCTCGCGACCATGAGCACGGTCTCGGCGTCGTCGAGGCCGCTCGCCGACTCGGGCACGAACAGGTCGCGCACCTTGCCGGAGTAGGCGTGCGTCCAACCGGGCAGGTTCTGGGGGGAGCTCACCCGGCCATTCTGCCGTGCCCGGCGCGGACCGGCGGGCGGATGCACGCCCCGCGTCACCGGTGCGCGGTACCGTGCCCGCATGGCCGGCTACCGCATCCTGCACCTCAGCGACACCCACCTGCTCGCTGACGGCGCCCTGCACTACGACCTCGTCGACACCACCGCCAACCTGCGCCGAGTGCTCGAGCGCGCCGCCGGGGTCGGGGCGCTCGACCTGGTGATCGTGACCGGCGACTGCTCCGAGGACGGCAGCCGCGACTCGTACGCCGCGCTGCGCGCGATCGTCGAGCCCTGGGCCGAGCAGCGCGGGGCGCGGGCCGTGTTCGTGATGGGCAACCACGACCTGCCCGAGGGGTTCGGGGCCGAGCTGGGCGACGGGGCGGGAGGGGCGGCGCCGGCCGGGCCCATCGACGCGGTCGTGCGGTTCGGGGGTCTGCGCCTGATCGTGCTCGACTCGAGCGTCGCCGGGGCGGGCTACGGCCGGCTCGAGCCCGGGCAGCTCGCGCGGCTGCGCGACGAGCTGGCGGCGCCGGCGCCCGACGGCACCGTCATCGCCCTGCACCACCCGCCGGTGCCGGCGGCCACCGAGCTGCTGCAGGGCCTGGCGCTGCAGCAGCCCGCGGCGCTCGCCGAGGCCGTGCGCGGCAGCGACGTGCGCCTGATCCTGGCGGGCCACTACCACCACCCGCTCGTCGCGACCCTGGCCGGCGTGCCCGTCGTCGTGAGCACCGCGGTGACGAACCTCGCCGACGTGCTCGGCGACCCCGGGGTCGAGCAGGCGTCGTTCTCGAGCGGCGGCACGCTCGTCGAGCTCGACGATCAGCAGGGCCTGCGGGTACTGCCCTTCCACGTGCCGGTGCCGCGCGAGGGCGAGGCGGTGTTCCGGCTCGACGCGCAGCGGGTGGCGCAGATCATCGAGGCCGCGGGACCGCCGACGAGCTGAGCCGCCGAGGCGACGAGCGGATGCGCGTGGCTCGGCCCCGCGCATCCGCTC
>JASCOA010000144.1 GCA_029959365.1 Microbacteriaceae bacterium PS02343 | reverse complement strand
GCGCGCCGCGAGGCGCGCGCGCGAGGCCGCGGGCGGCGGGCCCTACCCGAGCCTGGGGCGCAGCGCGCGGCGGCCGCCCGCGGGCGGCGAGCGCGCCGCGCGGCGAGCGGGCTGAGCAGGCGGGCTCAGCGAGCGGGCACGCGCGGATCGCGCGGCCCGGCCGCTCGTGCTCAGCCCAGGAACCGCGCCAGGAACTCCTTGGTGCGCTGCTCGCGCGGCGCCGAGAACACCTCGGCGGGCGGCCCCTGCTCGACGATCACGCCGCCGTCGAGGAACACCACGCGGTGCGCCACGTCGCGGGCGAAGGCCATCTCGTGGGTGGCCATGAGGATGGTCGTGCCGCCCTCGGCGAGGCTGCGCACGAGGTCGAGGACCTCGCCGACGAGCTCGGGGTCGAGCGCGCTGGTGATCTCGTCGAGCAGCAGCAGCTCGGGCTCGGTCGCGAGCGCGCGGGCGATGGCCACGCGCTGCTGCTGACCGCCGGAGAGCCGGTCGGGGAACTCGGCGGCCCTGTGCGCGAGGCCGACCTTCTCCAGCAGCTCCAGTCCCCGTGCCTTGGCCGCGGCGCGGGGCACGCCGTGCACGTGGCGCGCGGCGAGGGTGACGTTGTCGATCACGCTGAGGTGCGGGAACAGGTTGAACTGCTGGAAGACCGTGCCGATGCGCGAGCGGATGCGGTCCGCATCCGTCCGCGGGTCGGCGATGTCGGTGCCGCGCAGCTCGAGGCGCCCGTCATCGATCGTCTCGAGCAGGTTGACGGTGCGCAGCAGGGTCGACTTGCCCGAGCCGCTGGCCCCGATGAGCGCGACGACCTCGTGGGCGTGCAGCTCGAGGTCGATGCCGCGCAGCACCTCGTGCTCGCCGAAGGACTTGCGCAGTCCCTCGAGGCGCAGCAGCGGAGCCGATCCGCTCATACGATCGCCCCCATCTGCTCGCGGCGGCGCACCCGCGCGGTGTACCAGTCGGTGAGCCGCACGGTCGGGATCGCGAGCAGCACGAAGAGCACGCCGGCGACGACGTAGGGCGTGAAGTTGAAGCTCGACGCCGTCTCGATCTGCGCGCTGCGCACCGCGTCGACGGCGCCGAGCACCGAGATGAGCCCGACGTCCTTCTGCAGCGCGACGAAGTCGTTCATGAGCGCCGGCGTCACCTTGCGCACGGCTTGCGGGATCACGACGAGCCGCAGCGTCTTGGCGTGGCTGAGCCCCATTGCCCGTGCGGCGAGGCGCTGCGAGGGGTGCACCGCCTCGATGCCCGCTCGGAACACCTCGGAGACGTACGCCGAGTAGGTGAGCACGAGGGCGGCGGTGCCGAGCACCTCGCCCGGGATGAAGCCGTCGGTGATGCGCAGGCCGGGGATGCCGAAGCCCACCAGGTAGAGCACCAGGATCAGCGGCACGCCGCGGAACACGTCGGTGTACGCCGCGGCGAGGAAGCGGATGGGGAAGAACACCGGCCCTCGCAGCGTGCGCAGCAGCGCGATCGCCAGCCCGACGATCAGCACGAGCACCGAGGCGACGGCGAGCACGCGCAGGTTGAGCAGGAAGCCCTCGGCGACCGAGGGGAAGGCTTCGACCGCGTGCTCCCAGCTGAAGAAGGTCTGCTGCACGCGCGGCCAGCCGGGCGTGTTCGCCAGGGTGATCCAGACCACCGCGGCGAAGGCCACGGTGCTGAGCGCGGCGACGAGCACCGAGCGCTGCTGCCGCCCGCGGCGGTACGCCCGACGGCCCAGCTCGACCTCGCTGAGGTCGGCCGGGCCGCCGGGTTCGTGTCGGAGCCTGCTCACGCGGTGCAGGCTAGCCGAGGATGGGCGCGTCGGCCCCGTCGGTCAGCCACTCCTGCACGAGCGCGTCGAGCGTGCCGTCGGCGCGCAGGGCGTCGACCGCGGCGGTGACGTCGGCCGTCAACGGGCTGTCCTTCTCGAGCACGAAGCCCCAGCCCTCGCTCTCGTCGGCGGTGCCGTCGAGCTGGCCGATGAGCACGCCGCCGTCGATCTGCACGCCGGAGACGTAGAGCGCGGTGGGCAGGTCGACGACGATCGCGTCGACCTGGCCGTTCTGCAGCGCGAGCACGAGGTCGTCGTTGCTGTTGAAGACGAGCGCCTCGCTCGACGGGTCGATGACGTCGTTCAGCGCGGTCAGGCTCGAGGTGCCGGTCATGGCGCCGAGGCGCACGTCCTGCAGGTCGGCGATGCTCGCGGCGTCGGCCGCGGCCGAGCCCTCGATCGCGACGACCGCCTGGTTGGCGTTGTAGTACGAGCTCGAGAAGTCGACCGCCTCGGCGCGCTCGGGGCTGATGCTGAACTGCTGCAGGTTGAGGTCCCAGTTCTTGGCGCCGGGAGCGATGCCCTGGTCGAAGGTGCTGCGCACCCACTCGACCTGGTCGGCGTCGTAGCCGAGCTCGGCGGCGACCGCGTAGGCGACGGCGGCCTCGAAGCCCTCGCCGCTCTCGGGCTCGTCGTCGAGCACGTAGGGCGGGTAGGCCGGCTCGCCGGTGGCGATCGTCAGCACGGGCTCGGAACCGCCCTCGGGCGTCGTGCCGGCGCCGGTGGATGCGCAGGCGGCCAGGGCGGTGACGGCGAGCGCGGCGCCGAGCACGGCGGCCGGGCGGAAACGGTTGCGGGGCATGACGGCTCCTCGGGTTCGAGCGGTGCGGAAGGGTGCTGTGCGGACCATGATGCCCGAGCGGATGCGCCTCCGCCCCCGTTCGATGACGCCCCGTGTCGAAGTACGCTGATGCGCATGACGACGGAGGCGGGCGCGCGCACGCGCCGCGCGCTGCTCGCGTTCTCCGGTCGCCCGGTGCCTCTCTGGATCGCCTTCGTGCTCGTGCACCTCTGGCTGGGCGCGCTGAACCTGCGCGGGCCGGGCTACCCGCTCGGCGACGTGATCGCCGTCTACCCCTTCTGGGCGCAGCAGGGGCTCGAGGCCGGCTACTGGCAGGGCATCCACACGCCGTGGGTCTACCCGATCCTGGCCATGGTGCCGATGCTCATGAGCGTCGTCTTCGGCGCGGGCTGGGCGGCGAGCGTCTGGCTCAGCATGATGCTGGCGCTGAACGCTGCGGCGCTCGCGCTGCTCAGCGACCTGGGCCGCACGCCGGCGCGGGTGCGCTACGGGTGGTGGTGGCTGGCCTTCCTGCTCGCCCTCGGCCCTATCGCGGTCGGCCGCATCGACGCGGTCACGGTGCCGCTCGCGATCGCCGGCCTCGTGCTGCTCGCCCGTCGGCCCCGCGCGGCAGCGCTGCTGCTCACGATCGGCGCGTGGGTGAAGGTGTGGCCCGGCGCGATCCTCGCCGCCGCGATCGTGACGATGCGGGCCCGGCCGAGCATGGTCTCGATGGCGCTCGGGCTCTCCGGCGCGATCGCCGCGATCAGCCTGCTGCTCGGCAGCGGCGTCAATGTGCTCGGCTTCATCACGCAGCAGACCGGGCGCGGCCTGCAGGTCGAGGCGGTCGCAGCCCTGCCGTGGCTCTGGCTCGCCGCGCTCGACGTGCCCGGCGTGAGCGTCTACTACGACACCGAGATCCTCACCAACCAGATCGGCGGGCCCGGCGTCGACGCGGTGGCGGCCGCGCTCACGCCCCTGCTCGGCCTCGTCGCCGCAGGGCTGCTCGTGCTCGGCGCGCTGGCCGTGCGGCGCGGCGCCGCCGCGGACGCGGTGCTGCCGCCCCTGATCACCGCGCTCGTCACCGCGTGCATCGTGTTCAACAAGGTCGGCTCGCCGCAGTTCGAGTCCTGGCTGGCGGCCCCGGTGATCGCGGCGCTGCTGGCCGGCGGATGGCGGGCCGCGCGCGTGCCCGCCGCGCTCGCGGTCGCCGCGGCCGGGCTCACCCAGGTGATCTACCCGGTGCTGTACGGCTGGTTCCTGGGCGCGCATCCGCTCATGGTGCTCGCGGCGACCGTGCGCGACGGACTGCTGATCGCGCTGCTGGTCTGGGGCACCGCGGGCCTCGTGCGCGAGCTGCGCGGTGCCCCCTCGGCCTCGGTCGGCGCCCGCAGGACGGCGCCCGTCGCGCGGTAGCATCGAGGCGGTGGCCGTCACTGGCCCGACTCAGCGCGGAGCAGTACTCCCGAACCCCCTCGAACGTCGTCAGGAAGCCGCTCCATGTCGCTCTCGCCCCTCCGCGTCCGCCTTGCGCTGGTCGCCCTCGCCCTCGGCGGCTTCGGCATCGGCTCCACCGAGTTCGTCGTCATGGGCCTGCTCTCGAACATCTCGGCCGACCTGCTGCCGGACCTCTGGGCGAGCGACCCCGAGGCGGCGATCGGCCGCAGCGGGCTGCTCATCTCGGCGTACGCCCTCGGCGTCGTCGTCGGCGCACCGCTCATCGCCGCGCTGGCCGCTCGGATGCCCCGAAAACGGCTGCTGCTGATCCTGCTCGTGGCCTTCACGCTCGGCAACCTCGCCTCGGCGCTGCTGCCGACCTTCGAGTGGGTGCTGGCCGCCCGCTTCGTCGCGGCCCTGCCGCACGGCGCCTACTTCGGCGTCGCCTCGCTGGTGGCCGCGAACCTGCTCGGACCGGGCAAGCGCGGCCAGGGCATCGCCTTCGTGCTCGGCGGCCTCACCGTCGCCACCCTCGTCGGCGTCCCCCTCATCACCGCGGTCGGTCAGGCGGCCGGATGGCGCGCGTCCTACCTGTTCGTCACGGCGATCTTCGCCCTCACCGTCGTCGCGGTCTGGCTCGCGGTGCCCTCGCAGCCCGGCAACCCGAACGCGAGCGTCGCGAGCGAGCTGAGCCTCTTCAAGCGCAGCGCGGTCTGGCTCACGCTCGCGATGGGCGCGATCGGCTTCGGCGGCTTCTTCGCCGTCTACAGCTACGTCGACCCGCTCACGACCGAGACGGCCGGGCTGCCGCTCTCTGCGGTGCCGCTGCTGCTCATCGTGATCGGCGCCGGCATGACGATCGGCAACTTCGTCGGCGGATGGGCGGCCGACCAGAACCTGCGGCTCACGATGTACCTCGGGTTCGGCCTGCTGCTCGCCTCGCTGCTCGGCACGGCGCTCTTCGCCACCTCGCCGATCGCGCTCGGCATCTGCCTCTTCGTCGTCGGCGCGGCCTCGTCGGGCCTCTCGCCGACGATCCAGACGCGCCTGCTCGACGTCGCCGGCGAGAGCCAGACGCTCGCCTCGGCGCTCAACCACGCCTCGCTCAACCTCGGCAACAGCCTCGGCGCCTACCTGGGCGGCGTCGTCATCACGGCGGGGCTCGGCTACGCCTCCACCGCCTGGGTCGGCATCGTGCTCGGCACGATCGGCCTCGTCATCGCGATCTACGCCCTGCAGATCCACCGCACCGCGAAGATCGAGCACACCCAGCCGATCGCGTGGACGCCGCCCGCGGGCTGACCGCATCCGCTCGCCCGCTCACCGGGAGACGACGAAGGCCGCGCACCCGAGGGTGCGCG
>JASCOA010000143.1 GCA_029959365.1 Microbacteriaceae bacterium PS02343 | reverse complement strand
TTTTATAAGAGACAGGGGGCCGGGAATCCGCCGGGCCCCTCAGCCGTTGCCGCGTCCGCCGCGATCAGACGGGCGGATGCGCCTCCGCGCGCGCGCTGCGCAGCGCCTCGATCAGCGCCTCCGGCCGTCGCGTCGAGACCAGCCAGTAGGGAGCGGGGTCCTCGGCGTCGGTGTTCTGCACCTTGACCAGCGGGCCGACCCATCCGCGGATGCCCAGCCACGCCCGCGCATCCGCTCGCTGGCCGCGCTCGAGCGTCGCCTCGGCGCCGGTGAAGGCCTCGGCCTCGCCGACGAACTCGATGGGCAGGCGGGCAGCACCGACGCGCAGGTAGCCGCCGCCGACCTCGACGGGCAGCGCGGCGGCGAGCAGCAGCGCGGCGACGCCCAGGTAGAGCACGATCGCGACGATCACGCCGGCCGTGGTGTTGATCGGCAGGAAGACGAGCAGGCTCGCCGGGATGACGAGCGCGGTGGCCACGAACATCCAGGGCGTGGGCCAGAGGCGCTCACGGTAGGTCGACATGGGTCCTATTCGATCAGACTTCCGGGGCCGCGCGCGCCGCGCTCCATGAGAGGCACTAGCCTCGTCGGGTGATCCCGAACGTCGACGTGCTCCTCGTGGCCGACACCGCTCCGCAGTACGCCCATCCGGGCGACGCGGGCGCCGACCTGGTCTCCGCCGAATCGCTCGTGCTGGAGCCGGGGGAGCGTGCCCTGGTGGGCACCGGCGTCTCCATCGCCCTGCCCGAGGGCTTCGCGGCCTTCGTCGTGCCCCGCAGCGGCCTCGCCGCCAAGCACGGCATCACCGTCGTGAACAGCCCGGGCACGGTCGACGCCGGCTACCGCGGCGAGATCAAGGTCACGCTCTTGAACACGGATGCGCGCGAGCCCTACACGATCGCCGCCGGCGACCGCATCGCGCAGCTCATCGTTATGCCCGTCACCCGCGCGAACTTCGTGCCGGTCGCCACGCTGCCGGGCTCCGCCCGCGGCGAGGGCGGCTTCGGCTCGAGCGGGTACGGCACCCGACCGGAAGGACAGTGATGGCGGAGTCGAACGAGACCCCCGAGACCGACGCGGAGCTCGAGGAGCTGCTCACCGAGAAGTCGGCGCCGGAGGACCGGGCCGAGCTGGGGCCGCTGGACGAGCGCGAGGCCAACGCCGTGCGCCCCTACGTCGACCTCGGCGGGGTGAAGGTGCTGCCCCGCGACGGCCTGCAGCTGCGCCTCGAGGTCGAGGAGGCCACGAAGCGCGTCGTCGCCGTCGCGCTCGACTACGCCGACTCGACCCTGCAGGTGCAGCCCTTCGCCGCGCCGCGCACGAGCGGGCTCTGGCACGAGATCCGCGAGCAGATCGCCGAGCAGATCCGCCGTCAGGGCGGTCGCATCGAGGAGAAGGAGGGCCCGTTCGGCCCCGAGCTCCGCGCCGAGGTGCCGGCACAGGGCCAGCAGGGCGGCGACACCCGCATCGCCCGGTTCATCGGCGTCGACGGCCCGCGCTGGTTCCTGCGCGGCGTGATCGCCGGCAAGGCCGCCGTCGACCCGGTCGCGGCGGAGCAGGTCGAGGACCTCTTCCGCAGCATCGTCGTGGTGCGCGGCACGGCGCCGATGCCGCCGCGCGACCTGATCCCCCTGCAGGTGCCGCAGGGCGCCGCCGGCGCGACCGACTGATCGTGGCGCAGAGTCCGCGGGACGACGCCCCGGAGGAGCAGGTCGAGCTGAACGCGAAGCTCGGCGACGCCGCCCGCGGCTCCGCGCTGGGACGACTCGCCGGCTCCGATGACGGCACCGTCACCGCCGCCGGACTGCTGGGCGCGATCGGCGGGGTGCGCGGCATCGTCGAGGCCACCCTGCCCGGCCTGCTCTTCGTCGCCGTCTACGCGATCGCGCAGGACATCGTGCCGGCCGCGATCGCGCCGATCGCCCTCGCGCTCGTCTTCATCGGCGCCCGCGCCCTCGCGAGGACGACCGTGACGCCGGCGGTCGGCGGGCTCGTCGCCGTGGTCGCCTCCGCGGTCGTCGCGATGCTGAGCGGACGGGACGAGGACTACTTCCTGCCGGGCATCGTCATCAACGCCGCCTACGGCGGCGGCATGCTGCTCTCCGCGCTCATCACCTGGCCGCTCATCGGCCTGGCCGCGGGCTTCCTCATGAACGACGGCATCGCCTGGCGCAGGAACCGCCAGCGGTTCCGCGCGATGCAGTGGCTGACGGTGATGTGGGCCGGGCTCTTCGCCGTGCGCCTCGCGGTGCAGCTGCCGCTGTACTTCACCGACCAGATCGCCCTGCTCGGCGGGGTCAAGCTGGCCATGGGTCTGCCGCTCTTCGCGCCGCTGCTCGTCGTCACCTGGCTCGTCGTGCGCGCCGCCTACCGCGACCGCGGCTGAACGGCCGGCGCCCGCGCATCCGCTATCCTGATGTATCTCGATATCGAGATACTTTCGCTCCCTTCCCGGTAAGGCTCGCCTTGCTAGCCGCCGGACCGGGGGAGGGCGAGGATGGAGCGCAGGGCGGGTCGGACCCGCTCGCTGAGCGAGGGAGACGGCGACGTGTCGACGGTGAACAGTTTCGGAGCGAAGGACACCCTGACGGTCGGTGAGACCGACTACGAGGTCTACCGGATCGACCAGGTGCCCGGGTACGACAAGCTCCCCTACAGCCTCAAGGTGCTGCTCGAGAACCTGCTGCGCACGGAGGACGGCGCCAACGTCACCAAGGCGCAGATCGAGGCGCTGGGCAACTGGGTGCCGCAGGCCGATCCCGACACCGAGATCCAGTTCTCCCCGGCCCGCGTGGTCATGCAGGACTTCACCGGCGTGCCCTGCATCGTCGACCTGGCCACCATGCGCGAGGCCGTCGCGGAGCTCGGCGGCGACCCGAAGCGCATCAACCCGCTCTCGCCCGCCGAGATGGTCATCGACCACTCGGTCATCGCCGACCTCTTCGGCAGCGAGAACGCCCTTGAGCGCAACGTCGAGCTCGAGTACGAGCGCAACGGCGAGCGCTACCAGTTCCTGCGCTGGGGCCAGACGGCCTTCGACGACTTCAAGGTCGTGCCCCCGGGCACCGGCATCGTGCACCAGGTGAACATCGAGCACCTCGCGAAGGTCACCTACGCGCGCACCTTCGACGGCGTCCTGCGCGCCTACCCCGACACCTGCGTCGGCACCGACTCGCACACCACCATGGTCAACGGCCTCGGCGTGCTCGGATGGGGCGTCGGCGGCATCGAGGCCGAGGCGGCCATGCTGGGCCAGCCCGTGTCGATGCTCATCCCGAAGGTCGTGGGCTTCAAGCTCAACGGCGCGATCCCGACCGGCGTCACCGCCACCGACGTCGTGCTGACGATCACCCAGATGCTGCGCCAGCACGGCGTCGTCGGCAAGTTCGTCGAGTTCTACGGCGACGGCGTCGGCCAGGTGCCGCTCGCCAACCGCGCCACCATCGGCAACATGAGCCCCGAGTTCGGCTCGACCGCCGCCATGTTCCCGATCGACTCCGTCACGATCGACTACCTGCGCCTGACCGGCCGCGACGCGCAGCAGCTCGCCCTCACCGAGGCGTACGCCAAGCTGCAGGGCATGTGGCACGACCCGAGCGTCGAGCCCGTCTTCAGCGAGTACCTCGAGCTCGACCTCGCCACCGTCGTGCCGTCGATCGCCGGCCCGAAGCGCCCGCAGGACCGCATCATCCTCAGCGACGCCAAGCAGCAGTTCGGCAAGGATCTCGGCAACTACACCGACACCGAGCACTCCCGGGTCGACGCCGCCGTCGAGGGCACCTTCCCGGCCTCCGACCCGGTCGGCTTCACCGCGCAGGACGAGACGAGCGCGCACGAGCACTCGCACAGCCACGTCAGCCACGCGCCCTCGTCGGCGTCGAAGCCCACGTCGGTCGCCCTCGCCGACGGCCGCGAGTTCACGATCGACCACGGTGCGGTCGCCATCGCGGCGATCACCTCGTGCACGAACACCTCGAACCCGAGCGTCATGCTCGCCGCCGGCCTGCTCGCCCGCAACGCCGTCAAGAAGGGCCTGAAGTCGAAGCCGTGGGTCAAGACCACCCTGGCCCCCGGCTCGAAGGTCGTCACGGACTACTACGCCAAGGCCGGGCTCACGCACGACCTCGAGGCCCTCGGCTTCCACACCGTCGGCTACGGCTGCACCACCTGCATCGGCAACTCGGGCCCGCTGCTCGACGAGATCTCGCAGGCGGTCAACGACAGCGACCTCGCGGTCACCGCGGTGCTCTCGGGCAACCGCAACTTCGAGGGCCGCATCAACCCCGACGTGAAGATGAACTACCTCGCGTCGCCGCCGCTCGTCATCGCCTACGCGCTGGCCGGTTCGATGAACTTCGACTTCGAAGCGGATGCGCTCGGCACCGGCGTCGACGGCCAGCCCGTCTACCTCAAGGACATCTGGCCCGACTCCGCCGAGGTGCAGCGCACCATCGACGAGTCGATCGACTCGGACATGTTCGACACCCAGTACGCGAGCGTCTTCGAGGGCGACGACCGGTGGAAGAACCTGCCGACGCCGACCGGCGCCACCTTCGAGTGGGACGCCGAGTCGACCTACGTGCGCAAGCCCCCGTACTTCGAGGGCATGGCGCTCGAGCCCTCCGCCGTCACCGACATCGCCGGCGCCCGGGTGCTCGCGAAGCTGGGCGACTCGGTCACGACCGACCACATCAGCCCGGCCGGCTCGATCAAGGCCGACAGCCCCGCGGGCCAGTACCTCGCCGAGCACGGCGTCGAGCGCAAGGACTTCAACTCCTACGGCGCGCGCCGCGGCAACCACGAGGTCATGATCCGCGGCACCTTCGGCAACATCCGCCTGCGCAACCAGCTGCTGGACAATGTCGAGGGCTCCTACACCCGCGACTTCACCACCGCCGAGGGCGAGCAGTCGTTCATCTACGACGCTTCGCAGCACTACCAGGAGCAGGGCACCCCGCTCGTCATCTTCGGCGGCAAGGAGTACGGCTCGGGCTCGAGCCGCGACTGGGCCGCGAAGGGCACCTCGCTGCTCGGCGTGCGCGCCGTCATCACCGAGAGCTTCGAGCGCATCCACCGCTCCAACCTCATCGGCATGGGCGTGATCCCGCTGCAGTTCCCCGCTGGTCAGTCGGCGGACTCGCTCGGTCTCGACGGCACCGAGGTCGTGTCGATCTCGGGCATCGAGGAGCTCAACGAGGGAGTCACCCCGAAGACGGTGCGCGTCGTCGCCTCCCCGAGCGAGCACTCGCCCGAGGGCAAGCAGACCGTCGAGTTCGACGCGGTCGTGCGCATCGACACCCCCGGCGAGGCGGACTACTACCGCAACGGCGGCATCCTGCAGTACGTGCTCCGCAGCCTGCTCTGATCGCACCGGTGCGCCGCTCCCGCGGCGCGCTCGGCGGCCGGCCCCCCCCCCGGCCCCCCGCCCCGCGGGGGGCGGGCCCCGGCGGGGGGGCGGGGGGGA
>JASCOA010000142.1 GCA_029959365.1 Microbacteriaceae bacterium PS02343 | reverse complement strand
ACTCGTGCGTGGGGCGGGCCTGTGCGCGCCCCGTGGGGGGGCGGGGGCGGCCCCCGCCCCCCCCCCCCCCGGCCCCGTCCCCGAGGAAGGCCCCCATGCTCTACGTGCTGCGCCGCGCCGGCCAGGCCGTGCTCGTGCTGCTGCTCGCGTTCACCGTGGCGTACCTGCTGCTCGCCGCCCTGCCGGGCGACGGCGTGCTGGCCCGCTACGGCAGCGCCGAGCTGGGCCTGACGCCCGAGCAGCTCGCCGAGATCAGCGCCGCCTACGGCAACGACCGCCCGCTCGCGGTGCGGTTCCTCGACGCCGGCGCGGGTTTCCTCACCGGCGACTTCGGCTACTCCATCCAGAGCGGTGCCGCGGTCGCCGACCTCGTCGCGGTGGCGCTGCCCTCCACGCTGCTGCTGGCCGGCCTCGGCCTCGGCGTCGCGGTCTTCCTCGCCGTCGCCATCGCCTTCACCGCCACCTACGGCGAGGGCCGCTGGCTGCGCCGGGCGTTCCGCAACCTGCCGCCGTTCTTCGTCTCGCTGCCGGTGTTCTGGATCGGCATCATCCTCATCCAGGTCTTCTCGTTCCAGCTGGGGCTCGTGCCGCTCATCAACGCCGATCCGGTCGAGGCGCTCATCCTGCCGGTACTCACCCTCGCGATCCCGATCGCGGCGCCGCTGGCCCAGGTGCTCATGCGCAGCATCGACGAGGTGCGCGAGCAGCCCTTCGTCACGGTCGTGCGCGCGCGTGGCGCCTCGACGAGCTGGCTGCTCTGGCGCAACGTCGCCCGCAACGCGCTGCTGCCGACGCTGACCATGGCGGGCCTGCTCTTCGGCGAGCTCGTCGGCGGCGCGGTCGTCACCGAGGCGGTCTTCGGCCGGCCCGGCCTCGGCCAGCTCACCGCCCAGGCCGTCGCCAACCGCGACACCCCCGTGCTGCTGGCCGTCGTGGTCATCACCACCGTCACCTTCGTGATCATCAACCTGCTCGTCGACCTGCTCTACCCGGTGCTGGATGCGCGCCTGCGGCGGCCGGCGACCGCGCGCGCCGCGGCTCCGCGGACCGCTGCGTCCAAGCCGGCGGCGTCGACGCCCTCCGCGCCGGAGAACGGAGCCCTGCGATGAGCGGCGCCATCACCACCACCGCGCCGTCGCCCTGGCGCGCCCTGCTGCGCCCCGGCACCCTGATCCCCGCGATCGTGCTGCTCGTCGCCATCGCCTGGGCCGTGGCGCCCGGGCTCTTCACCGGCATCAGCCCGACCGCGAGCGTCGGCCCCTCGCTGCAGGCGCCGAGCGCCGAGCACTGGTTCGGCACCGACTCCACCGGCCGCGACGTCTTCGCCCGCGTCATCCACGGCGCCTCGCAGTCGATCAGCGGCGCGCTCATCGCGGTGCTCGTCGGCCTCGTCGTCGGCACCACCATCGGCGTCGCCGCGGGCGCGACCGGCGGTCTCGTCGAGGAGGCGCTCATGCGCGTCGTCGACGTGCTGCTCGCCATCCCCTCGCTGCTGCTCTCGCTGAGCGTGGTGATCCTGCTCGGCTTCGGCACCACGAACGCGGCGATCGCGGTGGGCATCACCTCCATCGCCGTCTTCGCGAGGCTCGCCCGCTCGCAGGTCGTCGGCGTGCGGGTCAGCGAGTACGTCGAGGCGGCCTACGGCTCCGGCGGCACCGCGCTCGGCGTGCTCTGGCGGCACATCCTGCCGAACTCGCTCACCCCGGTGATCGCGCTCGCCGCGCTGCAGCTCGGCTCCGCCATCCTGCAGATCTCGACCCTCGGCTTCCTCGGCTACGGCGCCCCGCCGCCCACGCCCGAGTGGGGTCTTCTCATCGCCGAGGGCCGCAACTACGTCGCCACCGCGTGGTGGCTCACGGTGCTGCCCGGCTTCGTGGTCGTGCTCGTCGTGCTCGCCACCAATCGGCTGAGCCAGGCGATCCGTGGAGGTGAGGCCGCGTGAGCGAACCGCTCCTGACCATCGACGACCTGCGGGTCAGCTACCGCACCGGTCGCGGCGACGTCGACGCCGTGCGCGGCGTCTCGCTCGAGGTGCGCGCCGGCGAGGTCACCGCGCTGGTCGGCGAGTCCGGCTCCGGCAAGTCGACGGTCGCGCAGTCGACCATCGGCCTGCTCGCCTCGAACGGCCGCATCGCCGGCGGCAGCATCCGCCTCAACGAGCGCCGCGAGGGGGTCACCGACCTGGTCGGGCTCTCGGAGCGCCGCTGGCGCGGCCTGCGAGGCCGCTGCATCGCGCTCATCCCGCAGGACCCGGGCAACTCGCTCAACCCGGTCGCCACCATCGGCGCGAGCGTCGGCGAGGCGCTGCGGATCCACGGCTGGCGCGACCGGGCTAAGGTGCGCGCCCGCGTGCTCGAGCTGCTCGAGCAGGTGGAGATCGACGACCCCGCCACCCGCGCGAAGCAGTACCCGCACGAGCTCTCCGGCGGCATGCGCCAGCGCGTGCTCATCGCCGCGGCGCTCGCTCTCGAGCCCGAGCTGATCATCGCCGACGAGCCCACGAGCGCGCTCGACGTCACCGTGCAGCGCACCGTGCTCGACCTGCTCGACCGGCTGCGCGAGCAGAGCGGCACCGGTCTGCTGCTCATCACCCACGACCTCGCGGTCGCCGCGGACCGAGCGGATGCGCTGGTCGTCATGCGCGGAGGCACCGTGCAGGAGGCGGGCCCCGCCGCATCCGTCCTCGCCGCCCCAGCGGCGGACTACACCCGCGCCCTGCTGGCGGACGCCCCCTCGCTCACGCGCGTGGTCGAGCGCGAGCCCGTCGTCGTCGCGGCCGGCGAGCGCCCGCTCGTCGAGGTGACCGGCCTGCGGCAGGAGTTCCGCCGAGGCGCCGGCCGCGAGCCGCTCGTCGCCGTGGACGACGTGTCGTTCGCGGTCGCGCGCGGCACGACGCACGCCATCGTCGGCGAGTCCGGCTCCGGCAAGACGACGACCGGGCGAGCGATCGCCGCCTTCGGGCACGCGACCGCCGGCGCGATCCGGGTCGGCGACGTCGACGTGACCGGGCTGCGCTCGGCCCGCGATCGCCGTGCGTTCCGCCGCTCGACCCAGCTCGTCTACCAGAACCCCTACGGCTCGCTCGACCCGCGCCAGAGCATCGAGCGGGTGCTCGAGGAGCCGCTGCGCAACTTCGGCATCGGGTCCAAGGCCGACCGCGCCGGCCGGGTCGCGCAGGTGCTCGAGCAGGTGGCCCTCGCCCCCGAGATCGCGCAGCGCTCGCCGCGCGAGCTGAGCGGAGGCCAGCGCCAGCGCGTCGCGATCGCCCGCGCGCTGATCCTGCAGCCCGAGCTCGTCGTCTTCGACGAGGCGGTGTCGGCGCTCGACGTCACGGTGCAGGCGCAGATCCTGCGCCTGCTCGCGCGCCTGCAGGCCGAGCTCGGCCTCACCTACGTCTTCATCTCGCACGACCTCGCCGTCGTGCGCCAGATCGCCGACACCGTCTCGGTGCTGCAGCGCGGTCGCCAGGTGGAGCACGGCGCCGTCGCGCAGGTCTTCGACGCGCCGCAGCACGATTACACGAAGCAGCTGCTGGCCGCCATCCCCGGTGCCAGCCTGCGAGAGGACAACGCATCATGAGCCCCCGTCTCGGATTCTTCAGCCGCCTGCTCGAGCAGGCACCGGCCGCCGACCGCTACCGCTTCGCCCTCGAGCAGATCGTGCGCGCCGAGCGCTCGGGCTTCGCCTCGGCGTGGCTCGCGCAGCACCACTTCGGCGAGCACGAGGGCGGCCTGCCCTCGCCGCTCGTGCTGCTGGCCGCCGCGGCCGAGCGCACCGAGCGCATCGGCCTGGGCACCGCCGTGCTGACCCTGCCGATCGAGGACCCGGTGCGCGCCGCCGAGGACGCCGCGGTGCTCGACGCCCTCAGCGGCGGCCGGGTGCAGCTGGGCGTCGCCTCAGGCGGCACCCCCGGCTCCTTCGCCGCCTTCGAGCGCGACCCGGCCGACCGCGCCCGGCTGCACGGCGAGCACCTCGACGTGTTCCGCGGCACCCTGCGCGGCGACGGCGTGCGCGGCACCGACTCGATCGCCTACCCGCCGGCCGGCGACCTGGGCCAGCGCATCTGGCAGGCCACCTTCTCGGCGAGCGGCGGCGCCCGCGCCGGTGCGGCCGGCGACGGCCTGCTGCTCTCGCGCACCCAGCCGCGCACCCCCGATGCGCCCGACGCGACCATCACGCAGATCCAGCAGCCGATCGTCGATGCCTACCTCGCCGCGCTGCCCGAGGGCGCGGCCCCGCGCATCCTGGCCTCGCGCACCGCCTTCGTCGTCGACCCGTCCGAGCGCGAGCGCGCCTTCGAGCTCGCGGAGCGCGGGCTGCGGGTCGTCGCGAAGCAGCTCATCGGCGCCTACGCCGCCGAGCTGCCGCTGGCCGAGCTCATCCGCCTCTCCGACACCCACATCGGCACGGTCGACGAGGTCGTCGAATCGCTGCGAGCGGATGCGGTCATCGCCCAGGCCACGGACGTCAGCTTCCAGGTGCACTCGGTCGCCGCCCCGCACGAGCTCACCCTGCGCTCGATCGAGCTGCTCGGCACCGAGGTCGCCCCCCGCCTCGGCTGGGCCACCGGACCGGATGCGGCGGAGTCGCTGCGCACCGCCCACGTTTCCGCACGATCGAAGGAGCACGCATGACCGCCGACATCATCTCCCTGCTCGCGGGCATCGAGCCCGGGAGCGAGCTGGCCGCGGTGCGCACGCTGCGCCCGCAGGCCACCGAGAACGCGCAGCGCAGCTTCGCCGCGCTGCTCGAGCCGGCCGAGCCCGGCACCTTCCCGCTCGCCGAGCGCTACGCGGTCGCGGCCTTCGTCGCCCGCCTGCACGGCTTCGAGCAGGCCACGGCCTTCTACGCCGACCTGCTCGGCAACGAGGCGCCCGAGCACGTCGCGGCGATCGAGGCGGAGGCGGCCTCGGCCGCGGTCGCCGGACCCTTCGGCGTCTACCGCGAGACCGGCCTGCAGGACGAGAACGCCCCCGGCGCCGCCTGGACCCCGACGGCCCCCGCCGCGCTCGGCGAGCGCCTCGCCGCGGCCCTCGCCCACGCGCACCTGCTCGTCGTGCGCCCCCGCGAGTCGGAGGCGGGCGAGCTGCGCAAGCTCGTCGCCGCCGGCTGGAGCGCCGACGACATCGTCTCGCTCTCGCAGCTCGTCGCGTTCCTGGCCTTCCAGCTGCGCCTCGCCTGGGGCCTGCGCGCCCTCGGCGGCGGCGACCTCGCGACCGTCGCGGCGCCCGCTCCGCCCGCTGCCGCCGACTCGGCGGAGGCGGCTCCGGCCACGCCGCTCATCACCGACTACCCCCAGCTGGCCCGTCCCGAGGCCTTCACGCAGCAGGGCCTCGGCTGGGTGCCGTGGCTCGCCCCCGTCGCCGAGGAGGCGCTCAGCGAGCGCCAGCTCGAGGCCCTCGTCGAGCCGGCCCGCGCGAAGATGCCGTACTTCCGGCTGCTCGCCCGCGACCCGGGCGCGCTCGAGGCGCGCACCCTCACCGACCTCGACATCTTCTTCAACGTCGACGGCGGCATCGGTCGCGCCGCGCGCGCGCTCGCCGCGCCCGCGGCCCGCCGCCGCCACGGCGGCGTGTTT
>JASCOA010000141.1 GCA_029959365.1 Microbacteriaceae bacterium PS02343 | reverse complement strand
AGAAGTCCGGCGGTGTCCTACTCTCCCACAGGGTCCCCCCTGCAGTACCATCGGCGCTGCGAGTCTTAGCTTCCGGGTTCGGAATGTAACCGGGCGTTTCCCTCGCGCTATGGCCGCCGAAACACTATTGATATTTCAGTCTATACGGCCAACCTCCCACAGTCTGAATCTGTGGTGGCTGGGCGTGGTCTCGACCGTCTATCGAGAACCACAAAGTGGACGCAAGCATTTCAGCAGAATACTGATGTATATGTTGTCAAGTCATCGGCGTATTAGTACCAGTCAGCTCCACACATTACTGTGCTTCCACATCTGGCCTATCAACCCAGTCGTCTGGCTGGGGGCCTCTCGGTCTCTAGGACCATGGAAAACTCATCTTGAAGCCGGCTTCCCGCTTAGATGCTTTCAGCGGTTATCCGTTCCGAACGTAGCTAATCAGCGGTGCCCTTGGCAGAACAACTGACACACCAGAGGTTCGTCCATCCCGGTCCTCTCGTACTAGGGATAGATCTTCTCAATTTTCCAACGCACGCAGCGGATAGGGACCGAACTGTCTCACGACGTTCTAAACCCAGCTCGCGTACCGCTTTAATGGGCGAACAGCCCAACCCTTGGGACCTACTCCAGCCCCAGGATGCGACGAGCCGACATCGAGGTGCCAAACCATGCCGTCGATATGGACTCTTGGGCAAGATCAGCCTGTTATCCCCGAGGTACCTTTTATCCGTTGAGCGACAGCGCTTCCACAAGCCACTGCCGGATCACTAGTCCCGACTTTCGTCCCTGCTCGACCTGTCAGTCTCACAGTCAAGCTCCCTTGTGCACTTACACTCGCCACCTGATTGCCAACCAGGTTGAGGGAACCTTTGGGCGCCTCCGTTACTTTTTGGGAGGCAACCGCCCCAGTTAAACTACCCACCAGGCACTGTCCCTGAACCGGATTACGGTTCGAAGTTAGATATCCAGAGTGACCAGAGTGGTATTTCAACAATGACTCCACGAATACTGGCGTATCCGCTTCAAAGTCTCCCACCTATCCTACACAAGCCACACCGAACACCAATACCAAGCTGTAGTAAAGGTCACGGGGTCTTTCCGTCCTGCTGCGCGTAACGAGCATCTTTACTCGTAGTGCAATTTCGCCGAGTTCGCGGTTGAGACAGCTGGGAAGTCGTTACGCCATTCGTGCAGGTCGGAACTTACCCGACAAGGAATTTCGCTACCTTAGGATGGTTATAGTTACCACCGCCGTTTACTGGGGCTTAAATTCAGAGCTTCGCTTGCGCTAACCCTTCCTCTTAACCTTCCAGCACCGGGCAGGCGTCAGTCCGTATACATCGACTTGCGTCTTCGCACGGACCTGTGTTTTTAGTAAACAGTCGCTTCCCACTGGTCTCTGCGGCCATCAAACGCTTCGGAAGTAAATTCCTACACGCCTCAGGCCCCCCTTCTCCCGAAGTTACGGGGGCATTTTGCCGAGTTCCTTAACCACGATTCTCTCGATCTCCTTGGTATTCTCTACCTGACCACCTGAGTCGGTTTGGGGTACGGGCGGCTGGAACCTCGCGTCGATGCTTTTCTTGGCAGCATAGGATCATCGGATCTTGCCCTTGCGGACTACCCTTCAGTTCTCAGGCATATGAGAGACGGATTTGCCTATCTCTCGCCCTACGGCCTTGGCCAGTGACAACCATCGCACTGGACCGACTACCTTCCTGCGTCACACCTGTTAATACGCTAGCCGCACCAGCATGGGGTCGAGCGTTCACACCAGCGCATCCACCCCGAAGGGCTTCCGACAACTGGAGCTAGGACTCTTAGCACCACTGGATTAGCTTGGGCGGTTCTTCGCCGGTACGGGAATATCAACCCGTTGTCCATCGACTACGCCTGTCGGCCTCGCCTTAGGTCCCGACTTACCCAGGGCGGATTAACCTGGCCCTGGAACCCTTGGTCTTTCGGAGGACGGGTTTCTCACCCGTCTTTCGCTACTCATGCCTGCATTCTCACTCGTGTGGCCTCCACGGCTGGGTTACCCCGCCGCTTCGCTGGCCACACGACGCTCTCCTACCGATCCGTACGGCTGGACCACGAAGGCCTACCTAATATACGAATCCTACGACTTCGGTGGTGTGCTTGAGCCCCGTTACATTGTCGGCGCGGAATCACTTGACCAGTGAGCTATTACGCACTCTTTCAAGGGTGGCTGCTTCTAAGCCAACCTCCTGGTTGTCTCAGCAACTCCACATCCTTTCCCACTTAGCACACGCTTAGGGACCTTAGTCGGTAGTCTGGGTTGTTTCCCTCTCGACAATGAAGCTTATCCCCCACTGTCTCACTGCTGCGCTCTCACTTACCGGCATTCGGAGTTTGGCTGACGTCAGTAACCTGGTGAGGCCCATCGGCCATCCAGTAGCTCTACCTCCGGCAAGAAACACGCAACGCTGCACCTAAATGCATTTCGGAGAGAACCAGCTATCACGAAGTTTGATTGGCCTTTCACCCCTATCCACAGCTCATCCCCTCAGTTTTCAACCTAAGTGGGTTCGGTCCTCCACGACGTCTTACCGTCGCTTCAACCTGGCCATGGATAGATCACTTCGCTTCGGGTCTAGGACATGCGACTGAATCGCCCTATTCAGACTCGCTTTCGCTACGGCTACCCCACACGGGTTAACCTCGCCACATATCGCTAACTCGCAGGCTCATTCTTCAAAAGGCACGCTGTCACCCCTACTAAGGAGGCTCCAACGGTTTGTAAGCAAACGGTTTCAGGTACTATTTCACTCCCCTCCCGGGGTACTTTTCACCTTTCCCTCACGGTACTTGTCCGCTATCGGTCATCTGGGAGTATTTAGGCTTATCAGGTGGTCCTGACAGATTCACACGGGATTTCTCGGGCCCCGTGCTACTTGGGATCCTCCACGCCGCTGCGCAACATTTCGACTACGGGACTGGCACCCCCTGCGGTCGACCTTTCAATGTCGTTCGTCTATATCGCGCATGTCAACGTGATCTTCGGCAGAAGATCGTTGGAGTCCCACAACCCCGACCATGCAACGCCTGCCGGCTATCACACATGATCGGTTTGGCCTCTTCCGCGTTCGCTCGCCACTACTTACGGAATCACGGTTGTTTTCTCTTCCTGTGGGTACTGAGATGTTTCACTTCCCCACGTTCCCTCTACCCGCCCTATATATTCAGGCGGGAGTCACCAGGTCGTAGCAACGCCTGGCGGGGTTTCCCCATTCGGAAATCCTCGGATCAAAGCTCGTTTATCAGCTCCCCGAGGCTTATCGCAGATTACTACGTCCTTCATCGGCTCCAGATGCCAAGGCATCCACCGTTTGCTCTTAGAAACTTGACTACATGAGTATTCAGAATCGTCGTACCGTCGCAACTTGCGTCATGACGGCAGACCAATGATCTAAAAAATTTAGATCTAAGAATTCATTGCCGCGACTCCCACCCCGATCAATCCGAAGACGACCCAAGGTGATTCAAACGGCAAGAATCTAAGATGCTCGCGTCCACTGTGTAGTTCTCAACATACGGTCGGTACCCCCACCAGCAACCCGACAAACGGGAAACCAGCAAAGGGTCCGAAGGAACAGTCACCATCGACCCGAGCCACCCGAAGGCGCCCGGCATCAACCGGTGTCCGGTCCCTCAGGACCCAACAGCGTGCATGCCGACCACTCCCCCAGCGACACCGTTCCAATCCCCGAAGAGATGTACTGAGCAGCACTGGTCTCGCGACCGGCCATGTCAAATGTTCCACCCATGAGCAACCACCCCGGAAACATTCGCTCCGAGCGTGGCTCTGGCCGAAACACCCTTGAGTGTCCGGCAGAAGCTCCTTAGAAAGGAGGTGATCCAGCCGCACCTTCCGGTACGGCTACCTTGTTACGACTTAGTCCTAATTACCGATCCCACCTTCGACGGCTCCCTCCAAAAAGGTTGGGCCACCGGCTTCGGGTGTTACCGACTTTCATGACTTGACGGGCGGTGTGTACAAGGCCCGGGAACGTATTCACCGCAGCGTTGCTGATCTGCGATTACTAGCGACTCCAACTTCATGAGGTCGAGTTGCAGACCTCAATCCGAACTGAGACCGGCTTTTTGGGATTCGCTCCACCTTACGGTATTGCAGCCCTTTGTACCGGCCATTGTAGCATGCGTGAAGCCCAAGACATAAGGGGCATGATGATTTGACGTCATCCCCACCTTCCTCCGAGTTGACCCCGGCAGTCTCCCATGAGTTCCCACCATTACGTGCTGGCAACATAGGACGAGGGTTGCGCTCGTTGCGGGACTTAACCCAACATCTCACGACACGAGCTGACGACAACCATGCACCACCTGTTCACGAGTGTCCAAAGAGTTGACCATTTCTGGCCCGTTCTCGTGTATGTCAAGCCTTGGTAAGGTTCTTCGCGTTGCATCGAATTAATCCGCATGCTCCGCCGCTTGTGCGGGCCCCCGTCAATTCCTTTGAGTTTTAGCCTTGCGGCCGTACTCCCCAGGCGGGGCGCTTAATGCGTTAGCTGCGACACGGAAACCGTGGAATGGTCCCCACATCTAGCGCCCACCGTTTACGGCGTGGACTACCAGGGTATCTAATCCTGTTCGCTCCCCACGCTTTCGCTCCTCAGCGTCAGTAACGGCCCAGAGATCTGCCTTCGCCATCGGTGTTCCTCCTGATATCTGCGCATTCCACCGCTACACCAGGAATTCCAATCTCCCCTACCGCACTCTAGTCTGCCCGTACCCACTGCAGGCTGAAGGTTGAGCCTCCAGTTTTCACAGCAGACGTGACAAACCGCCTACGAGCTCTTTACGCCCAATAATTCCGGATAACGCTCGCACCCTACGTATTACCGCGGCTGCTGGCACGTAGTTAGCCGGTGCTTTTTCTGCAGGTACCGTCACTTTCGCTTCTTCCCTGCTAAAAGAGGTTTACGACCCGAAGGCCTTCGTCCCTCACGCGGCGTTGCTGCATCAGGCTTGCGCCCATTGTGCAATATTCCCCACTGCTGCCTCCCGTAGGAGTCTGGGCCGTGTCTCAGTCCCAGTGTGGCCGGTCACCCTCTCAGGCCGGCTACCCGTCGTCGGCTTGGTGAGCCGTTACCTCACCAACTACCTGATAGGCCGCGAGTCCATCCTTGACCGAAATTCTTTCCAGCAACTCACCATGCGGTGGAAGCTCGTATCCGGTATTAGACGCCGTTTCCAGCGCTTATCCCAGAGTCAAGGGCAGGTTACTCACGTGTTACTCACCCGTTCGCCACTAATCCACCCAGCAAGCTGGGCTTCATCGTTCGACTTGCATGTGTTAAGCACGCCGCCAGCGTTCATCCTGAGCCAGGATCAAACTCTCCGTAAAGGTTCAAACACAACCAGCCGAAACCAGTTGCAATTCAAAAACCTGCAACCGAAGCTGCAAGCGAGTTGATCTGACTAAAAGATCGTCTACTGACAATCAATCAATCCAAAGGAATCTCTCCACCGGTGAAAAACCGGCACGAGGATAATTTGGCATTTGACATGTGCACGCTGTTGAGTTCTCAAGGATCGGACGCACCC
>JASCOA010000140.1 GCA_029959365.1 Microbacteriaceae bacterium PS02343 | reverse complement strand
GGGGGCGCGGGGGCGCGCCCGCGCCCCGCGGGGCGCCCGGGGCCGCCGGCCCGGGCCCTTCCGCGCGTCCGGGAGAGCATCCGCCCGGCCGACGCCTGTCGAGCAGCTCGGAGGTGAAGGGCAGCACGCTCTCAGACCGCGTTCTTAGACTCCATCCGTCCCACCCGACACCGCACCCGAGCGGTGAGAACGGAAGAGCCTTGCCCAACCCCGTCGAGCCTGACGACGCCGCCGTGCGCCACCGCACGCCGGTGGCCCGCGTCGTCGGCGGCACCGGGGCGGCGATGCTGGTCGTGGCCGCGCTCGTGATCCTCGTCGCGGCGATGACCGCGCCGGGTGACGGGCCCCGCAATATGGGCAGCGACGGCATCCGCATCAGCGCCGATCTGCGCGCCGTGCCCACCAAGGCGCTGGCGGCGGGGGAGCCCGCGATGCAGCTCACGGCCGACGATGGCGCGGTCGACGTGCGGCTCTACGTGGACTACCGCTGCGTGCACTGCGCCCAGTTCGACGCGGCCAACGGCGAGCTGCTCGCCGAGCTGGCCGACGACGGCGCGATCGTGCTCGAGATCCATCCGCTGGGCTGGCTCGGCGCCGACTCGGTCGCCGCGGGCAACGCCGCGGCCTGCGTCGCCGACCTCGCCCCGAACGCCTACCTCGCCTACCACCACGAGCTGCTGCAGCACATCGGCACATCGCTCAACGACGAGCAGCTCACGGCCCTGGCCACCGAGTCGGGAGCCCCCGCCACCCGTCAGGTCGCGACCTGCATCGGCGACGGCGAGTTCGACCACTGGGTGCGCGACACCACCCGCCGCGCCCGCACGCAGCCCATCGCGGAGCTCGGCTCGCCCGTGCTCGCGGCGCCCACGGTGCTCATCGACGGCGAGCAGTACACCGGCTCGTTCGACGACCCGGAGGCCTTCGCCGAGGCCCTGCAGCAGCACCTCGCCCCCGCGGCATGACCGCCGCCGCCTGCCCGGCGGTTGCTGACAGCCGCCTCTCCGGTGCTTAGCGTCCGCGCATCCGCTCGGTCCCGCATCCGCTCGCGTCGAACGCGGCCCGAATGCAGTCGATGGGCCGGAGAAGGGCTGCGGCTGACGCGAGAATCCGGGGGTCGGGCGCAGCAGTGACTGCATTCGGGTCGGGGCTGGGGCCGGACCGAGGCGCGGTCGGGCTCGGGGCAGGCAGGGCGGGGTGGGCCGGGCAATGGACGAGCGGATGCGCGCCCGGCCGCCTCAGCCCAGCAGCAGACCCGGCAGGCTCGGGAAGCGCACGAGGATCACGACGACGATGAGCACGATGTTGGCCGCCGGCAGCAGCCACAGGTAGGGGCCGGCCGCGCGCAGGCCGCGGCGGATGCCGGCGGGCGCGGGCAGCGCGCCGGAGGAGGCGCCCCAGGTGAGCACGGTCCAGAACATGGGGATCTGCACGGCCCAGACGAGCATGCACCAGGGGCAGAGCGAGCCGAGCACGAAGATCGCCTGCACGGCGAGCCAGGTGACGAAGACCCAGCCGGCCAGCAGGCCGGCGGTGAAGAGCATCCAGAACCAGCGCTGGAACCGCGCGCCGGCGAGCAGCGCCATGCCGACGACGATCGGGGCGACGAAGGCGGCGACGCCGAGGAAGGGGTTCGGGAACCCGAGCAGCGCCCCCTGCGCGCTGCCCATCGAGACGCCGCAGTCGACGAAGGGGTTGATGCTGCAGCTCGGGATGTAGGTCGGATCGGCGAGCACCCGCACCTTCTCGATGGAGAGGTCGAGGGCCGCGATCCAGCCGAGCGCACCGCCGACGATCAGCAGCAGGGCGAGCCCGATCGGGCGCTTCGTGGGGTGCAGCGTGCTCACGCGCACGATCCTGCCACCCGCTGCCTGTGCGTCGGGCGCCTCAGGGAGGCTCGGCGCATGCGATACTGGGTGGCAGTCGTCCGCACCGCGTTCGGACGACGCCAATGAGGGCTTACCGGGCAGCGTCCGGGCCAGGTCTGCGACGGGGATCGTCGCAGCGGAGTCGGATAGCCAGTTCCGAGGCGTTGTGAGAGAGCGCTGCGATCAGAGCCGAGTGCCGGTCGCGAAGACAGAGTTTCATCGAGAGGACCTCGAGAACGAGGTCCCTGGAGAGCACCCGGAGGGGCGGCGCGGTTGCCCCGAACCGGCGAGGAGCACGCCAGCGATGGTGGAGAACACGCAGAACACGAACAGCAACGACGAGGGAACGGGACGCAAGCGCAGGGGCCTCTTCGGCTCGCGGCGCCGCGCGTCCAGCGCCGCAGGAGCGCCGGCCCCGGCCAGCGCCGAGCAGACGCCCCAGGTCGCCGCACCCGAGACCGAGCCGTCGCCCGGCGCCGCGGCCCCGGCCGCGCCCGTCGAGCAGCCGAGCGCGCCGGAGCAGCAGGCCGCCGTGCCCGCTGAGACCGCGCCCGAGCAGCCCGCCGACGCCGCGCCCGAGCAGGCGCCCGTCGAGGTTTCGCCCGAGCAGGGCGCCCCCGAGCAGCAGGCCCCGGCCGAGCAGCCGGCCCCCGAGCAGCGCCCCGCCGCGCGCAAGCGCTCCGCGCCGCGCCGCGCGACCGCGGCCGTGCAGGACGGCCCCGACCTGGTCCAGCAGGCCGAGACCCAGCACGCTGAGACTCAGCAGTCGCAGTCCCAGCAGGCGCAGAACCTGCAGGGCGACTCCGTCGCCTCGGATGCACCGGCCGTCGCCGACGAGACCCCGGCCGAGCAGGCTCCCGCCGCTCGCAACCGCCGCGGCTCCCGCTCCCCGAAGGCCGCCGTCGCCGAGCAGGCTGCCGGCGCGAGCGCCGAGCAGGCGCCCGAGCAGCCCGACGCCGAGGCCGAGCAGCAGACCGAGGCCGAGTCCGCACCCGCCAAGCAGCCCGTCGTGCTCAAGGCCGAGACCACCACCTCCCTGCTCTTCCACGCCCCCGACATCCCGGCGCACCTGCTGCGCCCGGCCCCGGGTCGGAACGAGCGCATCGACTTCCACGACGACGACCGGGACGATCGCGATGACCGCGATGACCGCGACCACGAGGGCTCCAGCTCGAACGTGCGCCGGCGCAACCGCCGCCGCAGCGGCGACGATGGCGGCGGCCAGCAGCAGGGCGGCGACCCGAACACGGTCGTCAAGGTGCGCCAGCCGCGCCCCGAGCCGGCGCTCATCACCGAGCCGCAGCGCATCAAGGGCTCGACCCGCCTCGAGGCGAAGAAGCAGCGTCGCCGCGACGGCCGCGACGCCGGTCGCCGCCGCACGGTCGTCACGGAGAGCGAGTTCCTCGCCCGCCGCGAGGCCGTCGACCGCCAGATGATCGTGCGCGCCCAGGGCGACCGCATCGAGATCGCGGTGCTCGAGGACAAGGTGCTCGCCGAGCACTACGTCACCAAGAACCAGAACGTCTCACTGCAGGGCAACGTCTACCTCGGCCGCGTGCAGAACGTGCTGCCGTCGATGGAGGCCGCCTTCGTCGACATCGGCCGCGGCCGCAACGCCGTGCTCTACTCGGGCGAGGTCGACTGGGACGCCGCGCAGGCCAACAGCGATACCAAGAACCAGCCCCGCCGCATCGAGCTCGCGCTCAAGAGCGGCGACCGCGTGCTCGTGCAGGTCACGAAGGACCCGGTCGGCCACAAGGGCGCCCGTCTGACGAGCCAGGTGAGCCTGCCGGGCCGCTACCTCGTCTACGTGCCCAACGGCTCGATGAACGGCATCAGCCGCAAGCTGCCCGACACGGAGCGCGCGCGCCTCAAGAAGATCCTCAAGGAGGTGCTGCCCGAGAGCGCCGGCGTGATCGTGCGCACGGCCGCCGAGGGCGCCACCGAGGAGCAGCTGACCCGCGACGTCACCCGCCTCAAGGCGCAGTGGGAGGACATCCAGAAGAAGGTCGAGTCCGGCAACGCCCCCGCGGTGCTGCACGCCGAGCCCGATCTGCTGACCAAGATCATCCGCGACGTCTTCAACGAGGACTTCCAGAAGCTCATCATCGCCGGTGCCGACGCGCACCGCACGATCGAGCAGTACCTCTCCGCGGTCGCCCCCGACCTGCTCGACCGGGTCGAGCAGTACACGGGCCAGGCGGACGTCTTCAGCGAGTTCCGCATCCAGGAGCAGATCCAGAAGGCGCTGGACCGCAAGGTCTGGCTGCCCTCGGGCGGCTCGCTGGTGATCGACCGCACCGAGGCGATGACCGTCGTCGACGTCAACACGGGCAAGTTCGTCGGCAGCGGCGGCAACCTTGAGGAGACGGTCACGAAGAACAACCTCGAGGCCGCCGAGGAGATCGTGCGCCAGCTGCGCCTGCGCGACATCGGCGGCATCATCGTCGTCGACTTCATCGACATGGTGCTCGAGACGAACCGCGACCTCGTGCTGCGCCGCATGATCGAGTGCCTCAGCCGCGACCGCACCAAGCACCAGGTCGCCGAGGTCACCTCGCTCGGTCTCGTGCAGATGACCCGCAAGAAGATCGGTCTCGGCCTCGCCGAGTCGTTCACCGAGCAGCCCACGGGCAACGGCGGCGGCAACGGCGGCAGCGGTGGCAACGGCGGCAATGGCGGCGGCAACCGCTCGAGCGACGGCGGCCAGCAGTCGCAGCGCTCGAGCCGTCGCGGCAAGAAGGGCGCCGCGGCGCCCAGCCAGCCCGCGCAGAACGGCAACGGCGGCGGCAACGGGAACGGAGGTGGCAACGGCACGCACGCGATCACCGAGGACGTGAAGAGCGCCCTCGCTCAGATCGCCGCGAGCACCATCCCGCACGACGAGTCCGCTCCCGCGGCCAAGTCGGAGTCGGTGCCGGAGCAGCCCGCCAAGGTCGTCTTCGAGCCGCGCATCGAGCAGGCTGCCGAGGCCGCCGTGGCGATCCTCGACATCCCGGTCGCTCGCGCCGAGAAGGCCCGCGGCAAGCGGGTCACGGGCAAGGCGGCCGACGACCTGCTCGGCTCCGTGCTCGACGCGCTGCCCGAGCCCAAGCAGCCCGGCCAGGGCCGCTCGCGCTCGCGTCGCGCCTCCTCGAACGGGGTCACCTCGGCACCGGTCCGCGAGGACTCGACCGAGGGCTGACCGACCGCCATTGCCGCGCCGATCGCGGTTATGGCAGAATGACCGTTTGTGCCTCGCACGACCCTGCCGCAGGGGGGTCCGCGTTCACGGGCACGAACACCTTCACTTCTTTTTCAGAACCCCGTCGTCGACCTGCGTGCGGTGACAGAGAGCGAATCAACATGAGCAACCGTCTCGCAGCGCTGGACGCGTCCAGCCTGCGCACCGACGTCCCGGCCTTCCGCGCCGGCGACACCGTCAAGGTGCACGTCAACATCATCGAGGGCAGCCGCTCGCGTGTGCAGGTCTTCCAGGGCGTCGTCATCGGCCGCTCGGGCGACTCGGTGCGCGAGACCTTCGCGGTCCGCAAGGTCAGCTTCCAGGTCGGCGTCGAGCGCACCTTCCCCGTGCACTCCCCGATCATCGACAAGATCGAGGTCGTGACCCGCGGCGACGTGCGCCGCGCCAAGCTCTACTACCTGCGCGAGCTGCGCGGCAAGAAGGCGAAGATCAAGGAGAAGCGCGACTGAGTCGTGCCCTCCGAGGGCGGCCCGGCCGGGGGGGGGGCCGGGGGGGGGGGGGTTTTTTGGGGGGGGGGGGGGGGGGGGGGGGGGGGGGGC
>JASCOA010000013.1 GCA_029959365.1 Microbacteriaceae bacterium PS02343 | reverse complement strand
CCCCCCCGCCCCCGGGCCGGCGCCGGGGGCCGGGCGTCGTCAGGAGGGGTCTCAGATGAGGCCGGCCTCGGTCAGCCAGTCTGTGGCGATCTTCGCCGTGGACTCCTGGTCGTCGACGCTCAGCGCGTTGAGCGCGACGAGGTCCTCGGCGGTCAGCGCGGCGCTGACCGCGTTGATCACGTCGGCGATGTCGCCGGCGATGTCGCTCGAGGCGATCGGCACGACGTTCGAGGCGAGGAACAGGCCCTCGGGGTCCTCGAGCGTGACGAGGTCGTTCGAGCCGATGCTCGGGTCGGCGCTGTAGATGTTCGCGACCTCGATCTCGCCCGCGACGAGCGACTCGACCGTGGTGGCGGCCGTGGGCTCGAAGGCGACGTTCACGCCGTAGACGCTCTCGAGGCCCGAGGGGCCGTAGGGGCGCTGCTCGAGCTCGGGGGCGCCGCCGAGGCGCACGCCCTCCAGGCCCGCGAGGTCGGCGATCGAGACGAGGTCGTTCTCCGCCGCGTACTCGGCCGTGACGTTGTACGAGTCCTGGTCGGTCGCCTCGGAGTAGTCGAGGGCGGTGATGCCGTCGGGCAGCACCTCCACGAGCGCGTCGTAGACTTCGTCGGGCAGCGTCGCGGTCGCCTCCGCGTCGTAGTACTGCAGCAGGTTGCCGGTGTACTCCGGGAACAGGTCGACGTCGCCGCTCTCGAGCGACGGGATGTAGGCGTCGCGCTGACCGATGCTGAAGCTGCGCTCGACCTCGAAGCCCTCGGCCTCGAGCGCCTGGGCGTAGATCTCGGCGATGATCTCGTTCGAGTAGTACTCCTGCGAGCCGATCACGATGGCGTCGCCGCTGGAGGACTCGCCGCCGTTGTCGTTCTCGAGCGGGTCGCCGCCGCCGGCGCAGCCGGCGAGGACGAGGGCTCCGGCCGCGGCGAGACCTGCTGCCGCGAAGCGGCGCCGGTGCAGTGTGGTCTTCATGTGCTGATCTCCTGGTGCTGTGTCAGGTGGTGCGGATGGAGGGGATGCGGAGATCCGCTCGGCTCACGCCGATGCGGTGGTCTCCGCCGTCGCGGGATCGGCCCGGCGGCGCTGGGTGCGCGACGCGAGGCCCTGGGGCTCCACGACGCGCGCGAGGAGGCCGAAGAGGCCGTCCAGGACGAGGGCGAGCGCGATGACGAGCACCGCGCCGCCGAGGATCTGATCGAAGCGGCCGAGCGGCACGCCCTGGATGATGTAGTACCCGAGCCCGCCGAGGTTGACGTAGCCGGCCAGGGTGACCGTGGCCACGACCTGCAGCACCGCGCTGCGCAGCCCGCCGACGAGCAGCGGGAGCCCGAGGGGCGCCTCGACCTTGACGAGGATCTGCCACTCGGTCATGCCGACGGCGCGAGCCGCGTCCACCGTGCGGCGGTCGACGGCCTCGACGCCGGCGTAGGCGCCGGCGAGGATCGACGGGATCGCGAGCAGCACGAAGGCGATGAACGCCCCGAGCTCGCTGCGCGTGACGCCGAGCACGAGCACCAGCAGCAGGATGAGGCCGAAGCTCGGCAGTGCGCGGGCGGCGCCCGTGATGCCGACCGCGATCTCGCGCCCCTTGCCCGTGTGGCCGATGAGGTAGCCGGCGGGTACGGCGATGAGCGCCGCGATGAGCACGGTGACGAAGCTGAAGTAGAGGTGCTGGCCGAAGGCCTCGCCGAGCGGCAGGCTGCTGTTCGCCAGCTCCTCGGAGGTGAGCCAGGCGAAGGCTTCCGCGAAGAGGTTCACGCGCTCGCTCCCGGGTTGACGCCGCGCCCGAAGGACTCGGTGCCCGGCCTCGATCGGATGGGCTGCTTGCGCCGCGACCACGGCATGAGCCCGCGCCCGACCAGCGCGAGCAGGCCGTCGATGACGAGTGCGATCGCCATCGTGGCGACGACGCCGGCGAGGATCTCGGGCACGATGCGCCGCTGGAAGCCGTTCGTGAAGAGGTAGCCGAGGCTGTCGACGCCGAGCAGTGCGCCGACCGTCACCAGGGCGATCGTGCTCACGGCGACCACGCGCAGGCCGGCGAGCAGCACGGGTCCGGCGAGCGGGAAGTCGACCTCCCAGAAGCGCCGCCACGGCGCGTAGCCCAGTGCGACCGCGGCCTGGCGGGTGCCCGGGTCGACCGAGCCGAGGGCCTCGGCCACCGAGCGGGCCATGATCGCGACCGCGTACAGCGTGAGCGCGATGATCACGTTGAGCTCGCTGAGGTAGCTGATGCCGAGCAGCGGCGGCAGCAGCGCGAAGAGCGCCAGCGAGGGGATCGTGTAGAGCAGGCCGGTGATCGTGAGGATCACGCCGCGGGTCAGCTGGTAGCGCCAGGCCACCCAGCCGAGCGGGATCGCGAGCACGAAGCCCAGCACGATCGGCACCACGCTGAGGCGCAGGTGCTCGAGCGAGAGCCGCCCGATCAGGTCGAGGTTGGCGAGTACCCAGTTCATGCTGCGACCCGGTTCACGCCGCGCCCTCGTGGAGTACGCCGGCCGCCTTGCCGTCGGCGTCGATGACGATGGTGCGGCCGTCGACCTGCTTGAGCGAGAGCGCGCGCTTGCCGCGGTTCGCGCCCACGAAGTCGGCGACGAAGTCGTCCGCCGGGTTCGCGAGGATCTCCTCGGGGCTGCCCTGCTGGGCGATGACGCCGCCCTTCTTCAGGATCACGATCTGGTCGCCGAGCAGGAAGGCCTCGTCGATGTCGTGGGTCACGAACACCACCGTCTTGCCGAGGTCGCGCTGCAAGCGCAGCAGCTCCTGCTGCAGCTCGGTGCGCACGATCGGGTCGACGGCGCCGAAGGGCTCGTCCATGAGCAGGATGTTCGGCTCGACCGCGAGACCGCGGGCGACGCCGACGCGCTGCTGCTGGCCGCCGGAGAGCTGGCTCGGGTAGCGCTTGGCGAGCGCGCGGTCGAGGCCGACCGTGTCCATGAGGGCCAGGCCGCGCTCGCGCGCCTCGGCCTTGGGGGTCTTGTTGAGCCGCAGCACCGTGGTGATGTTGTCGAGCACGCTGCGGTGCGGCAGCAGACCGCTGTTCTGCATGACGTAGCCGATGCGGCGGCGCAGCTGCACCGCATCCGTCTTCGCGACGTCCTCGCCGTCGATGAGGATCTGGCCGGCGCTCGGCTCGACCATGCGGTTGACCATGCGCAGCAGCGTCGTCTTGCCGCAGCCCGAGGAGCCCACGAAGACGGTGGTCGAGTGCGAGGGGACCGTGAGGTCGAAACCCTGCACGGCCTTCGTGCCATCCGGGAACTGCTTGCTGACGGATCGGAATTCGATCAAGGGATGTCTCGTTCCTGCCGGGTGACCTGCGTCTACGGGTGGAGTCCAGCGTAGTGACCGACGCAGTCCAGACTTCGATTTATGACGAGGGGGATGATGGGTTCCATGACAGACGCTGCATACGACCTGATCGTCATCGGAGCCGGCCCCGTCGGCGAGAACGTCGCCGACCGAGCCGTGCAGGGCGGGCTCTCCGTGCTCATCGTCGAGCGCGAGCTCGTCGGGGGCGAGTGCTCCTACTGGGCGTGCATGCCCTCCAAGGCCCTGCTGCGCAGCGGCTCGGCCCTGCGCGCGGCCCAGCGGGTGGCCGGAGCGGCAGACCCCGGGGCGCGGATCGACCCTGCCGCCGTGCTGCGCCGCCGGAGCTCCTTCACGAGCGGATGGGAGGACACCGGCCAGGTCGAGTGGCTGCAGTCCGCGGGCATCGACCTCGCCCGCGGCCTCGCGCGCATCGCCGGCGAGCGCGTCGTGGAGATCACCGGCGAGGACGGCGCGGTGCGGCGCATCGAGGCCCGGCACGCGGTCGCCGTCGCCACCGGCACGACCGCCGCGATCCCGCCCATCGACGGCGTCGCCGAGACCGACCCGTGGACCAGCCGCGAGGCGACCAGTGTCACCGACGTGCCGCGCTCGCTCATCGTGATCGGCGGCGGCGTGGTCGGCGTCGAGATGGCCACCGCCTACTCGGACCTCGGCACGACCGTCACCCTGCTCTCCCGCGGCGGGCTGCTCGGCGGCCAGGAGCCCTTCGCCGGCGAACTCGTCGGCGAGGCGCTGTCGGAGCGCGGCGTCGACGTGCGCACGGGTGCGCGCATCGCGAGCTCGGTGCGCGAGGACGACGGCTCGGTCGCGATCGACCTCGAGGACGGCACCGTGCTGCGCGCCGAGCACCTGCTCGTCGCGACGGGCCGCGAGCCGGCGACCGCCGACCTGGGCCTCGCGAGCATCGGGCTCGAGGACGGCGCCTGGCTCGAGACGGACGAGACGCTGCGGGTGCGCGGCCACGACTGGCTCTACGCGGTCGGCGACGTCAACCACCGCGCGCTGCTCACCCACCAGGGCAAGTACCAGGCCCGCGCGGCCGGCGACGTGATCGTCGCCCGAGCGACCGGCGCGAACGTGGATGCCGGCGCCTGGGGCGTGCACGCGGCCACCGCAGACGTCGCCGCCGTTCCGCAGGTGACCTTCACCGACCCGGAGGTCGCCTCGATCGGGCGCACCGCCGCGTCGGCCGAGGAGGCCGGGCTGCGCACCCGCGTCGTCGACTACGACCTGGGCTCGATCGCCGGCGCGAGCCTGCACGCCGACGGCTACGCCGGCAAGGCGCGCATCGTCGTCGACGAGGACCGAGGCGTGATCGTCGGCGCCACCTTCGTGGGCCAGGACGTGGCCGAGCTGCTGCACTCCGCGACCATCGCGGTCGTCGGCGAGGTGCCGCTCAGCCGGCTCTGGCACGCGGTGCCGTCGTACCCGACCATCAGCGAGGTCTGGCTGCGGCTGCTCGAGACCTACGGGCGCCCGACGGCCTAGCGCTCAGGCTGCGCCGCCAGACCGGCGGCGTAGCCGTCCTCGTACGCCTCGCGGCTCCCCCGAGCGAACATATCGCTCGGGCCCGTGCGCACCAGGCTGCGGGCGCCGGGCAGATCGAGCCCGCCGACGAGGTGCCCGAGGCCGCGCACGACGGCCACCGGGCATCCGCTCGTCTTGCCCTTCACCAGGTCGGCCGCGGCCGCGATCTCGTCGGCGACGGCGGCCTGGGTCACGGTAAGCGGTCGGCCCTGCGCATCGACGCCGCCGCGCAGATCGTCCGCCACGAGCAGGCCCGCCGCGCCGATCGCGGCATCGGTCTGACCGATCCGCCACGGCCGGCCGAGCGTGTCCGAGATCACGACGCCGACGGCGACGCCGAAGCGGATGCGCAGGGCCTCCGCGAGCGCGCGGGCGCTCGCATCCGGGTCCACCGGCAGCAGCAGGATCGTGCCCTCCGGGGTGTTGCTCGCGTCGACGCCCGCGGCCGCGGCGACGATGCCGAGCCGGTTCTCGACGATGCGGGTGACGCCGCCGGGATGCTCGCGGGTCGCGACCACGCGCACCGTCTCCTCGGTGATCGCGGCCTCGCGGTCGGCGGCCTCGCGCATCCGCCCCTCCGCCTTGGAGACGATCTTGCTCGTGACGACGAGGATGTCGCCGTCCTCGAGCGGATGCACCAGGTCGCCGATGAGCGCCGCCAGGTCGTCGCCCTGCCGGATCTCCCCGAGCCCCTCCGGCGCCCAGACCGCGAGCCGGGTCATCGGCGCAGCCCCGGCAGCACCTCGCGGCCGAAGACCTCGAGGAACCCCCGCTGATCCGGCCCGGCGTTGTGCAGGTAGACCCGGTCGAAGCCGAGGTCGAGGGCGCGCTGGATCGCGGCGCGGTGCACGTCCGGATCCTCGGAGACGGTCATCCGCTCCGCGAGGTCCTCCGGCCGCACGAGCCTGGCGATCTGCGCGAACTCGAACGGCGAGCGGATGTCGCCCTTCGGGAAGCTCATCGCGCCGTTCGGCCAGAGCCGCAGGGCGTTCGCGAGCGCCTCGTCGCGGCTCGGCGCCCAGGCCAGGTGCAGCTGCAGCACCTTGCTCGTGGTGGCGAGATCGCGCCCCGCCTCGCGGGCGCCCTCGTCGAAGCGCTGCACGAGGCGGGCCAGCTGCTCGTGCGGGGCGCCGATCGCGATGAGGCCGTCGGCGCTGCGGCCGGCGCGCTTGGCGGTGACCGGGCCGGTGGTGGCGACGAGGATGGGCGGAGCCGTCTCGGGCATCGTCCAGAGCCGGGTGGTCTCGAGGCGGAAGAACTCGCCGTCGTGCTTGACGTCGCGACCCGACAGCCCGCTGGCGAAGAGCTTGCGGATCACCTCGATGGCCTCGAAGAGCCGGTTGATGCGCTGCGGCGCCTCGGGCCAGTACTCGCCGGTCACGTGGTCGTCGAGCGCCTCCCCCGCGCCGAGGCCGAGCCAGTGCCGCCCGGGGTGCATCGCCGCGAGCGTGGCGCTGGCCTGCGCGACGACGGCCGGATGCATGCGCACGGTCGGGGCGACCGAGCCGGGCCCCAGGTCGCCGCTCGTGCGCTGACCGATGGCCGCGAGCACGTTCCAGACGAAGGGCGCCTGGCCCTGCGCGGGCACCCACGGCTGGAAGCGGTCGCTCGCCATGGTGCCGCTGAAGCCGTGCCGCTCGGCGTGCGCCGCGAGCTCGACCGCCTCCGCCGGCGGCAGATGCTCGAGCATGGCCGCGAAGCCGATGCGCGGAGCGGCGCCCTCCGCGCTCACGCCAGGTGCCGCGCCACCGCGGGCGGCACGTAGGGGCTGATGTCGCCGCCGAGCGCCGCGACCTGCCGCACGAGCGAGCTCGACACGTGCGCGTGCGCGGGGTTCGGCAGCAGGAAGACGGTCTCGACGGCCGCGAGGTCGCGGTTGACGATCGCCATCGGCGTCTCGTAGCTCACGTCGAGCTGCGAGCGCACTCCCTTGACGAGCACCTCGGCGCCCACCTGACGGCAGTAGTCGACGAGCAGGCCGGAGCCCCAGTCGGTCACGCGGATGCTGCCGCCGATGCCGGCCTCGGCGATCGACTCCTCGATGAGGCCGATGCGCTCCTCCGGGCTCAGCAGCGTGGTCTTCGCCGGGTTGTGCACGACGACGACGTGCAGCTCCTCGAAGATCCTGGCGGCGCGCCCGATCACGTCGAGGTGACCGAGCGTGACGGGGTCGAAGGATCCGGGGACGACGGCGATCCTGGTCATGCGCCCAGCGTAGCCGCGGGGCCGGGCTGCTCGGCGCGGCTGCGCGCTTCCTGCAGGGCCCTCCGTGCGCGCATCCGCTCGTCCGGCGCGGTGCTCAGCCCTTGTCGAGGTAGGCCTTGGCGCTCTCGTCGAGGCGGCGCTCGAGCGCCGCGGCGAGCTCGGGGTGCGCCGCGATGCCGCCGGGCGCCGCGATGAGCTGCTCGGCGGAGGCGCGGGCCTGGGCGATGAGGGCGCCGTCGCGGGCGACCCGCAGGATGCGCAGCGAGGAGCGGCCGCCGGACTGGTTGCTGCCCAGCACGTCGCCCTCCTGGCGCAGCTCGAGGTCGGCCTGCGCCAGCTCGAAGCCGTCGAGCGTCGCGGCGACCGCCTCGACGCGCTCGCGGGCGAGCGAGCCCTCCTCGGCGCGGGTGACGAGCAGGCAGAGGCCCGGCACCCCGCCGCGGCCGACGCGGCCGCGCAGCTGGTGCAGCTGCGAGACGCCGAAGCGCTCGGCGTCGAGCACGGCCATGACCGAGGCGTTCGGCACGTCGACGCCGACCTCGATGACGGTGGTCGCGACGAGCACGTCGATGCCGCCGGCGGCGAAGGCGCGCATGATCGCGTCCTTCTCCTCGCCCTTCATGCGCCCGTGCAGCGCCTCGATGCGGCGGCCGGCGAGCGCCGGCTGCTCGCGCAGCTGGGGCAGCAGGGTCTCCACGGCGGCGAGCGGGGCGTCGCTCGAGCCGCCGTCCTCGAGGGGCGCGCCGTCCTCGGTGACCTTCGGGGCCTTCTTCCCCTCCGCGGGCTCCTCGATCGCAGGGCATACGACGAAGACCTGCCGGCCCTGGGCGAGCTCCTCGCCCATCCGCTCCCAGACCCGGGCGATCCACTGCGGGTGGTCGACCAGCGGCACGACGTGGCTCGTGATGCCCGCCCGGCCGGCCGGAAGCTCGCGGATCGTGGCGACGTCGAGGTCGCCGAAGACGGTCATGGCGACCGTGCGCGGGATGGGCGTCGCCGTCAGCACGATCACGTGCGGCGGGGTCGCGCCCTTCGCCCGCAGCGTCTCGCGCTGCTCCACGCCGAAGCGGTGCTGCTCGTCGACGACCACGAGCCCCAGGTCGGTGAACTCGACCTTGTCGCCGAGCAGCGCGTGGGTGCCCACGACGATGCGCGACTGGCCGCTCACGATCGCGAGCAGCGCCTTGCGGCGCTCGGCGACGGGCAGCTGCCCGGTGAGCAGGACGGGCTTGAGCTCGGCGACGAGCTCGGGGCCGAGGGTGCGCTCGATGGAGCGCAGGTGCTGGGCGGCGAGCACCTCGGTCGGCGCGAGCAGGGCCGACTGGCCGCCGTCCTCGGCGACCGCGAGCATCGCGCGCAGGGCGACCAGGGTCTTGCCCGAGCCGACCTCGCCCTGCACGAGCAGGTTCATCGGGCTCTCGCGGGCGAGTCCTGCGGAGATCGTCTCGCCGACCGCGCGCTGATCGCCGGTGAGCTGGAAGGGCAGCGCCGCGTCGAAGCGCTCGAGCGGTCCGCCCGGCTTCGCACGGCGGGCGTAGGCGGTGCTGGCGCGCTGCTGCTCGCGGCGCTGCAGCAGCGCGGCCTGCAGCAGCAGCGCCTCCTGGAACTTCAGCGTGTGCCGGGCGACGTGCGCGTCCTGCTCGGTCGTCGGGCGGTGGATCAGCTCGAGGGCGCGGTGGTACGGATGCAGCTTGCGACCCTCGCGCACGATCGCCGGGATCGGGTCGGGCAGGTCCGGCAGGCCGTCGAGCACGACGGCGACGGCGCGCTGAAGCTGCCAGCTGGCCACGGTGCTCGTGGCGGGGTAGATCGGGATCGGCTGCTCGGCCCAGCGCTTCGCTGCCTCCGGGTCGCGACCGCCCTCGCCGTCGTCGTCGCCCTCGCGGTCGAACAGCTCGTAGTCGGGGTGCGCGAGCTGCATCATGCCGCGGTACTCGCCGAGCTTGCCGGCGAAGATGCCGCGGGCGCCCGGCCGCAGCTCCTTCGCCCGCCAGGACTGGTTGAAGAAGGTGAGGCTGATCGTGCCGGTGCCGTCGCCGATGAGCACCTCGAGCAGCGAGCCGCGACGGGCGCGCATCGAGCGCTCCTGCACCTGCAGCACCTCGGCGACCAGCGTGATGTTCTCGTCCGGCGGCAGCGCGCCCAGCTCGGTGAGCTCACCGCGCTTGGCGTAGCGCCGCGGGTAGTGGCCGAGGAGATCGGCGACGGTCTCGAGGCCGAGCCCGCGCGAGAAGGCCTTCGCCGTGCGCTCCCCCAGGACCGCCGCCAACGGCTGATCGAGCGGCGAGGTGGTCACCCGCCGAGCGTATCGCGCGCCTCCGACGGGCACGCGCATCCCACCGTCGGCGCCGACGCCCTCGCGCGGCCGTACCCGTCGACCTGTTCCCGGAGCGCGGTCGTTCGAGCCGTGCGCGCTCGTTCCGCGGGCAGGATCCGGCGGGAACGCCCGCGCTGCGGAGCGGCGAGCGGATGCGGAGCCGCCGCCCCGCGCATCCGCTCGCCGCTAGGCTCGTTCCCCATGACCCGCATCATCGCCGGCTTCGCGGGATCGCTCGCGCTCGAGGTGCCCCGCACCGGAACCCGCCCCACGAGCGACCGCGTGCGCGAGGCGCTCTTCTCGGCGCTGGAGTCGCGCGACGCGATCGACGGAGCCCGGGTGCTCGACCTCTACGCGGGCACCGGCGCGCTCGGCCTCGAAGCCGCGAGCCGCGGTGCGACCGAGGTCGTGCTCGTCGAGAAGAACGGCCGCGCCGCGAAGGTCTGCCGGGCGAACGCCGAGCAGGTCACCGCACGGGCGCCGCGGGGCGCGGCCCCGCAGGTGCGGGTCGCGGCCGTCGCCGCGCAGCCGTTCCTCGAGACCGGCCACGACGCCTTCGACCTCGTGCTCATCGACCCGCCCTACGAGCTGGGCGAGCCCGAGCTCACGGCGCTGCTCGCGGCGCTGCCTGCCCGGCTCTCCGACGACGCCGTGGTGCTCGTGGAGCGGTCGGCCCGCGCCCCCGAGCCGAGCTGGCCCGTGGGGCTCGAGCTCGAGCGACGTCGCGACTACGGCGACACGACCGTGTGGTTCGCCTCGCGCCCCTGAACGGCCACTCGCCCGACCGGACGCCGCTGCGCTGAGTGCGCAGTGCGCGGCGTTCAGTACTCGGCGCCTGTGCTCAGTGCTCGGCGACGAGGGTGAGCTCGCGCTCGCCGGTGCGCTCGAGCGGCACGCCGGCGCTCGAGGCCCAGTCGAGCAGCTCCTCGAGGCCGCGCGGCTCGGCTCCGCTGAGCAGCAGCGCACGCACGAAGCGGCCCTTGCCCTGCTTGTTGAAGTGGTTGAGCGCGCGCCGGCGCCCGTCGGGGCCCTCCGCGACCACGCGCAGGTAGGCCGCCTCGGCGACGCCGTCGAGCGGGCCGAGGCCCACGTAGCCCTCGCTGCGCAGGTCCAGCACGGGCTCGCCGAGCGCGGCCAGCGCCGCGGCCGCATCCGCCCGCCAGTGCCGCTTCAGCGGCAGCCCGGGCAGGCGGGAGTCGTGCGAGAGCCGGTACGCGGGCACGGGGTCGCCGGCGCCCACGGGGCCGAGCAGCGCGGAGTGCACGAGCACCGAGCGGCGGGCGCGCTCCCAGGCGTCGGCGGGCAGGGAGGGGGCGTCGAGCGCGTCGTAGAGCACGCCGGTATAGCGGTGCAGCGCGGGCATGGTCGGCGACTCGGTGAGGGCGCGATTGCGCGGCACCTCGTCGGACTGCTTGGGGCCGAGCTTGAGCGCGCGCACGGTGGCCTCGGCATCGGCCGCCAGCTCGACGGTCGCCTGCACGACGGCGGCGCGCGCCGCCGTCAGCTCGGGGAACGACAGCTGCCCGAGATCGAGCGCGCTGCCGGCCTCGCCCCCGTCGCGCTTGGTCTCGGAGGGCGGCAGGATGACGCGCATCACGCGCGCAGGAACGCCAGCGCCTGCTCGACGAGCACGGGCAGCGGATGCACGCTGTCGAGCCGCAGGCGCGGCGCGGCGGCCGCGGCGCCGTCCCAGGCGGCCCACTCGTCGAGGCTCTCCTCGACGGCGTGCACCGCGGCGGGCGGGCTCAGCCGGCGTCGCGCCTCGAGGCGCTCGCGGTGCAGGTCCGGATCGGAGCAGTGCACCTCGATGAAGCGGAGCCCGCGTCCCTGGCGCTCGGCCAGACCGACCCACTGATCGCGGGCGGGGCCGACGGCGTTGACCGCGTCCAGAACGACGCCGAGGCCGCCGGAAGCCAGGATCGGCTCCACAGCGGCCTCGGCCACAAGGTATGCGGCCAGCCCGGTGGGCTGGCCGGCGTCGATGCCGGCCCGCAGGATCGCCGTCTCGATGGGGTCCACCGAGACGACGGGCAGGCGCAGCTCGGCGCCGATCGCCGACGCCAGGGTCGACTTGCCGGAACCCGGCAAGCCGGCCATGGCGATCAGCATGGGTTGCTCGCTACCGGTTCTCAGACCAGCGACGCGGCGCGCGCGACGACCGTGACGGTGTCGTGCTCGACCGAGACGAAGCCGTCCTCGGCGTTCGCGACGAGCTTCTCGCCGCTGGGCAGGGTGATGCGCACCTGTCCTGCGCCGAGGATCGCGAGCACGGGCTCGTGACCCGGCAGGAAGCCGATCTCACCCTCGGTCGTGCGGGCGACCACGGAGGAGGCGGTACCCGCCCACACCTCGCGGTCGGCCGAGACGACGCTGACGTTGAGCTCGGCCACGATCAGCCGTTCTCCTTCTGGATCTTCGCCCACTGCTCCTCGACGTCGGAGATGCCGCCGACGTTGAAGAAGGCCTGCTCGGCCACGTGGTCGAACTCGCCCTTGGCGATGGCGTCGAAGGACTCGATGGTGTCCTTGAGGGGCACCGTGGAGCCCTCGACACCGGTGAACTTCTTCGCCATGTAGGTGTTCTGCGAGAGGAACTGCTGGATGCGGCGCGCGCGCGACACCGTGATCTTGTCCTCTTCGGAGAGCTCGTCGACACCGAGGATCGCGATGATCTCCTGCAGCTCCTTGTTCTTCTGGAGGATCTGCTTGACCGTGGTCGCGACGCGGTAGTGGTCGGCGCCCAAGTACCGGGGGTCCATGATCCGCGACGTGGAGGTCAGCGGGTCGATGGCCGGATAGAGGCCCTTCGAGGCGATCTCGCGCGAGAGCTCGGTGGTCGCGTCGAGGTGGGCGAAGGTGGTCGCCGGGGCCGGGTCGGTGTAGTCGTCGGCCGGCACGTAGATCGCCTGCAGCGAGGTGATCGAGTGACCACGCGTCGAGGTGATGCGCTCCTGGAGCACACCCATCTCGTCGGCGAGGTTCGGCTGGTAGCCCACCGCGGACGGCATGCGGCCGAGGAGGGTGGAGACCTCCGAGCCAGCCTGCGTGAAGCGGAAGATGTTGTCGATGAAGAGGAGCACGTCCTGCTTCTGGACGTCGCGGAAGTACTCGGCCATGGTCAGGGCCGAGAGGGCGACGCGCAGACGCGTTCCCGGCGGCTCGTCCATCTGGCCGAACACGAGCGCGGTCTTGTCGAAGACGCCGGCCTCGTCCATCTCGTGGATGAGGTCGTTGCCCTCACGGGTGCGCTCGCCGACGCCGGCGAACACCGAGACGCCGCCGTGGTCCTGCGCGACGCGCTGGATCATCTCCTGGATGAGGACGGTCTTGCCGACGCCCGCACCGCCGAAGAGGCCGATCTTGCCACCCTGCACGTAGGGGGTCAGGAGGTCGATCGACTTGATGCCGGTCTCGAAGAGCTGCGTCTTCGACTCGAGCTGGTCGAATGCCGGGGGCTTGCGGTGGATGGGCCAGCGCTCGGTGACCTCGATGGTCTCGCCATCGGGGAGGTTGAGCACGTCACCGGTGACGTTGAAGACCTTGCCCTTGGTGATGTCGCCGACGGGAACCGAGATCGGCTCGCCCGTGTCGGTGACCTCCTGGCCGCGGACGAGTCCGTCGGTCGGCTTGAGCGCGATCGCGCGGACGAGGTCGTCGCCCAGGTGCTGGGCGACCTCGAGGATGAGCTCGGTCTTCTGCTCGCCGATGGAGACCGTGGTCTTCAGGGCGTTGTAGATGCCGGGGATCGCGTCGTGCGGGAACTCGATGTCGACGACCGGACCGGTGACCCGGGCGATGCGTCCGACACCGGCCGCGGCGGGAGCCTCGGTGGCGTTGGTTGCGGTAGCGGTAGCCATCTGTCTTCTCTTCCTCGTAGGAGCTACTTGGCCGAGACCAGGGCGTCGGCGCCGCCCACGATCTCGGAAATCTGCTGAGTGATCTCGGCCTGGCGAGCGTTGTTCGCCAGACGGGTGTAGTCGCGGATGAGCTTGTCGGCATTGTCGCTCGCCGACTTCATCGCGCGCTGGGTGGCCGCGTGCTTCGACGCGGCCGACTGCAGCAGCGTGTTGAAGATACGGCTCTCGATGTAGACCGGCAGGAGCGCATCGAGCACGCTCTCCGCGTCGGGCTCGAACTCGTAGAGCGGCAGGAGCTCGCTCTGCTCCGGCGCCTCGACGCCCTCGACGACCTCGAGCGGGAGCAGCCGGACGACCTCGGGCACCTGGCTGATCATGTTCACGAAGCGGTTGAACACCACGTGGATCTCGTCGACGCCGCCCTCGGAGGCCGGCTGACGGAAGCGGTCGACGACCGTGTCGGCGATCTCCTTGGCCGTCTCGAACGAGGGGCTGTCGGTGTCGCCGGTCCAGACCTGCTCGAAGGCGCGGCGACGGAAGGCGAAGTAGCCCTGCGCACGACGGCCGACGAGGTAGAACACCACGTCCTTGCCCTGCTCGCGCAGGAGCTCGGCGAGCTGGTCGGCCTCCTTCAGCACGTTCGCGTTGAACGCACCGGCGAGGCCGCGGTCGGAGGCGAGGATGAGCACTGCGGCCCGCTCCACCTTCTCCGGCTCGGTGGTGAGCACGTGGTCCACGTTCGAGAACGTGGCGACGGCCGAGACGGCACGGGTCACCGCGCGCGTGTACGGCGCCGTGGCCGCGACGCGCTGCTGCGCCTTCTGGATGCGCGAAGCCGCGATCAGCTCCATGGCACGGGTGATCTTCTTGGTGGTCTGGGCAGAGCGGATCTTCTGCCGGTAGACCCGAAGCTGGGCTCCCATGTCGTTTCCTTCTGTCTAGCTCTGGTCGATGTCGTGGCCGCTGCCGGCCGGATCGCGGGGAGGCCCGTGCGGGCCTCCCCGACGGGTCGCCTTAGCGGCGGCCCTTGACGATCTGCGCCTGGTTGACGTCCGCCTCGTCGGCGGCGTCGACATCGGCCTCGACGGAGGCCGCGGCGCCCGGCTGGAACTCCTTGAGGAAGGCGTCCACGCCCGACTCGAGAGCGGCCAGGGTGTCGTTGTCCAGCACGTTGGTGGCCCGCAGCGTGTCGAGCACCTCGGTGTTGCGCTTGAGGTAGTCGAGCAGCTCGGCCTCGAAGCGCAGCACGTCCTCGACGGGGATCTCGTCGAGCTTGCCGTTGGTGCCGGCCCAGATCGAGACGACCTGCTCCTCCACCGGGAACGGCGAGTACTGCGGCTGCTTGAGCAGCTCGGTGAGGCGGGCGCCTCGGGCGAGCTGGCGTCGGCTGGCCTGGTCGAGGTCCGACGCGAACATCGCGAAGGCCTCGAGCGAGCGGTACTGGGCGAGCTCGAGCTTGAGCGTGCCGGAGACCTTCTTGATCGACTTCACCTGGGCGTCGCCGCCGACTCGCGAGACCGAGATGCCCACGTCGACCGCCGGACGCTGGTTGGCGTTGAAGAGGTCGGACTGCAGGAAGATCTGGCCGTCGGTGATCGAGATCACGTTGGTCGGGATGTACGCCGAGACGTCGTTCGCCTTGGTCTCGATGATCGGCAGGCCGGTCATCGAGCCCGCGCCGAGCTCGTCGGAGAGCTTGGCGCAACGCTCCAGCAGACGGGAGTGCAGGTAGAAGACGTCACCCGGGTAGGCCTCGCGTCCCGGCGGACGACGGAGGAGGAGGGAGACGGCGCGGTAGGCCTCGGCCTGCTTCGACAGGTCGTCGAAGATGATCAGGACGTGCTTGCCCTCGTACATCCACTGCTGGCCGATGGCCGAGCCGGTGTAGGGCGCGAGGTACTTGAAGCCGGCCGGGTCGGACGCGGGGGCCGCGACGATGGTGGTGTACTCCATCGCGCCGGCCTCCTCGAGCGCGCCCTTCACCGAGGCGATGGTCGAGCCCTTCTGGCCGATGGCGACGTAGATGCAGCGCACCTGCTTGTTGACGTCGCCCGACTCCCAGTTGGCCTTCTGGTTGATGATCGTGTCGATCGCGATGGCCGTCTTGCCGGTCTGGCGGTCGCCGATGATGAGCTGGCGCTGGCCGCGGCCGATCGGGATCATGGCGTCGATCGCCTTGATGCCGGTCTGCATCGGCTCGTGCACCGACTTACGGGCCATGACGCCCGGAGCCTGGAGCTCGAGCGCGCGGAGGCCGCTGGTCGCGATCTCGCCGAGGCCGTCGATCGGGGCGCCGAGCGGGTCGACGACGCGGCCGAGGTAGCCCTCGCCCACGGGGACGGAGAGGACCTCGCCGGTGCGGGTCACCTCCATGCCCTCCACGATGCCGGTGAACTCGCCGAGCACGATGACGCCGATCTCGTTCTCGTCCAGGTTCTGGGCGAGGCCGAGGGTGCCGTCCGCGAAGCGGATGAGCTCGTTGGCCATGACGCCGGGGAGGCCCTCGACGTGCGCGATGCCGTCGCCGGCGTCGGTGACGCGGCCGACCTCGGTGGTGGAGGCCTTGCCGGGCTCGTAGGACCCGACGAAGTCCTTGAGCGCGCTCCGGATCTCGTCCGGGCTGATCGTGATCTCTGCCATCACTGTCTCTCTGCTTGTCGAGGCCAGCGGCCTCGGGATGTCTGGAAGGACGTCAGCTCGCGAGCGCGAGCTTGAGGTCCTGGAGCCTGCTGGCGACGGTGCCGTCGACGATCTCGTCGCCGACCTTCACGCGCAGCCCGCCGAGGATCGAGGGGTCGATCACGACGTGCACGCGGAACGAGCGCCCGCGGGAGGCCGTGAGGCCCTCCTCGAGACGCTTGCGCTGCGCCGGGCTCAGCGGGGCGGCGGCGGTGACCGTGGCCACCTCGCTGCCGGCCTGGTCGGCGACGATGTCGGCCGCGGCCTCGATGAGCGGACGGATGCGACGATCGCGCGGCTGCTGCACCAGGTGCTGCAGGATCGCGATGGTCGTGCCGTGCGCCTTGCCCTCGAGCAGACCGGCGATGACGCCGGCCTTGGTCTCCGGCGTCGCGAGCTTGCTCGCGAGCGCGAGCTCCAGCTCGGCGTCGCCGATGACGGCCTGCAGGAAGGCGAAGAGCTCGGCGTCCACCGCGGTGCTCGCCGGGGCGGACCCGGCGGCGAGGCGGATGCCGATCTCCTCGATGCCCTCGAGCAGGTCGTCGGAGCGCGACCAGCGGCGTCCGACGAGTCCGAGCAGCAGGCCCTTGGCCTGCGGCGCGAGGCTCGCACCGAAGATCGAGTCGAGCAGCGACTGCTTGCGCTCGATCGCGATCTCGGCGTCGGCCAGCACGCCGCGCAGCTGCGCGGAGCCGCCGATGGCCCGACCGGCGCCGAGCAGCTGCTCGGCGGCGGCGAGGGTCGGCTCGCCCGCCTCAGCGAGCGCGGACCGCGAGGCCGCGAGGGCTTCCCTGGTAGCGCTGCCCATGGCTTACTGTCCTGCCTTCGCCGACTCGCTGGACTCGAGGTCCGCGAGGAAGCGGTCCACGAGGCCGGCGGCCTTCTTGTCGTCGGTCAGCGTCTCGCCGACCACGCGCGAGGCGAGGTCGATCGCGAGGGTGCCGACCTCGGCGCGCAGCGACACGAGTGCCGCCTGACGCTCCGCCTCGATCTGGGTCTGCGCGTTCGCGAGGATGCGGGCCGACTCGGCCTGCGCCTGCTCCTTGAGCTCCGCGAGGATCGCGGCGCCTTCGGTGCGGGCCTTCTCGCGGACCTCGGCGGCTTCGGCGCGTCCCTCGGCGAGAAGCTGGTTGTACTTCTCGAGCTGGGCAGCGGCCTCGGCCTGCGCGTTCTCTGCCTTGGCGATCCCGCCCTCGATGACCGCGGCGCGGTCGTCGAGGATCTTGCGGAACTTCGGGATCGCGTAGAACCCGAAGAACGCGGCGATGACGACGAAGACGACCGCAGACCAGATGATGTCGTAGTCAGCGGGGATGAACGGGTTGGTTGCCGTCGCTTCCTCCGCCGCGATGATCAAGCTGGACATGTGGGTCCCCTGACTCAAACGAAGATGAAGTAGGTGGCGACGCCGATGAAGCCGAGGAGCTCGGCGAAGGCGATACCGAGGAACATGGTGGTCTGGAGGCGACCGGCCAGCTCGGGCTGACGGGCCATGGCCTCGACGGTCTTGCCGGCGACGATTCCGACACCGATGCCGGGGCCGATGGCGGCGAGGCCGTAGCCGACGGTGGCGATGTTGCCGGTGATGCCTGCGATGTCCACTGTGGGTTTCCTTCCGTAGGGAGGACCGGGCGGGTGCCCGAGCCTTGGATCAGTGCTCGTGGGAGACGGACTGCTGGATGTAGACAGCCGTCAGGAGGGTGAAGACGTAGGCCTGCAGCACCGCGACGGCCAGCTCCACGAGCGTGAAGATGAAGCCGAAGGCGAGCGTGCCGATCCCGAAGAGGGAGTACAGACCGCCGGCGCTGAAGAAGAAGAAGTGCGTCGCCGCGAAGCAGAGCACGAGCAGCAGGTGGCCGACCATCATGTTCAGCAGCAGTCGCAGCGCGAGCGAGAGCGGGCGCACGACGAAGATGTTGATGAACTCGACCGGGGTCAGGATGATGTAGACCGGCCACGGCACCCCGGAGGGGAACAGCTGGGCGCGGAAGAAGCCCGGCGCACCGTGCTCCTTGATGCCGGCGTAGATGAAGACCACGTAGGCGACGAGGCCCAGCAGCAGCGGCATGCCGATGAGCGAGGTGCCCGCGATGTTCGCGCCGGGGATGATGCCCGTGATGTTCATGGCGAAGATGCCGAAGAACATCGCGGTCAGCAGCGGCAGGAACCGCTTGCCGTGCTTCTCGCCCAGCACCTGATCGACGATCTGGGTCTTGACGAAGTCGATCGCGAGCTCGGCGAGGCTCTGGCCGTGGCCCGGCACGCGCTTCGCCTTGCGGAGCCCGATGTAGAACAGGACGAGCATGATCGCGATCGCGATGAGCCGCACCATGACGATGCGGTCGATGGCGAACGGGGTGTCTGCGAAGAAGAGCTCAGGGAGTCCGAGGAACTCTCCGATGCCGGGAGCGTGGAACTCGCCCCCTTCGCCAGCGGCCAGGGTCACGGTGTCGGCGTGCAGCGCTCTCTCCTGTGATCGGGGCATGTGCGATGCACATGAGCGTTGGGATGTGGTGCGATCGGCCAGGCGGCAGTGGCCGCGGCGCAATCGGGGTTCACACTATCAGCGCGTTCGACGTCACGTCGAATCAGCCGACCATGTTGCAGTGGGTGCAGGAATGCACTCCCCCGCATCCGCTCGGTCAGGCCTGATCGTCGGCCTTCGCGGCGGGCTGCTCCCCCGGCAGGACGACGTCGCTGACGTAGCCGATGCGCCCCTTCGCGACGACGACGGCGTCGATCACGAGCGTGCCCACGACCGCCGCGACGATCGAGAGGAAGAGGCTCCAGTCGTGGATGAAGGCGGCGTCGCGCAGCAGCACCAGCACGACGATGAAGAGCACCGCCTTGACCAGCCAGGCGCCCATGATGATGCCGAAGAACACGGTGATGTCGTACTTCACGGCAGCGATCAGGCTCACGACGGTGATCCCCGCGAACACGACCGCCATCGCGGTGCCCACGAGCACGCTCAGCACGCCGTCCTGGCCCACGACGAGACCCGCGATCACCCCGCCGACCACCGCGATGGCCGCCGCGAGGACGAGGGAGAGCACGAGGGCTCGGCGGAAGATCTTGCTGGCGTTCACGGGTGCTCCTGGACGTGGTTCGGGGGCGCGGGCGACGTCGGGCCGACGGCGGGTTCGAGGGATGCCGCGGCGCGCTCGGCGGCGATGCGGCGGCGGTGGTTCGCGATGACCGGGGCGATGGTCACGGCCGTGCACGCGGCGATGCCGAGCCCCACGAGGGTGAGCGCGAACTGCCACGGCACGAAGAGGAAGAGCAGGCAGCCGACCGAGACCACCGTGGTCCACGCGTAGAAGAGCAGCACCGCGTGGAAGTGCGAGTGGCCCAGGTCGAGCAGGCGGTGGTGGATGTGCAGCCGGTCCGCCGCGAACGGCGACTTGCCGGCGCGCAGCCGGCGCAGCACCGCGAGCGAGAAGTCGAGCAGGGGCAGGATCAGGATCGCCAGCGGCAGCACGACCGGGATGAACGCCGGCAGGAGCAGCGTGCGCTCGGCGACGACCGCAGGCACGCTGATCTGGCCGGTGACCGAGATCGCGGAGGCGGCCATGAGCAGGCCCGACAGCAGGGCGCCCGCATCGCCCATGAACATCTTCGCGGGGTGCCAGTTGAGCGGCAGGAAGCCGAGGCAGGCCCCCACGAGGATCACGCTGATGAGCGCCGACAGGTTGAAGTACTCGGCCTCGCCGATGACGCGGGTGAGCACGTAGGTGTAGAGGAAGAAGACGCCGTTGCCGATGATGACGACGCCGGCGACCAGGCCGTCGAGGCCGTCGATGAAGTTCACCGCGTTCATGACCACGACCACGATGAGGATCGTGCCGATGAGCGACATGGTGGAGCTGCCGACCGCGACGCCGCCGATCGGCAGCGAGACGATCGCGACGCCCTGCCAGGCGAGCAGGCCGGCGGCGATGATCTGCGCGGCCAGCTTGGTCATCCAGTCGAGGTCCCAGATGTCGTCGGCGACGCCGACCAGCACGATGATGAGCGCCGAGCCGAGGATGGCGAGGATGGGGCCGGGATCCGCGAAGACCAGGCTGAACCACGGCACCTGCGACGCGAAGGCGAAGGCGACGAGCACGCCGATGAACATCGCGATGCCGCCGAGCCGCGGCGTCGGGCGCGTGTGCACGTCGCGCTCGCGCACGGGCGGGTGCAGCTCGTACTTGAGCGCCAGCTTCCAGATGACGAGGCTGAAGACGAACGCGGTACCGGCGGCGACGAGCGCGGTGAGGACGTAGAACACTAGGCGCCGCTCTCGAAGCGGGCGGCCCCCTCGAGCGCGGCCTCGAGCTGCACGAGCGGGATGACCCCCTGCCGCAGGATGCGCAGCGGCCCGTCGGGCAGCGCCGTCGCATCGACGATCGTGGAGCCGTTGTCGCGGCCCGGCGCGGTGTCGGCACCGACCTCGCCTGCGTCGAGGTAGACGGCGACCGAGTCGCCGAGCATCGCCTCGGCCTGCTGCGCGGTGCGCGCGGCGGGCTCGCCGGTGAGGTTCGCCGAGGAGACGGCGAGCGGACCGGTCGCGGCGAGCAGCTCGCGGGCGACGGCGTGATCCGGCATGCGCAGGGCCACCGTGCCCCGGGTCTCCCCCAGGTCCCAGCTCAGCGACGCGCGGGCCTGCAGCACCAGGGTGAGACCGCCGGGCCAGAAAGCCTCCGCGAGCTTGCGCGCCGCATCCGGCACCGTCTCGGCCAGCGCGTCGAGCGTGGCGAAGTCGGGAACGAGCACGGGCGGCGGCGACTGGCGGCCGCGGCCCTTGGCGTCCAGCAGGCGCTGCACGGCGGTCGGCTGGAACGCATCCGCCGCCAGCCCGTACACCGTGTCGGTGGGGATCACGACGAGCTCGCCGCGGCCGAGCGCCGTGCGGGCGAGCCGGGCGCCGGTGAGCAGATCCTCCGGCGAGGAGGCGTCGTGGAAGGAGGGCATGTCGAGCCCATGGTAGCCCGGCGCCGCCGGGAGCCCGGCGAGGCGGGTCCGCGCGGTCAGAGCCCGGTGAGGGCGCGCAGGGCGGCGAGGTGCCCGACGAGCGCGGCGCGCCCCTCCTGGGTCGCGCTGGCCCAGGTGCGCGGGCGCTTGCCGACGTACCCCTTGCGCAGGCTGACGTAGCCGGCGGTCTCGAGCTGGGCGAGCTGCTTGCTGAGCACCGAGTCGCTGAGCTCGATGGCGTCGCGCAGGGCCGCGAAGTCGACCTCGTCGAGCTTGTCGAGCGCGGCCATGATGCTGAGCCGGATGGGGGCGGTCAGCTGGTCGTCGAGCGCGTGGCGAGGGTGCTGGGTCTCGGTCATCGGCGCGCTCCGGCGGGCACGATCACCGCGGGCAGGGCCACGAGCACGGCCGCGGGCACCCAGATCCACCAGTCGCGCGCCTCGACGACGGTCGCCGCGATCACGCCGATCACGTAGAGCAGCATCGTGCCGCCGAGGCCGACGGCGTAGCGCGTCGAGAACCCCCGCGCGGTGGCCCGACGGCTGCGCAGGTACCAGGCGATCACGAGGCTGATCACGATCGCGTACCCGATCATGCCGCCCATGAAGCCGATCAGGCTGACGGTCACCGGTAGGTAGGCGGTCACCAGCAGCAGGCCGGCGGTGGCGATGCCGATCACGGCGCCGAGCACGCGCGTGCGCCAGCGGTCGACGGCGGCGAGGCCGTCACCGGCGCTGCGGGCCGTCTCGAAGGCCGCGAGCTGCGCGGCCAGGTCGTCGCGCTCGGCGCTCATCGGCCGGCGCGCTTGCGCTGGACCGCCACGACGCCCGTGACCGTGGCGGCCGAGACCGCGGCGAAACCGGAGGAGAGCGCGACGACCAGTCCCGGGGTCGGACCCTGCACGATGAGCAGGATCAGGAAGGCGGTGACGGCGATCGCCCACCCGGCGATCAGCGCGACGATGGCGGGGCGGATGCTCGTCGCGGTGGCGGCGCTGGTCATGGTCTCCTCGTTTCCTTGCGTCCTGCGGAAGTGGTTCCAGTAAAGCAAGCACTTTCCACTTTAGCAAGTACTTTCTGCTGACCGTTCGTGCGCAGCGATCGACGAGCGGATGCGCCCGCGCAGCGCGCCCGATCCCGCGGGAGCACTGCGCCGCAGGAGCGGCGGCGCAGCGATGGACTCAGCGCAGCGCGCTCGTGAAGCGGTCGCGGCCCAGCAGGTCGCGCTGGGTGGCAGCCGCGCTCCATCCGTCCGCCGTGAGCAGCGCGCGGATGTCGGCGCCCTGCAGCTCGCCGTGCTCGATCACGAGGAAGCCGCCGGGGTGCAGCAGCGCGAGCGCGCGGCGCGAGAGCGAGCGCACGACGTCGAGGCCGTCCTCGCCGCCGTAGAGCGCGAGCTCGGGGTCGAAGAGGCGCACCTCGGGGTCGCGCGGGATCGCGCCGAGCGGGATGTAAGGAGGGTTCGAGACGACCACGTCGACCGTGCCGTCCCACTCCGGCAGGGCCTCGGCGAGATCGCCGAAGACCATGCGCACGTTCTCGGCGCCCGCGCGCTCGCGGTTGCGGCGCGCCCAGACGAAGGCCTCGGGCGAGAGCTCGACCGCGGCGACCTCGGCGTGCGGCACCTCGGTGCCGACCGCGAGCGCCACGGCCCCGCTGCCCGTGCAGAGGTCGACGACGCGCGGGCTCGGGCCGGCGGCGGCCAGGGCCGCGTCGATCGCGAGCTGCGCGAGGGTCTCGGTCTCGGGCCGCGGCACGAAGACGCCGGGGCCGACCTCGAGCTCGAGGTGGCGGAACGCCGCCAGGCCGAGGATGTGCTGCAGCGGCTCGCGCGCGCTGCGGCGCTCCACGAGCGGGGCGAGGGCCTCCGCGGCACCCTCGGGCGCCGCTCCCCCGGTGACGAGCTTCGCCTGCACGCCACCGCGGCTGACGCCGAGCACGTGCGCGAGCAGCAGCTCCGCATCCACCTCGGGGTCGGGCACGCCGGCGCCGGCGAGGGCCGCGGCCGCGCGATCGCGCAGCGCGGCCACGGCCTCGCTCACTCCGTGTCGCCGATCTGGGCGAGCCTCGCGTCCTCATCCGCTCGGATGCAGGAGTCGATGACCGCGTCGATCGCGCCGTCCATGACCCGGTCCAGGTCGTAGGACTTGTAGCCGGTGCGGTGGTCGGCGATGCGGTTCTCGGGGAAGTTGTACGTGCGGATGCGCTCGGAGCGGTCCATGCCGCGGATCTGCGACTTGCGCGCGTCCGAGGCCACCGCGTCGAGCTCCTCCTGCCGCTTCGCGAGGATGCGGGCGCGCAGCACGCGCATCGCCGCCTCGCGGTTCTGCAGCTGCGACTTCTCGTTCTGCATCGACACGACGATGCCGGTCGGCAGGTGGGTGATGCGCACCGCCGAGTCGGTCGTGTTGACGCTCTGCCCGCCGGGGCCGGAGGAGCGGAACACGTCGATCTTGAGATCGTTCTGGCTGATCGACACCTCCTCGGGCTCGTCGACCTCGGGGAAGACGAGCACGCCCGTCGTCGAGGTGTGGATGCGCCCCTGCGACTCGGTCGCCGGCACCCGCTGGACGCGGTGCACGCCGCCCTCGTACTTGAGGTGCGCCCAGGCGCCCTGCGAGGGGTCCGAGGCGTTCGCCTTGATGGCGACCTGCACGTCCTTGTAGCCGCCGAGATCGCTCTCGGTGCGCTCGAGGAGCTCGGTCTTCCAGCCCTTCGACTCGGCGTAGTGCACGTACATGCGCAGGAGGTCGGCCGCGAAGAGGGCGCTCTCTGCGCCGCCCTCGCCGCCCTTGATCTCCATGATCACGTCGCGGCCGTCGTCCGGGTCGCGCGGGATCAGCAGGCGGCGCAGCTTCTCCTGCGCGAGGCGCAGCTGCTCCTCGAGCTCCGGCACCTCCTCGGCGAAGGCCTCGTCCTCGCGGGCGAGCTCGCGGGCCGCCGCCAGATCGTCGCCGAGCTGCACCCAGGAGGTGTGCGCGGCGACGATCTGGTTGAGCTCGGCGTACCGGCGGTTGACGCGCTTCGCACGGCCGGCGTCGGCGTGCAGCGCCGGGTCGGCGAGCTGCTGCTGCAGGTCCTCGTGCTCGGCCAGCAGCACCGCCACCGACTCGAACACGCTCAGCCCTCGCTGCGGTTGCGGTCGCCGCCCTGCGGCAGCGACTTCTGGATCTGCACGAGGAACTCGACGTTCGACTGCGTCTCCTTGAGCTTGCCGAGCACGACCTCGAGGGCCTGCTGCTGCTCGAGCCCGGCGAGGGCGCGGCGCAGCTTCCAGGTGACCTTGACCTCGTCGGCGGCGAGCAGCATCTCCTCGCGGCGGGTGCCGGAGGCGCTGACGTCGACGGCGGGGAAGATGCGCTTGTCGGCGAGGTGACGGCTGAGGCGCAGCTCCATGTTGCCGGTGCCCTTGAACTCCTCGAAGATCACCTCGTCCATCTTCGAGCCGGTCTCGACGAGCGCGGTCGCGATGATGGTGAGCGAGCCGCCGTCCTCGATGTTGCGCGCGGCGCCGAAGAAGCGCTTCGGCGGGTAGAGCGCGGCCGAGTCGACGCCGCCGGAGAGGATGCGTCCCGAGGCGGGCGCCGTCACGTTGTACGCGCGGCCCAGGCGGGTGATCGAGTCGAGCAGCACGACGACGTCGTGGCCCAGCTCGACGAGGCGCTTGGCGCGCTCGATGGCGAGCTCGGCGACCGTCGTGTGGTCCTCGGCGGGGCGGTCGAAGGTCGAGGCGATGACCTCGCCCTTGACGGTGCGCTCCATGTCGGTGACCTCCTCGGGGCGCTCGTCGACGAGCACGACCATGAGGTGGACCTCGGGGTTGTTCTTGGCGATCGCGTTGGCGATGGCCTGCAGCACGAGGGTCTTGCCGGCCTTGGGCGGCGAGACGATCAGGCCGCGCTGGCCCTTGCCGATGGGCGCGACGAGGTCGATGATGCGGGTCGAGAGCTTCTCGGGCACCGTCTCGAGGCGCAGGCGGTCCTGCGGGTAGAGCGGGGTGAGCTTGCCGAACTCGACGCGCTTGGCGGCTTCCTCGACGCTCTGACCGTTGATCGAGTCGATCTGCACGAGCGCGTTGTACTTCTGGCGACCGGCCTGGCCGTCGCCGCCCTGCGGCTGGCGGATGGCGCCGATGACGGCGTCGCCCTTGCGCAGGTCGTACTTCTTGACCTGGCCGAGCGAGACGTAGACGTCGCTCGGGCCCGGCAGGTAGCCGGTGGTGCGCACGAAGGCGTAGTTGTCGAGCACGTCGAGGATGCCGGCGACGGGGATGAGCACGTCGTCCTCGTTCACCTCGGGCTCGTCGCCCTCGCCCTGGCCCCGGCCGCGCTTGCGGTCGCGGTTGCGGCTGCGGCGGCTGCCGTCGCGGTTGCTCTCCGCGTCGCCGCCGTTCTGGCGCTGCTGCTGCGGCTTGGCCTCGTCGTCGGCGTCATCGCTCTGGGCCTCGGCCTGCTGCGCGGGCTTCTGGTCGCCCTGCTCGGCGGAGTCCTGCTGGCCCTCGCCCTGCTGCTGGTCGCGGCCACGGCCTCGACCGCGGCCCCGGCTGCGGCGCGACGGGCGCTCCTGCTGGCCCTGCTCGGCGGCGGGCTCGGCGTCGGCGCTCGTCGACTCGTCGCTGCTGGACGACTCGGCGGACGCGTCCGCCTCGGTCTGCGCCTGCTCGGAACGCTGACGGCGCTGACGCGCGGGGCGCTCGGCGGCGGGCTGCTCGGTGCGGGTCTCGGCCTCGGCGGCCTCGGTCTCGGCCTTCTCGGCCACCGGGGCGTCGACGATGGCGCCGGTCTCGCCCGGCGCGCTGTCGGCGTTGACGTGCGCGGCGGCGGAGCGCGGCGGCTCGCCGCCGGAGCTGGTGACGCGGCGCGAGGCGCGGCGACGGGGAGCGGTGGCCGGGGCCTCCTCGGCAGGGGCCTCCGCAGCGGGGGCGGCCTCGCTGGCGGGCACCTCGTCGGCGACGGCCTCTGCGGCAGGAGCCTCCTCGACAGGGGCCTCCTCGACAGGGGCGTCCTCGGCAGCGGCGGGGGCCTCGGCCTCGACGCTCGCGGGCGCCTCCTCCGCAGCGGGGGCGCCCTGCTGCGCGGCGGCGATCGCGGCGACGAGGTCGCCCTTGCGCAGCTTGGCGGTCTCGGTCAGGCCGAGCTGCGACGCGAGGGCGCGCAGCTCCGGCAGACGGAGGGCGGTCAGGTCGACGGTGGAGTCCGGGTTCTCTGCACGGACGTCGAGATCAGTCACGAAGTTCCTTTCGCCTCACGCGCGCCACGGCGCGTCAGGAGGGGGACTCACGCATTCGGCAGCCGGGGTGGAAGATCGTGTCACTGGTCCCCGAAGCTCACCGGAGATGCGGGAGCGATGATGTTTGGATGATCACCGGGGAACCTGGACCGCTGCACTCCGTGACACTGGAGAGCTTTCGGGTGAGTCGGGATCGACCCGGTGCGGCATCACTGTAGCACCCTTGACATCCACGGCCGGCATGAGCCTCTGCCAGGGCGTGTCCGACTCCGCCTCGACGATCGCGGCCGCCGCGAGGCGCTCCGCGGGCGAGCTGCAGAGCACGAGCAGCGAGGGCCCCGCGCCGGAGACGACGGCCGCGTGACCCTGCTCCCGCAGGGCGAGCACGAGCCGTGCCGTCTCGGGCATCGCGCTGGCGCGGTAGCCCTGGTGCAGTCGGTCCTCGGTGGCCGCGTGCAGCAGGTGCGGGCTCTGGGTAAGGGCCGCGATGAGCAGCGCCGAGCGCGAGACGTTGAAGGCGGCGTCGGCGTGCGGCACGGTGAGCGGCTGCAGGCTGCGGGCCAGCTCCGTGGAGACCGCGTAGCCCGGCGAGCAGACCAGCGGCGAGACGCCCGGGTGCACGTTGAGCTTGGTGTGGCCGGGGCCCTCGGGCCCGGTCCACGCGATGGTCAGCCCGCCGAAGAGGGCTGGAGCCACGTTGTCGGGGTGCCCCTCCATCTCGGTGGCGATGCGCAGCAGGTCGTTCGCCGAGAGGTCGACGACGCCGTCGAGCAGGCCCTTGGCCGCCATGACGCCGGAGACGATCGCAGCGCCGGAGGAGCCGAGGCCGCGACCGTGCAGGATGCGGTTGTGCGCGACCAGGTCGAGACCCGGCAGCGGCTGGCCCGCCCAGGCGAAGGCGTGCGCGATGGAGCGCACGATGAGGTTGGACGCATCCGTCGGCACCTCGCCCTCGCCGATGCCGCGCACGTCGACCGCGGCGCCGGGCTGCTCGCGCACCCGCACCTCGAGCTCGTCGTGCAGCGCGAGCGCGAGACCGAGGCTGTCGAAGCCCGGTCCCAGGTTGGCGCTCGTCGCCGGCACCGTCACGTGCACGGCGCGGCCCAGCAGCGCGGTCATCCGGCCTGGAGCCCGAGCACCTCGGCGACGGAGGCGGCGTCGACGGGCACGACCGTGGGCTGCACGTCACCGGTGCCCTCGGGGTTGCGGAGCGCCCACTGCGGGTCCTTGAGGCCGTGTCCCGTGACGGTGATCACGACGCGGGATCCCTTCGGGATCTCCCCCGCCTCGGCCCGCTCGAGCAGGCCGGCGACGCCGATGGCGCTCGCGGGCTCGACGAAGACGCCGACCTCGGCGGAGAGCAGGCGGTGCGCGGCGAGGATGCCGTCGTCGTCGATCGCGCCGAAGTAGCCGCGGGTCTCGTCGCGCGCGGTGAGCGCGAGCTCCCAGCTGGCGGGGTTGCCGATGCGGATCGCGCTCGCGATGGTCTCGGGGTGCTTGACCGGCTCGCCGAGCACGATCGGGGCGCTGCCCGCGGCCTGGAAGCCGAACATGCGCGGCAGCTTGGTGCTGCGCCCGGCCTCGGCGTCCTCGCGGTAGCCGCGGGAGTAGGCGGTGTAGTTGCCGGCGTTGCCGACGGGCAGGAAGTGGAAGTCCGGGGCGTCGCCGAGCACGTCGACGACCTCGAAGGCGCCGGTCTTCTGGCCCTCGATGCGGTCGTTGTTGACCGAGTTGACGAGGTGCACCGGGTAGTTCGCCGACAGGTCGCGGGCGAGGTCGAGGCAGTCGTCGAAGTTGCCCTGCACCTGCAGCAGCTGCGCGTTGTGCGCGATCGCCTGGCTGAGCTTGCCCATCGCGATCTTGCCCTCGGGCACCAGCACGGCGGCGGTGATGCCGGCGTGGGTCGCGTAGGCGGCGGCGGAGGCGCTGGTGTTGCCGGTCGAGGCGCAGATGACGGCCTTGGCACCGTGCTCGACGGCCTTGGTGATCGCCATGGTCATGCCGCGGTCCTTGAAGGAGCCGGTCGGGTTCATGCCCTCGTACTTGATCCAGACCTCGGCGCCGGTGCGCTCGGAGAGGATGCGGGCCGGGATGAGCGGGGTGCCGCCCTCGCCGAGGGTGACGATCGGAGTCGACTCCGTGACGTCAAGACGGTCGGCGTACTCGCGGATGACTCCGCGCCACTGGTGGGCCATGCTTACAGTCCCTCGACTCTCAGAACGCTGGCGACGTCTCGGACGACGTCGTTCGAACGCAGGGCCTCGACGGTGCCGGCGAGTGCGGACTCGGGCGCGAGGTGCGTGACGATGACCAGCGTAGCGGCGCTCGCGGCGCTCGACTGCAGCACGGTCTCGACCGAGACGCCCTGCTCGCTGAAGACGCCGGCCACCGCGGCGAGCACGCCCGGGCGGTCGTCGACCTCGAGCGAGATCTGGTACCGGGTCTGGATGCTCCCGAAGGGCGCGATGCCCACCGCGGAGGCCGTCGACTCGGCCACGCCCGGACCGCCGGCGACGTGCCGGCGCGCGACCGAGACGATGTCGCCGAGCACCGCGCTGGCGGTCTGGATGCCGCCGGCGCCGGCGCCGTAGAACATGAGGTCGCCCGCGGCCTCGGCTTGGACGAAGACGGCGTTGTTCGCACCGTGCACGCTGGCGAGCGGATGCGTCGCCGGCACGAGCGCCGGGTGCACGCGCGCCGAGACGCCCGACTCGAGCTGCTCGCAGATGGCGAGCAGCTTCACGACGTAGCCGGCCTGCTTCGCCGACTCGATCTGCGCGGCGGTGACCCCGGTGATGCCCTCGCAGTGCACGCTCTCGAGCGGCACGGTGGTGTGGAAGGCCAGTCCCGCGAGGATCGCGGCCTTCGCGGCGGCGTCGTGGCCCTCGATGTCGGCGGTGGGGTCGGCCTCGGCGTAGCCGAGGTCGGTGGCGACGGCGAGCGCCTCCTCGAGCCCGAGGCCCTTGGTGTGCATCTCGTCGAGGATGTAGTTCGTGGTGCCGTTGACGATGCCGAGGATGCGCTGCACCCGGTCGCCCGCGAGGCTGTCGCGCAGGGGGCGGATGATCGGGATCGCACCCGCGACGGCCGCCTCGTAGTGCAGCTGGGCGCCGACCTGCTCGGCGGCGGCGAAGAGCTCGGGGCCGTGGGCGGCGAGCAGCGCCTTGTTGGCGGTGACGACATCGGCGCCGGAGCCGAGGGCCTTGAGGATGAGCGTGCGGGCCGGCTCGATGCCGCCGATGAGCTCGACGACGATGTCGGAGGAGAGGATCAGCTCCTCGGGGTCGGCGGTGAACAGCTCGCGCGGCAGATCGGCGTCGCGCGGTGCGTCGACGTCGCGCACGGCGATGCCGGCGAGCTCGATGCCCGCACCGGCGCGGGAGGCGAGCTCGTCGGCGCGGCCGAGGAGCTGGGCGGCCACCTGGCTGCCGACGGAGCCGGCGCCCAGCAGGGCGACGCGGAGGGTGCGGTACTCGATCATGTGGTGCGATCCGTTCTCAGGGTGCGGAGAGATCTGTGGGCTGAGTCTCGACGGCGCCGTTCAGGCGACGGGGTGGACGCCGGCGTCGCGCGCGAGCAGGTCGTCCTCGGTCTCGCCGCGCACGATGACGCGGGCTGCGCCGTCGCGCACGGCGACGACGGCGGGCCGGGCGAGGTAGTTGTAGTTGCTCGAGAGCGCCCAGCAGTAGGCGCCCGTCGCGGGCACCGCGACCAGGTCGCCGGGCTCGACGTCGCCGGGCAGGTAGTCGGCGTGCACGACGATGTCGCCGCTCTCGCAGTGCTTGCCGGCGAGCCGGATGAGGGTCGGCTCGGCCGTCGAGGCGCGGTTGGCGAGGCGCACCGTGTAGTCGGCGCCGTAGAGCGACGGGCGCACGTTGTCGCTCATGCCGCCGTCGATGCTCACGTAGGTGCGCACGGCCGGCTCCGCGCCGTCGGTGACGAGCACCGGCTTGACGGTGCCGACCTCGTAGAGCGTCGCGGTGGAGGGGCCGATGATGGCGCGGCCCGGCTCGATCGCGACGACGGGCACCGGCACGCCGAGGGCGGCGCAGTGCTCGGCGACCGTCGCGGCCATCCGCTCGGCGATCTCGGCGATGGGCAGCGGCCGCTCGTGCTCGACGTAGGCGATGCCGAAGCCGCCGCCGAGGTTGAGCTCGGGCACCTCGCCGCCCGCGAGCAGCACGGCGTGCACCCGCAGCAGGCGCTCGGCGGCCTCGCCGAAGCCGCCGGCCTCGAAGATCTGCGATCCGATGTGCGAGTGCAGGCCCAGGAAGCGCAGGCTCGCGTGCGTGCGGATGCGCGCGACCGTCTCGGGCACCTCGCTGAGCGGGATGCCGAACTTCTGATCCTCGCGCGCGGTGGCGAGGAACTCGTGGGTGCTCGCGTGCACGCCGCTGTTGACGCGCAGGCGCACGGGCTGCACGCGCCCGTGCCGCTCGGCGGCCTCCGCCACGCGCTCGATCTCCACGAGCGAGTCGAGGATGACCGCGCCGACCCCCTCGCGCACGGCGCGGTCGATCTCGGCGCGCGACTTGTTGTTGCCGTGCAGGCCGATGCGGGCCGGGTCGGTGCCCGCGGCCAGCGCCACGGCGAGCTCGCCGCCGCTGGCGACGTCGATGTTGAGGCCGGCCGCGGTCGCCCAGCGGGCCACCTCGGTGCAGAGGAACGCCTTGCCGGCGTAGTAGACCTTCACGCCGCCGCCGATCGCACCGAAGGCGGTCTCGAATGCGGAGCGGACCTCGTCGGCGCGGCCGCGCGCATCCGCCTCGTCGACGACGTAGAGGGGGGTGCCGAAGCGCTCCGCCAGCTCGGTGGCGCGCACGCCGGCGATGGTCAGCTCGCCGGCCGCGTCGCGATCGGCGCTGCGGCTCCAGATGTGCGGGGCGAGGGCGTTGGCGTCGTCCGGGAACGACAGCCACGCAGGGGCGAGCGGGCTGGCGGGCATGGTCAGCAGACTATCGGTGCTCAGCCCGCGCAGGAGCCCGTGCCGGACTCGAGCGACTCGGCGTCGAGCAGCACCTCGGAGCCGCCGAGGGCGACCACCAGGCGGTCGCCGTCGACCTCCGCCGATTCGAGCGTGAGGGATGCCGGCAGCCGGTCGGCGAGGCAGACGCTGCGGGGCTGCAGCACGCCGTCGAGCAGGGCGCCGAACTGGTCGCGGATCGCCTGCACCGTCGTCTGCGCGCCGTTGAGCGCGACGCTGGCCGGGGTGACCACCAGCGCCCCGTCGTCGATGCTCGGCTCGAGGCCGACGGCCACGCCGATCGCGATGCCGAAGACCTCGAACTCGGCGCCGACGCGCACCTCGGGCTCGACGATCGAGACGCCGGTGATCGACGCCAGACCGAAGAGGTCGCCGGCGCGGGCGAGGTCGTCCTCGCTCATCGCGAAGCGCGCCTCGACGCTGTCGACGGCTCCGCCGTCCGAGGTCGGCACGCCCGTTGCGGTGAACTCGAGATCGCCAGTCACCGCGCCGAGATCGGCGCCGGGCACCGTCGCATCGACCTCCTGCAGCCGGCCCTGGGCGAGCTGCAGCAGCACCGGGAAGCCGTGCACTGTGGCCTCGACCTCGTCGGCGGGGACCCCGACGGCCGAGCCGACCTGCTCGCGCACCCGCTCCTCGGCGACGCCGCGCACGACGCCGTCGGCGACGACCAGCGCGACGACGAGCAGGACGAGCGCCGCGATCACGACGACCGGGCCCCGTCGACGACGGGGCGGGGACTGCTCGCTCGCGGCGCTCATCCGCTCGCTCACATGCGGTCCGGCGCGCTGACGCCGAGCAGGCCGAGGCCGTTGCGGATCACCTGGCTGGTGGCGTCGTTGAGCCAGAGGCGGGTGCGGTGCACGTCCTCGACCGCCTCGTCGCCCAGCGGGGTGACGCGGCAGTTGTCGTACCAGCGGTGGTAGTGGCCCGCGAGCTCCTCGACGTAGCGCGCGACGCGGTGCGGCTCGCGCAGCTCGGCCGACTGGGCCACGATGCGCGGGAACTCGCCCAGCGCGCCGAGCAGCACGCTCTCGGTCTCGTGGGCGAGCAGCGCGGGCTCGAACGCGCTGCGCTCGACGCCCGCCGTCTCGGCGTTGCGGGCGACCGAGCGGGTGCGGGCGTGCGCGTACTGCACCGTGTAGACGGGGTTGTCGTTCGTGCGGCGCTGCAGGATCTCGGGGTCGAGGGTCAGCGGCGAGTCGGCCGGGTAGCGCGCGAGCGAGTAGCGCAGCGCGTCGGTGCCGAGCCAGGCCTGCAGGTCGTTCAGCTCGATGATGTTTCCGGCTCGCTTGGAGAGCTTGGCGCCGTTGATGCTGACCAGCTGGCCGATGAGCACCTCGATGTCGCGCTGCGGATCCTCGCCCGCCGCGCCGGCGATCGCCTTGAGGCGGTGCACGTAGCCGTGGTGGTCGGCGCCGAGCAGGTAGATCTTCTTGGCGAAGCCGCGGTCGCTCTTCGAGAGGTAGTAGGCGGCATCGGCCGCGAAGTAGGTGTAGACGCCGTTGCCGCGCTTGATGACGCGATCCTTGTCGTCGCCGAAGTCGGTGGTGCGCACCCACACCGCGTCGTCCTCGTCGAACACGTGCCCCTGCGCGCGCAGGCGCTCGACCGCGCGGTCGACGTCGCTCGCGCCGTCGACGTCGGCGGTGTGCAGCACGCGCTCGGAGAACCAGATGTCGAAGCGCACCGCGAAGCGCTCGAGCGAGGCCTTGATCTCCTCGAGCTGGAAGGCGTAGCCCAGCTCGCGGGCCTCGGCCAGCGCCTCGTCGGCATCGAGCTCGAGCAGGTTCGGGCGGGCCTCGAGGGCCTTGCGGCCGAGCTCCTGCACGTACTCGCCCGGGTAGCCGCCCTCGGGGGTCGGCTCGCCCTTGGCGGCGGCGAGCACGCTCGCGCCGAAGACGTCCATCTGGGCGCCGGCGTCGTTGATGTAGAACTCGGTGCGCAGGTCGGCGCCCGAGGCCTTGAGCACGCGGGCGAGCGCGTCGCCGAGGGCCGCCCAGCGGGTGTGGCCGATGTGCAGCGGACCGGTCGGGTTGGCCGAGACGAACTCGAGGTTGATGCTCTGGCCGGCGAGCGCGTCGTTGGAGCCGTAGGACTCCCCCGCCTCGACGATGGCCTTCGCCAGCGCGCCGGCGGCGGCGGCGTCGAGCGTGATGTTGATGAAGCCGGGGCCGGCGATGTCGACCGCGCTGACGCCGTCGATGGCGCGCACGCCCTCCACGATCTCGGCGGCCAGCTCGCGCGGATTCGCGCCGACCTTCTTGGCCAGCTTCATGGCGGCGTTGCTCGCCCAGTCGCCGTGGTCGCGGTTGCGCGGGCGCTCGAGCGTGATGTCGTCGGGAGCGACCGCCACGGTCTCGCCGAGGCCTCGTCGCTCCACGATCTCGAGGACGATGGCGTGCAGGCGTGCGGCGAGTTCTTCGGGGGTCACGGGTGACGATCCTAGCCGCCGAGCGGACGGCCTCCCCGTGTCCCTCCGGAGGATGGGATCGGCTCCCCCGGGGTAACGATTCCGCCAGCGCGGCGCGATCCGGCGGCGCGCACGGTGCAGGATGTTCGCAGCGGGCGCCGCGCAGACGGGCCCGCCCATCCGCTCGCACCGCCGCGAGCAGCCCACCACACCGTCTCGGGAGAGAGTCCAGTCCATGTCGCGTGCGCTCCGCATCCGCTCCAGCCGTCTCGTCACGATCAGCGCCGTCGCCGCGGCCGCCGGCCTGCTGCTCGCCGGCTGCACCCCGGCGGCCGAGGATCCGGAGCCCACGGCGAGCGCGGCCGCTCCGAGCCCGACCGTCGAGGCCCCCTCGAGCACGCCGACGCCGAGCCCGAGCGCCAGCGCCGAGCCCGCCGGCACCCCGGTGAGCTTCGGCTGCGACGACGTGCTGACGCTCGACGAGATGTACGCCTACAACCCGAACTTCGGCCGCCAGGACGACTACGCACCGGCCGAGGGCACCGCGCAGGCCGAGGTCGTCGCCGAGCAGGGCCTCAGCTGCCAGTGGGTCAACCTCACCAGCGGCGTCACGATCGAGGTCGGCGTCTCGCAGCTCGACGACGACGAGATCGTCGAGCGCCACGAGGCGCTGCAGGCCAGCAGCAACGCGGTGCCGACCTTCGGCCCGGAGGGCTACTTCACGGTCGTCGACGGCGTCGGCGAGGCCCAGGTCTTCAGCGGTCCGTACCGCGTCGTGGCGACCTCGACGGCCTTCGTCGAGCCGGGCGAGGCGGCCGAGATCGTGCAGTCCGCGGTCGACGGTCTGCCGGCCGCCTGAGCGGCTTCGGGCGCACCGCCGCGGTGGTAGTGTTGCCCAGTCCGCCTCCGTAGCTCAGGGGATAGAGCGCCGGTTTCCGGTACCGTAGGTCGGGGGTTCGAATCCCTCCGGGGGCACGACTGCGCAGGGCCCGTCAGCACCGCTGACGGGCCCTTCGGCGTTCCCGGGCGGGCCGCCTCAGTAGATGAAGATCGGCACCCAGTCGCGGTTGTGCGCGTGCACGATGGCGAGGAACACGATCGCGTCGAAGAGCAGGTGCACGCCGAGCACGTAGCCGAGCGAGCGGGTCTTCGCGAAGAGGTAGCCCTGCAGCAGCGCGAAGGGGAACGTGAGCAGCGGGCCCCACTCCCGGTAGCCGAGCTCCCAGAGGAACGAGACGAAGATCACGGCCTGCACCAGGTTGGCCTGCCAGTCGGGCAGGTGCCGGCGCAGCAGCGCGAAGCAGGTGCAGATGAAGAACAGCTCGTCCCAGGTGCCGACCGCGTTGACGCCGACGAAGAAGCGGCCGAGCTCCGACAGGTCGGTGATGTGCGGCCAGTTCTCGTAGGCGCCCGAGCGGATGAAGTAGAACGGCAGGATCAGCCAGCCGAGCACCGGCACCGCCACGAGGTAGGCGATCTCGCCCTTCGACTTGCGCTCGCGGCTGCGCCAGGGGAACGTGATGGCCCGCCGCCGGTAGAGGAAGCGGTCGATGAGGAACGGCACGAGCACCGCGGCGCCCAGCACCGCGCCGATGCGCACGAAGCTCGGCCACGACACATCCGCTTCGACCGAGGTGATCGAGACGATGCCGATGCCGACGCCGATGAGCAGCAGGTCCTTGCCGAGCTCGCGGCTGACCAGGAACGCGGTGATCAGCGCCGCCGCGAGCAGCGGGTAGCCCACGATCGGCTGCAGGAAGCCGAACAGCGCCAGCGCCGAGAGCGCGAGCAGGATGGAGGGGACGAGCGCGAGCGGCGTCCGGGTCGGGGCGGTCGTCTCCGTCGGCGTCACGCGGCGAGCCTAGTGGTGCGCGTCGGGCCGCTCCTGGGGCTCGGGCACCACCACGTGCGCCTCGACGGGGTTGCCGTCGCGGTCGACGGTCGCCAGCGGGCTGCCGTCCTCGGCGAGCAGCTGCACCGGGATGAGGCCGGTGCCGACCGCCTCGGGGTGCACGAGCGCGATGGCCGCCGGGCTGCGCATCCCGTCGTGGCTGGAGACGGCGGGATCGGCACCGAAGCGGCCTCTGGCCGCCGCGCCGCCGAGCAGCAGGTTGAGCAGGATCGCGGTGATCGCCCCGGCCGAGATGCCGGAGTCGAAGATGAGCGTGAACCAGTCGGGGAACGCCGAGTAGATCTCGGGGCTGACCGTCGGCAGCATCGCGACGCCGACCGAGAGCGCGACGACGAGCACGTTGCGGTTGTCGAAGCGCACCTTGACGAGCGTGCGGATGCCGCTGGCCGCCACCATGCCGAACAGCGCGATGCCGGCGCCGCCGAGCACCGCGCGCGGCACGCCCTCGACGACCGCGGAGAACTTCGGCAGCAGGCCGAGCACGACCAGGATCGCCCCCGCCATCGTCGCGACGTAGCGCGAGCGCACCCCGGTGAGCGAGACGAGCCCGACGTTCTGCGCGAAGGCGGTGTAGGGGAAGGTGTTGAAGACGCCGCCGAGCACCGTGCCGAGGCCGTCGGCGCGCAGGCCGTCGGCGAGCTGGCGCCGACCGACCGGCTTCTCGACGATCTCGCCGATCGCGATCATGTCGCCGGTCGTCTCGGTCATGATCACGATGCCGACGATGATCATCGACAGCACCGCGACGGGCTCGAAGGTCGGCAGGCCGAAGTGGAACGGGGTGACGACGCCGACCCAGGCGGCCTCGCCGACGGCCGACCAGTCGACCATCCCGGGCACCAGCAGCGCGACGAGGGTGCCGCCGAGCAGGCCGAGCAGCACCGAGACCCGGGCGACCGCGCGCGGTGCGAAGCGCTCGATCAGCACGATGAACAGCAGCGTGCCGGCCGCGAAGGCGAGGTTGACGGGCGCCGCGGCGCCGTCCTCGGCGCCGTCGACGATCCATCCGGCCGCCACGTCGATGAGCGACAGCCCGATGACGAGGATCACGGTGCCGGTGACGATCGGCGGGAAGAAGCGCAGCAGCTGCGAGAAGAAGGGCGCGACGACGATCATGAAGACGCCGCAGGCGATCGTCGCGCCGTAGATCGCGGTGATGCCGTACTGCGTGCCGATCGCGATCATCGGCCCCACGGCGGCGAAGGTGACGCCCTGGATGAGCGGCAGCCGCACGCCGAAGCGCCAGAAGCCGATCGACTGCATGAGCGTGGCGAGCCCCGCGACGAACAGGTCGGCGCTGATCAGGTAGGCAAGCTCCTCGGGGCTCAGCCCGAGAGCCCCGCCGACGATGAGCGGCACGGCGACGGCGCCGGCGTACATCGCGAGCACGTGCTGCAGGCCGAGCGGGAACAGCCGCGCGAGCGGAGGGATGCCGTCGACCGTGTTGTCGTCGGCTCGGGTCGTCTTCCGGCGCATGTCGCTCCTCGTGCCTCGGCGTCTCAGCAGCACCGTATCCGCGCCGTGTTGCCGCGGCGTTTCGCCGATGCGCCGATGCGGTGACGCCGCGTCAGGGCTTCTTGGCGCCCTTGCGGGTGAAGAGCGTCTCCGCCTCCTCGAGCGACATGCCGTTCGTCTCGGGCACGACCTTGAAGACGAAGAAGAACGAGAGACCCGCGAACAGCGCGTACATGCCGTAGGTGAGCACGAGCGAGGCCTCGCTCATGGGCGGGAAGCTGACCGTGATGGCGAAGTTCGCGAGCCACTGCGCGGCGGCCGCGATGCCGAGGGCACGGGCGCGGATCTTGTTCGGGAAGATCTCGCCGAGCAGCACCCAGACCACCGGGCCCCAGCTGGCCCCGAAGGCGACTACGAAGACGTTCGCCGCCACGAGCGCGATCGGGCCCCAGGCGCCGGGCAGGCTCGGCTCGCCGTCGACCTCGACGGCCTGCGAGAAGGCGATGGCCATGGTCGCGAGCGCGAGGGTCATGCCGGCCGAGCCGACGAGCAGGATCGGCTTGCGGCCGATGCGGTCGATGAGGGCGATCGCGATCAGGGTCACGAGGATGTTGGTGATCGAGGTGATCACCGAGATCGTGAAGGAGTCGCTCTCCTCGAAGCCGACCGAGCGCCAGAGCGTCGTGGAGTAGTAGAAGATCACGTTGATGCCGACGAACTGCTGGAACACGCTCAGCGCGATGCCCACCCAGACGATCGGCTTGAGGCCCAGCCACGGACCGCGCACGGTGCCGTGCTCCTTGGCTGCCTCATCCGCCTGGATCGCCTCGTGGATCTCCTTGTAGGCGCGCTCGACCTCGTCGGGCGGCGTGATGGACGCGAGGATGCGCTTGGCCTTCTCGGTCTCGCCCTTGCGCACCAGGTAGCGCGGCGACTCGGGCAGCTTGAGCGCGATGAGGCCGTAGACGACCGCGGGCACCAGGCCCGCGAGGAACATCCAGCGCCAGGCCTCGAGGCCCCACCACAGCTCGTTCGCGGCTCCGCCCGCGGCGTCGGCGAAGAGCGCGTCGGAGAGCAGGGCCGTGAAGATGCCGATCGTGATGGCGAGCTGCTGCAGCGAACCGAGGCGGCCGCGCAGCTTGCGCGGCGAGATCTCGGCGATGTACGCCGGGGCGATGACGGAGGCGATGCCGATGCCCAGGCCGCCGATGACGCGCCAGAGGATGAGGTCCCAGACCGCGAAGGCGAGACCGCAGCCGATCGCGCTGATGAGGAAGAGGAACGCGCCGACGAGCATGGTGGGGATGCGGCCCCAGCGGTCGGCGATGCCGCCCGCGATCCACGCGCCCACCGCGCAGCCGAGCAGTGCGCTCGCGACGGCGAAGCCGGTGAGGAAGTCGCTGAGCGCGAACTGGCCCTCGATCGCGTCGACCGCGCCGTTGATGACGGAGGAGTCGAAGCCGAAGAGGAAGCCGCCGACCGCGCCCGCGATGGCGAGCCCGATGACCTTCCTGTTGGTGCTGCTGGAGGTCTTCTGCGCGTTCACTCGGACAACGGTAGACCCGCCTCGGGAGCCGCCCGACGAGGGTTCCTCGATTCCCCGACCGCGTTCAGGCTCCGACCCCAACGCGACGCGCCGCTGCGGCGTCTCAGTGGGTATGAGCAGCGTGGCAGTGTTGACCTCCGTGGAGGCGCGAAGCGGCGAGGGGCCCGCGAGGGCGGAGTCCGCCGCGCCCCGGAGCGCCGAGTGGGAGCGCACGGTCGCCGAGCTCGTCGACCGCCGCGGCGACGCCCTGCTGCGCTACGCGACGCTGCTCTGCGGCGACCCGGAGGACGGCGCCGACCTCGTGCAGGACGCGCTGGTCGCCACCTTCGGCCGGTTGCGCAACGGGCACGGCGTCGAGAAGGCCGAGGCCTACGTGCGCCGGGCGATCCTGAACCGCTGCCTCGACCAGTGGCGCGGCCGCGGTCGCTGGCGCAAGGTCGCGCACCTCGCCGCCGAGCCCGACAGCGTGCCCGCCGGCGACGGAGCGGTCGACACCCGTCTCGAGGTGCGCCGTGCGCTCGCGACGCTGAGCCCGCGCGAGCGCGCCTGCGTCGTGCTGCGCTACTACGAGGACCTCACGGTCGACGGCATCGCGGCGAGCCTCGGCATCAGCTCCGGCGCCGTGAAGCGCTACCTCAGCGACGGGCTCGGCAAGCTCGGCGACGTGCTCGGCCCGGTGGAAGGACGACGGCGATGACGGATGAGCGGGAGCAGGAGCGCCTGCGCGCCGCGCTGCACGAGGCGGCCGAGCCGGGCTCGCGCGGCATCGACCTGGCCGCGGTGACGGCGGCGTCGCGCCGTCGTCGGCGCCCGCGGGTCGCGCTCGCCGGCGGCGCGCTGGCGGTCGCGCTGATCGCCTCCGGCGCGGGACTGGCCGGCGGGCTGCTGCCGCAGGCCGGCATGATGAGCGCGTCCGAGAGGGCGGACAGTGCGGATGAGCCGATCGAGACGTTCTCCACCGGCGACGACGACACGCTCAGCTCCGCCGAATCGGACGAAGAGTCCGCGCCGACCTCCGGCGCCGAGGACGGCCAGCCGCAGGCGGTCGACGGCGCCGACGTCTGCGCGCCGCCCGAGGCGGCGCTCGCCGAGGAGCGCGGCGTCCTGATCGGCACGGCCGCCGAGCTCGGCCGCGACGGCGGCACCGCCGTGGCGATCGGCGGCGCCGACGCGGCACTGCGCGGCGAGGTGCTCGTCACGTCGATCGCGCTGCTCGACGGGGGGCGCGTCGTGGCCGTGCTCCTCGGCGCCGACGGTGCGACCCCGGTCGACGTCGAGGCCGGCGCCACCGCGTCGATCGACGTGCAGGGCGCCCTGATCGGCTGCGACGACGGTCCGCCCGCATCCGGCGACTACGAGGCGGTCGCCACCGTGCAGCTCATCGGCGAGACCGGCGGGCTGCGCACGCTGCGCTCGACGGCCGCGCCGATCACCCTGGACTGACCTCGCTCCTCCGCTCGTGGCAGACTCGCGGGCACGGCCGCGACGCGCGGCGGGCACGAGGAGGTGCGGATGACCGGGCACGACGACCGACCGCGGGTGACCGTGGAGCGCGACGGTGCGGTGCTGCTGATCGGGCTCGACCGCCCGGAGAAGCGCAACGCCGCCGACCTGCGGCTGCTGCGCGAGCTCGCCTCGGCCTACGGGGAGCTGCACCGGGATCCCGCGCTGCGCGTCGGCGTGGTGCACGCGCACGGCGAGCACTTCAGCGCCGGCCTCGACCTGGCCGACATCGGACCGCGGGTGGGGCCGCAGGGCCTCGACGCCGTGCCGGACGACGGACTCGATCCCTGGGGCGTGCGCGGCGAGCGCTGCGCCAAGCCCGTGGTGCTCGCCCTCAAGGGGGTGAGCTTCACGCTCTCGATCGAGCTGGCGCTCGCGAGCGAGATCGCCATCGCCTCGGCGGATGCGCGCTTCGCCCAGCTGGAGGTCTCCCGGGCGATCCTGCCCTTCGGCGGGGCCACCCTGCGCTTCCCCGCCCGCAGCGGCTGGGGCGACGCGATGCGCTGGATGCTCACCGGCGACGAATTCGACGCCGCCGAGGCGCTGCGGCTCGGACTCGTGCAGGAGGTCGTCGACGGCGACCCGCTGCCGCGCACCCTCGAGCTCGCGCGGCGCATCGCCGAGCAGGCTCCGCTCGCCGTGCAGGCGACGCTGCGCAACGCCCGGATCGCCGCCGCGCAGGGCGAGCGGACGGCCGCCGGAGCGCTGCCGGGCGAGCTCGCCGAGCTCATGGCCAGCGAGGACGCGCGGATCGGCGTCGAGGCGTTCCTGCGGCGCGAGCGCGCCGAGTACCTGGGTCGTTAGCGGGTCTCGAGCAGGCGCGCTGCGCCCTCGCGGGCGATCCATGCGTAGATGCTCGGGTCCTTGTCGGTGCCCGCAAGCATCTCGCCCAGCCACGCCTCGACGGCGCGGTCGAGCATCTCGCCCTTCGCCGCGCCCAACCGGCGCTCGCGCGAGAGCCAGTGCACCGAGACTCGGCCCGGGGCGATCAGCCGGGTGATCTCGATGTCGCGCTCGGCCTCGATGAACACCTGCCCACGGGTGCAGAGCGGCAGCGTCGCCAGCAGGTCCTCGACCTCGTCGAGCTGGTCCGCGCCCGCCGCGATGAGGATGCGCTCGGCACCGCCGGGGTTCCAGGCGATGTCGGGGCGCGGAGCGGGGTGGGGCATGCGAACAGTATAGGCACGCCTTACCTCACACCGGGCTCCCGGTTCCGGGGCGCGTGCCACACTGATCCCATGAGCGCACGCTTCCTCGTCGTGCCGCAGTGGCAGGGCTCCGGTTCGAGTCGCGCGATGCGGCTGGTCACCGGCGCGGAGGCCATCCGCGGCGACCTGCCCGCCTCCGCGACCGCCACCGTCGAGGTACCGCTCGAGGCGGGCGATGCCGAGGGCACCCGCATCCGCAGGCTCAGCACGATCCGGCTCGTGCGCGAGCGGCTCACCGCGGCGCTCGCCGAGGTCGCGAACGAGCGCGGCGGCACCCCGATCGTCATCGGCGGCGACTGCGGCGTGGCCTATGCGCCCGTCGAGCACGCCGCGCAGACCCGCCGGGTCGCCGTGCTGTGGCTCGACGCTCACCCCGACGCGGAGTCGGCGGAGTCCTCCCCCAGCGGCGCCTACACCGGCATGGTGCTGCGCCATCTCGTCGACGATGGCGTGCTGCACGGCTCGAGCATCGTGCTCGCCGGGGTGCGCGACGCGAGCCCCTCCGAGGACGCGTTCCTGGCCGAGGCGGGCGTCGCCGTGCTCGAGGGCACGGGCGGCATCGCCGAGGCGCTGGCCGCCACGAACGCCGATGCCCTGCACCTGCACGTCGACCTCGATGTGCTCGACCCCGGCACGTTCGACGGCGCCCACTCGACGGTGCCCTTCGGGTGGACCGTCGAGCAGCTGCTCGCGGTCGTGCGCGAGGCGCGCGCCGCCCTGCCGCTTGCGGGCGCGAGCATCGCCGGCTTCGCACCCGACGATGCCCCCGGCGCCGATCACTCGGGCGACCTCGCCACGATCCTGCGCCTGATCGGGGCGCTCGCGAAGCCGGCGTAGCCGAGCCGCGGCGCCTCGGCGCCGTCAGCGGCGAGCGCGCGTCACCGCAGCGCTGCCCGGCACCGCAGCGCCGCCCGGCACGACTGCATCGACGATCACCACTGCGGCGGGTGCCGCCGCTGCCAGCGGAGCCGCCGCTCGAGCTGCGCGCCGATCGCGAGCAGCGTCGCCTCGCCGCCCGGGCGGCCGATGAGCTGCACGCCCATCGGCTGACCCGCATCCGTCGTCGTCACCGGCAGGGTGATCGCCGGCAGACCGGTGACGTTCGCGAAGGAGGTGAAGGGCGTGTAGCGCACCTGCTGAGCGAAGTTCTCCTCCGCGTCGTCGGGGTCGTACCAGCCGACCGGGCGCGGGGTCATCGCGAGCGAGGGCGTGATCACCGCGTCGACGTGCGCGAACTGGCGGATGACGCTGCGCTCGAAGGCCGCGAGGGTCGAGAGCGCCGTCGACAGCTCCCGGGCGCTGAGCGCTCGGCCGCGGCCGACCAGCCAGCGGGTGAGCGGCTCGAGCAGCGCGAGCTGCTCGTCGCCCTCGGCGGGCAGCCCCGCCGCACCGGCCTGCCAGAGCACCCGGAAGGCCGGCGCGTACTCGGGCGACGGCTCGAGCGCGAGCTCCTCGATGCCGTGGCCGAGGCCCGCGAGCTCCCCCACCGCTCGATCGAGGGCGGCGCGCGCCTCGGGGTCGATGGCGATCTCGGTGAAGCCGTCCCACGGCGTGGTCGTCATGACGGCCAGGTTGAACCGGCCCTCACCGCGCACCGCGGCGCCGAGCAGGCTGCCGCCCTCCCACTCCGGCGCGCGCACCGTGAACGGATGCGGGATGCGGCCGTTCACCCGTCCGATCATGCCCTCGAGCAGCAAGGCCGCATCCGCCACCGAGCGGGCGAGGGGACCGGGCACGACGAGCCCGCCCGGGGAGTCCATGCCGGTGCCCGCCGGCACGAGGCCGCGGCTGGGCTTGAGCCCGACGAGGCCGGTGATGGCGGCGGGGATGCGCACCGAGCCGCCGCCGTCGGAGCCGGGCGCGAAGGGCAGCATGCCCGCGGCGACCGCGACGGCCGCCCCTCCGCTCGATCCGCCCGCACCGGTGGACGGGTCGTAGGGGTTGCGGGCGGGCCGGCCCGCGAGCGGCTCCGTGTAGGAGGGGAAGCCGAACTCGGGCACCGCGGTCTTGCCGAGGCTGATGGCGCCGGCGTCGTCGAGCACCTGCGCCAGCGGGCCGCTCTGCTCGGGCACGAAGCCCCCGAGCAGGCGCGAGCCGCCGCCCATCGGCACCCCCGCTCGGGGCGTGAGGTCCTTGTCGGCGAAGGGCAGGCCCCAGAGGATCGTGCTGCCGATACCGGCGTCGCGCAGGGCGCGGGCCCGCTCCAGCGCCAGCTCGGGCGTGACGGTCGCGAAGGCGCCCAGGTCCGGGTCGAGCCGCTCGATGCGGCGCAGGTAGTGCTCGACGAGGTCGACGGGGTCGAGCTCGCCCTTGTGCAGCCAGTCCCACTGCTCGTTGGCGCTCAGGTGGTGCAGTTCGAACATGCGTCGAGCCTATTGACTTCTCCGGCTCGACCTGGTTGGTTCATTACATCACTAATGAACCCGCCAACCGGCGGGCGCAGACCAGGAGAGGAGGTGCATCCGTGGATGAGGGCAAGCCGATCTTCGTGCAGATCGCCGAGCAGATCGAGAACGACATCATCTCGGGCGCACTCCCCGAGGAGGGCCAGGTGCCGTCGACGAACGAGTTCGCCGCGTTCCACCGCATCAACCCCGCCACGGCGGGCAAGGGCGTGAACCGGCTCGTCGACGCGGGGGTGCTCTACAAGCGGAGAGGGATCGGCATGTTCGTCGCCGAGGGCGCGCGCGCCCGACTGATCGAGGGCCGCCGCGAGCGGTTCCAGGACGAGTACCTCGGGCCGCTGCTGGCCGAGGCCGCGAAGCTCGGCATCGACCGCCAGCAGCTCATCACCATGCTCGAGAAGGGGAAGAACGCATGAACGCCGTCGTCGAGGTCACCGGCCTCAGCAAGCGCTTCAAGGACGTCGTCGCACTCGACGACGTCAGCATCAGCCTGCACGAGAACACGATCCACGGCCTGCTCGGCCGCAACGGCGCCGGCAAGACCACGCTCATGCAGCTGCTCACCGGCCAGGACTTCCCGCCGCACGGCACCGTGCGGGTCTTCGGACAGCACCCCGTGGAGAACGCCGCGGTGCTGCGCCGCATCTGCTTCATCAAGGAGAGCCAGAAGTACCCGGAGAACTTCACCGCCGGGCACGTGCTGCGCAGCGCCTCCTGGTTCTACGAGGGCTGGGACCAGGGCTTCGCCGACCAGTTGGTCGGCGAGTTCCGGCTGCCGCTCAAGCGCGAGATCAAGAAGCTCTCGCGCGGCCAGCTCTCGGCCGTCGGCGTCATCGTCGGCCTCGCCTCGCGGGCACCGCTCACCTTCTTCGACGAGCCCTACCTCGGCCTCGACGCCGTCGCCCGGCAGCTGTTCTACGACCGGCTGCTCGAGGACTACGCCGAGCACCCCCGCACGGTCGTGCTCTCGACCCACCTCATCGACGAGGTCGCGAACCTGCTCGAGCGGGTGATCCTCATCGACCAGGGCCGCATCCTCATCGACGACGAGGCCGAGAACGCCCGACGGGCCGCCACCACGGTGGCCGGACGAGCGGATGCGGTCGACGCCTTCGCCGCCGGCCGCGAGGTGCTGCACCGCAGCGGGCTCGGCGGCCTGAGCGCCGTCACCGTGCGCGGCCGGCTCAGCGCCCAGGACCGGGCCGCGGCGGACGCCGCCGGCCTCGACCTCTCCCCCGTCAGCCTGCAGGACCTCGTCGTGCGCACCACGTCGGGCACCGACCGGAAGGAGGTGGCGTGATGACCGCCGCCGCTGCAAGCCTCACGACCGCGCAGCCCGCGCGTCGCCCGTCCCGCGTGCTCGGCGTCGTGCGCCTGCACCTCGTCGACGGCTGGAACTACGTCTTCGTACCGTGGCTGGTCACGGGCGCGGCGCTGCTCATCTCGATCGTCATCGCCATCATCATCGCCCGGGCCAGCGGCGGCAGCGCCGTCGGCGCCGACGGCTTCACCGAGGGCGTGCAGTTCTCCGGGGCCGGCCAGGCGATGTTCTGGTACCTCGGCGTGATCGCGATCCAGACCATCAACCTGGCCCTGCCCTTCGCACTGGGCCTCAGCGTCACCCGGCGCGAGTTCCTGCTCGGCACCGGCGCGGTCTTCCTCGGCATCTCGCTGATCAACAGCGCGCTCTACACGGTGCTCGGCGGTCTCGAGGAGCTCACCGGCGGCTGGTGGGTCGGCACCCGCATGTTCACCTCGCTCATGCTGCACGAGGTCGATCCGCTCGGCCGCTTCGTGTTCTTCGTCTGCCTGCACCTCGTCGTCTTCACCTTCGGGGCCGCGATGGCCAGCGTCTTCTTCCGCTGGAAGGCGATGGGCACGACGATCACGATTATCGCCCTGGCGTTCCTGCTCGTCGGCCTGGCGGCGCTCGTGACCTTCACCGACGGCTGGGCCGGCATCGGCGACTGGTTCGCCGCCTCGGGCGCCGTCGGCATCGCGCTCTGGACCCTGCCGCTGACGGCGCTGTGCAGCCTGGCGACCTGGGCGCTGCTCAGCCGGGCGACGCCGAAGGGCTGAGGCGTCAGCGGGGGGGGGGGGGGGGGCGCGGGGGCCCCCCCCCCCCCCCCCCGCGCCCGCGGCCCCCCCCCCCCCCCGGCGGGGGGGCGGGGGGGG
>JASCOA010000139.1 GCA_029959365.1 Microbacteriaceae bacterium PS02343 | reverse complement strand
CCCGCCCGCCCCCGCGCCGCCCGGGCCGCCGCGGCCCGCCGCGCGGCGGCCCCCCCCGCGCGCCCCCGCGCGGCGGCTCCTGCTGCTCGGCGTCCTCAGGGGAGAGCCCACCGGCCGTCGGCGCGGTCGCGCCGAGCGCGGTGCCGATGGAGTGCACCACGCCCTGCAGCGGAGTGCCCGAGGCATCGCGGCGCGAGCCGCCCACGGGCAGGATGCGCTGCGAGCCGTCGCCGCCGACCGCCCGCGCCTCGGTGCCCACCCACGCGAGCGCCAGTCCGGCCTCGCCGCGCAGGAAGGCGTGCGAGCGCACGCCACCTGTGGCGCGACCCTTGCCCGGGAACTCGGTGAAGTCGCTGACCTTGGCGCGGCCGGGGTCCGTCCCGGGCAGCGCGCCGTCGCTCGCGGAGACGGTGACGACCACCGGAGCCGCCGACGGGTCGACGGCGCCGAAGAAGATCGCGCTCGCCGAGCCGCCGAGCTTCACGCCGGCCATCCCGCCGGCGGCCGCACCCTGCGGGCGCACCGAGCCGGCGGCGAAGTGCAGGAGCTGGGCGTCGGTGGTCACGAACACGAGCTCGTCCGTCTCCGCAGCCTGGTTCGCGCCGATGACGCGGTCGCCGGCCTTCAGGCCGATGACCTCGAAGTCGGGCCGGTTCGGCCAGGCGCCGGGTGCGACGCGCTTGACGACGCCCTGCGCCGTTCCGATCGCGATCGGCACCTCGCTCAGGAAGTCGACGATCGCGAGCACCTTCTCGTTCTTCTCGAGGGTCAGGTACTCGCCGACCTTCACACCCGCGGCGAGCTGCACCGAGTGCACCGGTGCGGCCGGCAGATCGACGGGGGAGAAGCGGATGAGGCGCCCCCGGTCGGTCACCGCGCCCAGCTCGCCGCGGGTGGTGCCGGCGATCTCCGAGCGGATGGCGTCGTGCTTGCTGCGCCGGGCCGGCGCCGGGATGCCGGGCTCGTCACCGAGGTCGACGCGGAGCAGGCGGCCGGTGGTGCTCAGCAGCACGCGGCAGGGCGCATCCGCGATCTCGAGCGAGACGGCCGCGGCCGCGCGGCGCGAGCCGGCAGGCTGCGGTCGCGCCTCGGTGAGCAGCGTGCGACGCGGCGTGCCGAAGCGCTCGGCCATGCTCTCGAGCTCGTCGCTCACCGAGCGGCGCAGCAGCACCGGCGAGGCGAGCAGCGCCTCGAGCTGCGCGATCTCGGCGAGCAGCTGGTCGCGCTCGGCCTCGAGCTCGATGCGGCTGAACTTGGTGAGCCGTCGCAGGCGCAGCTCGAGGATGTACTCGCTCTGCAGCCGGCTGAGGTCGAAGACGTCCTCGAGGCGGGTGCGCGCGGTCTCGGCGTCGTCGCTCGTGCGGATCACCTGGATGACCTCGTCGATGTCGAGGATCGCGACGAGCAGGCCCTCGACGAGGTGCAGTCGCTCCTTCCGGCGGGCGAGCCGGTACTCGCTGCGCCGCGTGACGACCTGCAGCCGGTGGTCGAGGTAGACCCGCAGCAGCTCCTTGAGGCCGAGCGTCCGGGGCTGACCGTCGACGAGCGCGACGTTGTTGATGCTGAAGCCGTCCTCGAGCGGGGTGTACCGGTAGAGCTGCTCCAGCACCGCCTCGGGGCTGAAACCGGTCTTGATGCCGATGACGAGCTTGAGGCCGTTCTTGCGGTCGGTGAGGTCGGTCACGTCGGAGATGCCCGAGAGCTTCTTCGACTGCACGCCGTCCTTGATCTTCTCGATCAGCTTCTCCGGGCCCACCATGTACGGCAGTTCGGTGACGGTGATGCCGGTCTTGCGCGGCGTGATCGGCTCGATGGCGACGCGGGCGCGCGTCTTGAAGCTGCCACGGCCGGTCGTGTACGCGTCCTTGATGCCGTCGAGGCCGACGATCGTGCCGCCGGAGGGCAGATCGGGCGCCGGCACGAAGCGCATGAGCTCCTCGACGGTCGCCTCGGGGTGCTCGAGCAGGTGCACCGCGGCGGTGACGACCTCGACGAGGTTGTGCGGCGCCATGTTGGTCGCCATGCCCACCGCGATGCCCGTGGTGCCGTTGACGAGCAGGTTCGGGTAGCCGGCCGGCAGCACCGAGGGCTGCTGCAGCTGGTTGTCGTAGTTCGGCACGAAGTCGACGACGTCCTCGTCGAGGCCCTCCGTGAGAGCGAGCGCCGCCGCTGCGAGCCGCGCCTCGGTGTAGCGCGATGCGGCGGGGCCGTCGTCGAGCGAGCCGAAGTTGCCGTGGCCGTCGACGAGCGGCACGCGCATCGTGAAGCCCTGCGCGAGGCGCACGAGCGCGTCGTAGATGGGGGAGTCGCCGTGCGGGTGCAGCTTGCCCATGACCTCGCCCACGACGCGTGCGCTCTTCACGTGCCCGCGGTCGGGCCGGAGCCCCATCTCGGCCATCTGGTAGAGGATGCGCCGCTGCACCGGCTTGAGCCCGTCGCGCGCGTCGGGGAGCGCGCGCGAGTAGATGACGGAGTACGCGTACTCGAGGAAGGAGCCCTGCATCTCGTCGGAGACGTCGATGTCGAGGATGCGCTCCTCGACGGGCTCGGCAGGGGGCTTCTGGGTAGGGTTCATGGGATGCCCACCATGCTACCGACGGCCCCCGACGCAGCTCTGACCCTCGCCGACGTGCTGCCGGCGTGTCGAGCAGCCATCGCCGGGCAGGGCAACGCCTTCGATCTGCCCGCCGTGCGCCAGGCGGTGGTGCTGCTGGTCGACGGCCTCGGCGCCGCGGCGCTGAAGACCCGCGCCGGGCACGCTCGCACCCTCGCCGCGGCGATGACCAAGCGCGACGTCATCCACTCCGGTTTCCCGACGACCACGGCCGCCGCCCTCGCGAGCCTGTGCACCGCGGCCGCCCCCGGCGTCCACGGGCTGGTGGGCTATACCGTGCTCGACGGCGCCCACGACCGGGTGGTCAACCAGCTGAGCGGATGGGACGCGAAGCTCGATCCCTCGACGTGGCAGCGGGTCCCCACGGTCTTCGAGCGCGCGAGCGCCGACGGGCTGCGGGCGAGCATCGTCGGCCCGCCGAAGTACGCGACGAGCGGCTTCACCGCCGCCGTCCTGCGCGGCGCCGAGTACCACCCGGCGAAGACCCTCGAGGAGCGCTTCGCCGCCACCCGGCGCATCCTCGACGAGGGCCGCCCCGGGCTGATCTACCTCTACGTGCCCGAGCTCGACATGACGGCCCATGCGAGCGGATGGGAGTCCGGCCGCTGGACCGATCAGCTCGAGTCCCTCGACAGCGCCGTCCGGTCCTTCGCCACGACGCTCGGCCAGGACGAGGGGATGCTGCTCACCGCGGACCACGGTGTGCTCGACGTGCCGGGGTCCTCGCACGTGCTCTTCGATGCGCAGCCCGAGCTGGTCGCCGGCGTGCGCCACGTCGCGGGTGACCCCCGTTGCCTGCAGCTGCACCTGGAGCCCGGCGCCGACCGCGCCGGCCTCGTGGATGCCTGGCGAGCCCGGGAGGGCAAGCGCGCGTGGATCGCGACGCGGGAGGAGGCCGTCGCGGCGGGGTGGTTCGGTGAGGTCGACCCGGAAGTGCTGCCGCGCATCGGCGACATGCTGGTCGCCGCACGCGGCCTCGTCGCCTACTACGACACCCGCTCCAGCACCGCGAAGGGCCGCGCGATGATCGGGCAGCACGGCTCGTGGACCCCGGAGGAGACCCGGGTGCCCCTGCTGCGCTTCGGCGCGTTCGCGCGCGCCTGATCGCATCCGATCCGAGCAGCGACCGTCGGCGAGGGGGTCAGCGGTAGCCGAGCTCCCGGGCCCTGGCGATGGCGGAGACGGCCGGGCCGAGCTGCGGATGCTCGAGCGCGATCTGCGCGAGCAGTCGGTGCTCGGTGGCGTGCGGATCCCGTCGCAGCCTCGCGAGCGCGTCGGGATCGTCCAGGGCGTCCTCGTAGAGGTTCGCCACAACCTGCTCGTCGACCGTGGGCAGCGTCTGCATGAACTCCCACGGATCGCGGCCCTGCAGGCAGAGCTCGTGCACCACCACCTCGAGCTCGTCCCGGGCCTCCTGGCGGAGGAGTTCGAGGCTGAGGGGTACCGCGGCGTGCATGCGCTCCAGGGTACGCCGACTCAGGAGGCGGGGTCGTCGTCCGGGCGTGCGCCGAAGACGATCTCGTCCCAGCTCGGCATCGAAGCGCGGCGCTTGCGCCCGCGCCCGGCCGGCTCGGCAGCCGGCTGCTCGGGAGCCGCCGGCGCGCTCGCCGGGCTCTCCGCGCTGCGGCGGCCGCTCGGCGCCTCGAAGCTCAGCGTCGGCTGCACGGGGATGCTGCCGGTGGAGGGGTGCGCCTGACGAGCGCGCTCCGCGGCCTCGGCCTGCGCCGCGCTGCCGGCGGCCTCGCGCTCGCCCCGGCGGCGGCGCAGCGCCTCGAGCAGATCGGCGGTGTGGCTGGGCTCGGCGACCGGCTGCTCGTTGCGGCTGATCGCCGCGTCGAGCACGGCGTTCGAGGGGCGGGGCTGCGAGCCCTGCTCCTCCTGCGGGCGCGACTCGGCGACCGCCGCGGGCTGGAAGGCGCCGCTGTCGAAGCGCGTGCGCTCGGCGCGCGGCTCATCGTCGGTCACCGCGCGGAGGCGCGGCAGCAGCGGCGCTGCAGCGGGGTCCTGCTGCGAGAGGCGCTCCGCCTCCTCGCCGACCGGGGCCAGGGCGTTCTTGCGGGGATCGAAGCGCCAACGGGCCTCGTGCTCGGTGTCGCCCTGCTGGTAGCGCACGGCGACGAGCCAGTCGCCCTGCTGCTCCTTCCAGCTCGACCAGGTGCCCTCGCCGGCGCCGATGCCGACGAGTCGCTTGCCGATGATGGCGCCGAAGCTGTTCTCGCCGTCGATGGGCGAGGTCTCGTTGGCCGTGTGCACGGGCACGGCGAGCGCGGAGGTGACGATGAACTCGCGCTCGGCGAGCACGGGGCCCTCGAACTTGCGGATGTAGTCGAGCGGCACGCCGGTCATGCTCGAGACGGTCTCGGCGGCGAGGCCCGAGCGGATGTGGCCCTGGATCTCGCGCGGCGAGAGGCGCCGATCGGCACCCGGTTCGCGGACGGGGCTGCGAGCTCCGGCCTGCATGACCTGGTCGAGGGGGATCCGGGCGCGCTGGCCCTCGTCGTCGGCGACGACCACGTAGCCGTTCTCGACGCCGATGACTCTCAATTCACGCATGGACAAGCCCTTCCAACCGACCGCACTTGCCCGCCAGGATGCCACGCCCCGGGCCCGGATCCGGGGAATAGCGCGGGCGCGCCGCAAGTTGCCCGGAAGGCGTGCTCAGGCGGTTTGCGCTCGGTAGACGAGTGGTGCAGACTGTGCGCGCTGAATCCGCATCGCACACCCAGATAGGACGGGAATGGCCACCGATTACGACGCCCCTCGCAAGAACGACGACGACACCTCCGAGTCGATCGAGGCGCTGAAGGAGCGGGTCCCGGACAAGTCGTCTGGCTCGATCGACGTCGACGACGCCGACAACCCCGGTGGCTTCGAGCTGCCCGGCGCAGACCTCTCAGACCTCGACCTCGACGTCGTCGTGCTGCCCCCGCAGGCCGACGAGTTCACCTGCGTCAGCTGCTTCCTCGTGAAGCACCGCTCGCAGCTCGACCACGAGGAGAAGCTCGGCGGCATCTGCCGCGACTGCGCCTGAGCGCAGCAGCTCTCCGAGAACGGCTGAGGGGGCCGGGCGCCCCCCCGCCCCCCCCCCCGGTGCCCCGCCCCCCCGCCACCCACGGGCGGGGGG
>JASCOA010000138.1 GCA_029959365.1 Microbacteriaceae bacterium PS02343 | reverse complement strand
CAACACTTTCAAAGCCCGGACCTGCCGGGGGCGGGCCGCGCCCCCCGCCCCCCCCCCCACGAGCCCGTCGCCCGGCCGCGCCCGCGAGAGCCACTGCACCGCCGGGCCCTCGCCGATGTGCACGGCGAAGTCGACGTCGAGCTCGCGGGCCGCCTGATCGATGCGGCGCACGGTGTAGGTGCGGAAGGGGTTGCGCCGAGCCTCGGGCAGCTCGCGCCAGCGGGAGTACCACTCGACCGGGTCGCCCGTGAGGAACTCGGGGTCGCCCCAGCCGACGCCGGGCAGCGGGAAGACGAGCTTGACGCGCTGATCGAGGCCGGCGGTGCCGAAGCGATCGAGCTGCTCGCCGGTGAAGGTCACCCGCACGAAGCCGGGGGCCGGCGTCGCCACGCGGGCCACCGCGACCTCGAAGGGCCGGTAGGCGGGGCGGGCGTCGCGCTCCACGGCACGCTCGTCGACTGAGGTAAGCATCACCTCAGTTTCACACACCGCGCGCGGTCGGCGCGCGGCGGGCGGGCCTAGTGGCCGCCCTCCTCCTCGCCCTCGGACTCGTGCCGGGGGTCGTAGTCGGGGTCGGTGACGCTCAGCACGTCGCCGTCGAAGTCGGCGGGCAGCAGCGCCTCGTACTCGGGCAGCGAGCCGTCGAGCACCGGCACGGTCAGCAGCTTGCCCTGCTCGGTGCCGAACTGCGCGAACACGTCGAGGTAGCCGCCGATGGAGCCGTCGAGGTCTGTGAAGAGCAGCTGCTCCTCGTCGCCGAAGCCGGGGGTCACGTTGCCGCCGGCGGGCACCCAGAACTGCTCGGTGACCTTCTCGCCCGAGGCGTTCTCGTACTGCAGGCCGAGGCGCACGTCGTCGTCGCCGCTGTTGACGACGGTGCCGACGAAGCTGGCGGTCTCGCCGTCGCCGGTGACGAGGAGCGCGTTGCGGATGTCGAGGGCGCCGATGGTGCCGGAGACGCCGTCGCTCGCGTCGTACTGCTCGGTCGTCGCCTGGTAGGTGACGAGGTTGCAGGCCGAGGCGCCCAGCGCCACCGCGCCGGCGATGACGACCGAGGCGGCGATGCGTGCTGTCTTCACTGAGCCCTCCCGAGCCGGAATGTGCTGCCCGTGCGCACTGGAGCGCGGCGAGGCGACGATGGTTCGCGCTCAGTCTACGCAGCGTCGAAGCCGCAGGGGGCTTAGGGCACCCTAAAGAGAGGGCGGGGATGCTACCATGGAGGGCACTGGAAGGGACGTACCTACATGCTTTTCGAGGTCGGAGAGACCGTTGTCTACCCCCACCATGGCGCCGCCACCATCACCGAGGTGAAGAAGCGCGTCATCAAGGGCGAGGAGAAGGTCTACCTCAAACTCAACGTCACCCAGGGCGATCTCGTCATCGAGGTGCCCGCCGAGAACGTCGATCTCGTCGGCGTGCGCGACGTGATCGGGCAGGAGGGTCTCGACCGCGTGTTCGAGGTGCTGCGCGCGCCGTTCACCGAGGAGCCCACCAACTGGAGCCGTCGCTACAAGGCGAACCTCGAGAAGCTCGCCTCCGGCGACGTGATCAAGGTCTCCGAGGTCGTGCGCGACCTGTGGCGCCGTGACCAGGACCGAGGCCTCTCGGCCGGCGAGAAGCGGATGCTGGCCAAGGCGCGCCAGATCCTCATCTCCGAGCTCGCCCTCGCCGAGAAGACCGACGAGGACAAGGCCTCCACCGTGCTCGACGAGGTGCTGGCCTCCTGATCCGCCCGGGCTCCCGAGGCGCGAACCGCTGGGTGCCCGCTGGACGTAGCCCGGCCCGCGCGGAGCCGGCCGACAGGCGGGACGCAGGCGCTCCGACCCCGGCGCCCGCGGCGCGGGCGTGAGCGGCGCCGCGGGCGAGGGCTCGCGGCTCGGCCTCGGCGAGCCGAAGGCCTTCGTGCCGCTCGCCGGAGCCAGCGTGCTCGCGCACGCCATCGCCCCGCTCGCCGCCCTGCGCGAGCATCCGCTGCTCGTCGTCGCCGTGCCCCGCAGCCACGTGGCGCTCGCCCGCGAGATCATCGCCGAGTCGCCCGCGTCGGCGCTCGAGAGCGTCGTCGTCGTCGGCGGCGCCACCCGCCAGGCCTCCGTGCACGCCGCGCTCCAGGCGGTGGGCGAGTCCGTCGAGGTCGTGCTGGTGCACGACGCCGCCAGGCCGCTCGCGCCCGTCGAGCTCTTCGAATCGGTCATCGCCGAGGTCGTCGCGACCGGCGCCGGTGTCGTGCCCGCGCTGCCGGTGGCCGACACCATCAAGCGAGCGGATGCGGGCGGCGCGGTCGTCGAGACCCTCGATCGCTCCGAGCTGGCGGCCGTGCAGACCCCGCAGGGCTTCCCGCGCGCGCAGCTCGTCGCCGCGCACGCCGCGGCGAGCGCCGAGCGCACGGACGATGCGGCCCTCGTCGCCGAGGCGGGCCACACCGTGCGCATCGTCGCCGGGCACGAGCTGGCCTTCAAGATCACGACCGGTGCGGAGCTGCGCCGCGCCGAGCAGCTGCTCGCGGCCGTACCCGTCGCGGGGGTGCGGGTGGGCACGGGCACCGATGTGCATCCGCTCGACCCCGATCGCGAGCTCTGGTTGGCCGGGCTGCACTGGCCGGGCGAGATCGGCCTGCGCGGGCACAGCGACGGCGACGTCGCGAGCCACGCGATCTGCGACGCGCTGCTGGCCGCCGCGGGGCTCGGCGACCTGGGCTCGGTGTTCGGCACCGACGACCCGCGCTTCGCCGCCGCGCACGGCGAGGTCTTCCTGCGCGCCACGCTCGACCTCGTGCGCGGGCGCGGCTTCTCGGTGGGCAACGTCACCGTGCAGGTGATCGGCAACCGACCCAAGCTCGCGCCGCGCCGCGTCGAGGCGGAGCGCGTGCTCTCGCGGATCCTCGACGCCCCGGTGAGCATCGCGGCGACGACGACGGACGGGCTCGGCCTGACCGGCCGCGGCGAGGGCGTCGCGGCGATCGCGACGGCGCTGCTGCTCGGCCCGCATCCGCTGCGCAGCCGCTGACCTCCGGTCGCGAACGGGCCCTTGTGCGCCCGCATCCTCAGTGCTATCAATAACGCACACGGATGTGAATCAATGACTCACAAATGTGCATAACTGCCCACCGGGCTGACGGCGACGAAGCTGTCGCGGTCACCCCTCTCAAGCGCCGACAACGATGTTGCGGCTTGAAAGGCGTGTCATGTCCATACCCCTCGTGGCCCTCGCGGAAGCGGCGACCACCGATCCGCCCGTCGCCGCCGGCGACAACCCGATCCTCCAGGCGCTGACCTGGGGTGCGACCCACTTCATCGGCCTGTTCCAGGCCTCGGGCGAGTCCTTCATGGGTCTCGTCACCGGCATCCTGCCCACCCTCATCGTGCTGCTCACGCTCATGTTCGCCATCACCACCTGGGTGGGCGAGGCGCGCGTGACGCGAGCCGTGCAGTGGGCCGGTCGCTACGCGATCACCCGGTACACGCTCATGCCCGTGCTCGCGGTGATCCTGCTCACCAACCCGATGGCCTACTCCTTCGGCGTCTACCTGCCCGAGCGTCAGAAGCCCGCGTTCTACGACTCCGCGGTCTCCTTCGTGCACCCCGTCACGGCGTTCTTCCCGCACGCCAACGCGGGCGAGATCTTCGTCTGGACCGGCGTCTCGGCGGGCGTGCTCGCGGCCGACCCGGCGAAGTACCCGGTGCTCGCGCTGCTCTACTTCGGCGTCGGCATCGTCGTGATCCTCATCCGCGGCATCGTGACCGAGGGCATCACCAAGCTGCTCATCCGCCGGCAGGGGCTCACCGAGATCTTCGACGAGTACGACCGCGACTTCATCGAGGCGCGCGACGCCCGTGCGGCCAAGCGCCGCGGCAAGCGGAGCGAGGTGTCGGCATGAGCCTGCACAGCGTCTTCGTCAAGCCCGGCAGCGGCGGCTGGGGCAAGGGACTGCTCGTCGCCCCGACCGAGGAGCGCAACGTCATCCTCTCGGTCACCGGCGGCGGCATCCACCCGGTCGCGGCGCGCATCGCCGAGCTCACCGGCGCCGACGCGGTCGACGGCTTCACCACCAGCATCCCCGAGGAGCAGGTGGCCGCGGTCGTCATCAACTGCGGCGGCACGGCCCGCATCGGCGTCTACCCCAAGAAGCGGATGCTCACGGTCGACGTCTACCCGGGCGAGCCCAGCGGTCCGCTCGCGCAGTACATCACCGACGACGTCTTCGTCTCGGCGGTCGGCGTGAACGACGTCGCGATCGCCGACGGCGAGGCGGCGCACGCGGTGCAGGCCCCGGCCCAGGCGGAGTCCGCCGCCGACGCGCAGAAGGCCCGCTACGCGGCGGCCAAGGAGCGGGCGCGCACGGAGGCCGCTCAGCAGGGCGGCTTCGTCGGCGTCTTCTCGAAGGTCGTCACCGGCTTCGGCGGGGTCATCGGCGGCATCATCAACACCCTGCTCAGCGCCGGTCGCCAGACGATCCAGCTGGTGCTGCAGACGATCCTGCCGTTCATGGCGTATGTGAGCCTGCTCATCGGCATCGTCACCTACACGGGGCTCAGCGACCTCATCGCGCAGGGGGTCACGCCGCTGGCGGCGAACCCGGTCGGGCTCGTGCTGCTCGGCGTCATCACCGGTCTGCCGTTCCTCTCGCCGATCCTCGGCCCCGGGGCGGCGATCGCGCAGGTGGTCGGTGTGCTCATGGGCACCCAGATCGGGGCCGGCGCGCTGCCGATCCCGTACGCGCTGCCCACGCTGTTCGCCATCAACGGGCAGGTCGGCTGCGACTTCGTGCCCGTCGGCCTGGCACTCGGCGAGGCCAAGCCCGAGACCGTCGCGGTGGGCGTGCCCGCGGTGCTCTTCTCGCGGCTCTTCACCTCGCCGCTCGCCGTCGTCATCGCGTGGCTCGCCAGCTTCGCCCTCCTCTGAACCGCCGCACCGAATCGAGCCGAACACCATGAACGACCGGAGAACCAGCGCGATGACCACCACCACCATCTACTCCAGCACCGTCGCCGCGACGGGCGCCGACGCCGGCGAGATGCTCGACGGGGGCGTCGTGATCTTCTTCGGCGAACCGTGCCCGAAGGAGCTCGCCGAGGTGAGCATCGTGCACACGCCGACCGTCCCCCCGCAGCGCGATCCCCGAGCCGGGGACGTGCTGCGGGTGGGCGGCTCGGCCGTCACCCTCACAGCGGTGGGCGAACTCGCGGGCGAGAACCTGCGCACGCTCGGCCACATCGTCGTCTACACCGACCCGGAGCCCGATGCGCGGCTCCTGCCCGGCGCCATCCACGCCTCCGGCAGCATCGAGCTGCCGAGCGCCGGGGCCGTCATCACCCTGGAAGGGGAGTGACATGGACGGCGGATTCGCCATCATCCTGCTCGTCGCGCTGACCCTGAGCATCGGCTTCAGCCTGCTGCAGCATCGCGTCTACACGCGAGCGGCGGAGCGGCTCAAGGACGCCTACCTCGGTCGCAAGAACCTCTTCCTCGTCTCCGGGCGCGGCAGGGGCGTGCTGCGCGGCGCGATCGTGCTGCTCGTCATCGACGCGGGCAGCAAGCAGGTCGTCGCGGCCGAGGCGATGATCGGCTCGACCGTGCTGGCCCGCTTCCGCCCCCGGCCCGAGCTGCTGGGCGCGAGCGCCTCGGCCGCCGAGCGGGCGGCCGACCGCAAGCTGCGCGACGCCGTGAAGGCGGCCGTCGAGCAGTACCGCATCGTGCGCACCGGAGTGGCCGGCAAGCCCGCGCTGCGCTGAACCGGCAGCACCCCGATCCCGTCGCGGGGCGTGCATCCCTCCCGCCCCGCGA
>JASCOA010000137.1 GCA_029959365.1 Microbacteriaceae bacterium PS02343 | reverse complement strand
GGGGTTGCCGGGCGCGGGCCGGGGCCCCCCGCCGCGGGCGGGGGGGGGGGGGGCGGGGGGGGCCGCGGCGGGGGCGGATCGGGGTCACGGCAGGGCGATGGCCGCCCACTCCTGAATCCAGCGCTCGCGGTTGGCGTCGATCTCGGCCGGGTCGACCGTGAACGGGTCGGTGGCGACCTCGGCGTAGGCGGCCCACTCGGCGGGCAGCTCGGCCTCGGGGTTCACCGGGAACACGTACATGGCGGGCGCGACCTGCTCCTGCACCTCGACCGAGTAGAGGAAGTCGACGAGCTGCTGCGCCGCCTCCTCCTGCTCAGTGCCCGAGAGCACCCCGGCGAACTCGGTCTGGCGGAAGCAGGTGTCGAGCAGCGCCCCGGTCGGCGCCTCACCGCCGGCCTCGCTGATCTCCTCGGTCACCTCGAAGGGCGGCGAGGAGGCGTAGCTCAGCACGATCGGGCGGTCGCCCTCGCTCGAGGGGCCCGAGAAGTCCACGTAGTAGGCGTCGCTCCATCCGGCGACCACCTTCGCGCCGTTGGCGATGAGCGCGGACCAGTAGTCCTGCCATCCGTCCTCGCCCTTCGCGGCGATCGTGGCGAGCAGGAAGGCGAGCCCGGGCGAGGAGGTGTTGGCCGCCGAGGTGACGAAGAGGTCGGCGTAGGCCGGGTCGGTCAGGTCGTCGAGCGTCGTGGGCTCGGCGAGACCGGCCTCGGCGAACCACTCGCGGTCGACGTTGACGCACACGTCGCCGCTCGTGATCGGGGTGAGCTGCTCGCCGCCGGCGCCCGCGGGCAGCAGGTACTCGGCCGCGGCGCCGTCGGTCACGTGGTCGGCCAGCACGCCGGCGTTCACGGCGCGCGACGCGAAGGTATTGTCGATGCCGAAGACGACGTCGCCGAGCGGGTTCTCCTTCGTGAGCACCAGCTGGTTGACGAGCTGGCCGGCGTCGCCCGCCGAGTGCAGGGTCACCTCGATGCCGGTCTCCTCGGTGAAGCGCTCGAGGGTGCCCTCGCCGAAGTCGGTGGAGTCGTGGGTCACCAGGGTGAGCTCCACGGTGCCGTCCTCCGCGGTGCCGCCGCTCGCGCAGGCGGTGAGGAGGAGGAATGCGGATGCCGCGCTGATCGCGGCGGTGGTCCTGCGCACGTGTCGTGCCCTTTCGATCGATGAACGGGCACGGGTTCGGGACGCGGCGATGCCGCGGCCGCCAGAGAAGCCTCCCTGCGCCGGCATGATCCGGATCAGGTTCGACGGTCGAAGGCTCCGAGCCTTCCTCTCAGCCCGGCGCACCGGACTCCCGTGTTCGCCCGCCACTCTACCGGCGAGGAGCGCGTTCCGACGGTGGACCGCTGTGCACCAGCCGAGCGGATGCGTTCCACGACATCTGCCGGACGCATCCGCTCATTATGATTCGCGCATGGACTGGACCTTCCTCGCCGACCCCGCCACCTGGGTCGCCTTCGGCACGCTGCTCATCCTCGAGATCGTGCTCGGGGTGGACAACGTCATCTTCATCTCGATCCTCGCGAGCAAGCTCCCGGAGGCCCAGCGGCAGCGGGCGCGCACCATCGGCCTCACCCTGGCGATGGTGCTGCGCATCGGACTGCTCTTCGCGGCGAGCTGGGTCGTGTCGCTCACGAGCGACCTGTTCGAGCTCTTCGGCATGGGCTTCTCCGGCAAGGACCTCATCATGATCGCCGGTGGCGCCTTCCTGCTCTACAAGGCGGTCACCGAGATCCACGAGCGCCTCGAGGGCGAGGAGGCCCACGGCGACGCCGGCAAGGCCGCCACCTTCGGCGCCGTCATCGCCCAGATCCTCGCGCTCGACGTGGTCTTCTCGCTCGACTCGGTCATCACCGCGGTCGGCGTCACCGAGCACCTGCCGGTCATGGTCGCCGCGGTGGTCATCGCGGTCGGCGTCATGCTGCTCTCGGCCGGCTGGATCGGCGGCTTCGTCGAGAAGCACCCGACCGTCAAGATGCTGGCCCTGTCGTTCCTCGTGCTCATCGGCGCGATGCTCGCCGCCGAGGGCTTCGACATCCACATCGACAAGGCCGTGCTCTACGGCGCGATGGGCTTCGCCATCGCGGTCGAGGTGCTCAACCTGGTCTACAAGTCCCGCAAGGACAAGCGCCGGGCGAAGTCCGTCGAGCCCGTGCACCTGCGCCCGGCCCGCCTCAAGGAGGACGGCACGCACGAGGAGACGCCGGTCCGCTGAGCGCGAGCGGATGCGGAGGGCTCGGCCGATCGGCCGGGCCCTTCGGCGTTCGGCCCCGCTGCGCTCAGTGCTCGAGCGACCGGGTGTCGCCGGTCTTGCGCGGGCCCTTGCCGAGCAGCGACGCGGGGCGCACCGAGCCGGAGCCGAAGCGGGCGGAGACCTGGTCGACGGCGCGCTCGGCGTCGCGCCACTCCTCGTCCGGCTCCCAGAGCCCGAGGCCGGCACCCTCGCCGAGGCCCTCCATCCGCACGCCCAGCAGGCGGATCGCGTCGCCCGGACGGTAGAGCGCGTCGAACAGCGACACCGCCTCCTCGTAGATGCGCCGCCCCACGCTGGTCGGGTCGGCGAGGGTGCGCGAGCGGCTGACCGTGCGGAAGTCGGCGTAGCGCAGCTTGAGCTGCACCGTGCGGCCCGTGGTGCCGTAGCGCCGCAGCCGCTCGGCGGTGCGGTCGGCGAGCCGCAGCAGCTCGCGGCGCAGCAGCTCGGGGTCGCTCTCGTCGCGCTCGAAGGTGTGCTCGTGCCCCACGCTCTTCTCCTCGCGCTCGGTGTGCACCCGGCGCGGGTCGATGCCCCGGGAGAGGTCGTGCAGCTTGGCGCCGCCGGCCTCGCCGAGCGCGCGGATCAGCGCCGCCCTGGGCGTCGCCGCCACGTCGCCCACGGTGCGCAGCCCCAGCCGCTCGAGCCGCTCCTGGCTCGCCTTGCCGACGCCCCAGAGCGCGCCGACGGGCAGCGGATGCAGGAACTCGAGCGTGCGCGCCACCGGCACGACGAGCAGGCCGTCGGGCTTGGCCTTGCCGGAGGCGACCTTCGCGACGAACTTGGTGCCGGCCACGCCGACGGAGCAGGTGAGCCCGGTGCGCTCGCGCACCCGCTCGCGCAGCAGCGCGCCGACCACGGCCGGCGGGCCGATGAGCTTGCGGGCGCCGGCCACGTCGAGGAAGGCCTCGTCGATGCTCAGCGGCTCGACGAGCGGGGTGACCTCATGGAAGGCCTGCATGACCTGCTGCGAGGCGGCGCGGTACTTCTCGTGGTGCGGCTCGAGCAGCACGAGGTTCGGGCAGAGTCGGCGCGCGGTGCCCACGGCCATCGCCGAGCGCACACCGTAGCGGCGAGCCTCGTAGCTCGCCGAGGTGATGACGGAGCGGTCGGAGTCGTGCGCCACCGCCGCCGGCACGCCCGCGAACTGCGGGAAGTCGAGCAGCTCGACCGACAGGAAGAACGCGTCCATGTCGACGTGCAGGATCGTGGCGCCCTCGTCGTCGGGAGCCACGGCGGTCACGACAGCGCCGGAGGCGCGCCGGGCCCGCGCGGCAGCGCGGGCGCGGACCGCGCCCCCCGCTCGGCCCCCTGCTCGCGGCGGGCCCAGACCGCGCGGAAGATCTAGAGCGGCGGGTAGATCGCCAGGTAGACCCACATGGGCGCGCGCACCGCGCGGGAGCGCACGTTGTGCCGGGCGTAGGTGCGCTCGAAGCGCCAGACGTAGTACTGGTAGTCGCGCGGGCTGTCCTCGAGCCGGCGGGCGGACATGCCGCTCACCATCGTGGGCACGTACATCGCCCGCAGGCCGGCCTCGGCGAGGTGCAGCGAGATGTCGATGTCCTCGTGGAACTGGTCGTCCTCGTCGAGGCAGACGTCGTCGCGGATCGTGCGCCACGCATCCGCTCGCAGGGCCATGTTCGAGCCGAACAGGAAGTGGTACTCGTTCGACAGGCGCAGCATGAGCTTGCGGATGCGGTCGTCGGCCTTGAGCCCGAAGCGCCGCAGCGGCATGTCGTAGTAGGCGACCGGCCCGGTGGCCGCGTCGACGGTCTCGTCGCTGAACGCCGCGGCGACCTCCTCGACCCAGGTGGGCTCGAGCAGCGAGTCGGCGTCGATGCGGCCGAGCACATCACCCGTGGCGGCATCGAGACCCGCGTTGCGGGTGGGGATGAGCCCCTGCACCGCGTGCTGCTCGATGAGGCGGACGCTCGGATGCTCGGCGGCCAGCTCGGCCACGATGGCGGCCGTGCGGTCAGTCGAGCGGTTGTCGACGACGATGACCTCGTGCGCCGGGACCGTCTGGTCGAGCGCCGCGAGGACGCACTGACGGATCGCCTTCTCCTCGTTGTACGCCGGGACCACGATCGACACGCGGGGCGCTGAGCTGCTCATATCGCGTTCACACTAGCCCGCGCCACCGTCATGCGGCAGGGAGCGCGCCCGCGTCCAGCGGATGGACGTCCGGCGAAATCTTCGGACGCCTGGGAATAGTGCACAGGTCCATCCGCTTGCATGAAGTTATGCGGGCATCGCTTGAACCTTCAAGTTCCTCGCATCCACGACCGCAACATCACGGAGGACTCACGCCATGACCATCACCGCCGACTCCATCCCGGGCTACGCCGCCGGCACCTGGACCCTCGACCCCACCCACTCCGAGGTCTCCTTCTCGGTGCGCCACCTCGCCATCAGCAAGGTCAAGGGCAAGTTCGAGAACTTCACCGCGACCGTCGAGGCCGCCGAGACCCCGCTCGAGAGCAGCGTCACCGCCGCGATCGAGGTCACCTCGGTCAACACCAACCAGAAGGACCGCGACGGCCACCTCGCCACGAGCGACTTCTTCCTCGCCGAGGAGCACCCCCAGATCCTCTTCACCTCGACCGGTGTGCGCGCCGACGGCGACGACTACCTCATCGACGGCGACCTGACCCTGCGCGGCGTCACCAAGCCCGTCACCCTGAAGGCGGAGTTCGGCGGCATCGTCACGGACGGCTACGGCCAGACCAAGGCCGGCATCGAGGCGACCACGAAGATCAACCGCCACGACTTCGGCGTCAGCTGGAACGCGGCCCTCGAGGCCGGCGGCTTCACGCTCGGCGACGACGTGACCATCAACCTCGACCTGCAGTTCACCAAGGCCTGATCACACCCGCGATACCCCTTGTCGCAGCAGGCGCCCGGCTCAGGCCGGGCGCCTGTCGCGTTCGGCCCGCTCCCCGGCGGCCCCCAGCCGGCGTCCGCGCCCCGCCGACAGGATGGGCGCATGACTCGAATCGCCGTCGTCGGAGCCCATGGCAAGGTCGGGCAGCTCGTGCTGCGCCTCGCCGTCGAACGAGCGGATGAGGCCATCGGCGTCATCCGCAACCCGGAGTACATCCCCGAGCTCGAGCAGCTCGGCGCCGAAGCGCAGATCGTCGACATCGAGTCGGCGACCGCCGAAGAGCTCGCGCAGGCCTTCGTCGGCGCGGACGCCGTCGTGTTCAGCGCCGGCGCTGGTGGCGACTCGGGCCCGGCCCGCAAGCGCACCGTCGACTACGGTGGCAGCGTGCTGACCGCCGAGGCCGCGCGCATCGCCGGCGTCAAGCGCGTCGTGCAGGTCTCCGCGATCGGCGTCGACGAGCCGCTAGGCGACGACGTCGAAGAGGGTTGGGCCGCCTACGTGGAGGCCAAGCGCGAGGCCGACGAGCAGCTGCGCGCCACCGACCTCGACTGGACGATCATCCGCCCCGGCGGCCTGCTCGACGAGCCCGCCACCGGCTCGGTGCAGCTCGCCGAGCGCACCGAGCGCGGCTCGATCAGCCGTGCCGACGTGGCCGCCGTCGTGCTGGCCGCGATCGACGACGAGCGCACGATCGGCAAGCAGTGGGAGCTCATCGCCGGCGAGCGCACGATCGCCGAGGCGATCGACGCCGCGCTCGCCGACTGATCCCACCCGGACGCGAAGCAGGGCGGCCCCCATCGGGTGCCGCCCGTCCTCATGCCCGGATCCGACTCGCGGCCGGAGCC
>JASCOA010000136.1 GCA_029959365.1 Microbacteriaceae bacterium PS02343 | reverse complement strand
CGATCCTCTACTCGCTGATCAACCTCATCGTCGACGTCAGCTACAGCCTCATCGACCCCAGGGTGCGTGTGCAATGACCGCTCTTCCCCCCTCCCCCGCGACCGTCGGCGCCGCCCCCCGCGCGCCCGCCGCGGGCGCCGCCACCCGCCCCCCCCCCGGCCCCCCCGCCCACCCCCGCGCCCAACCCCCCAGCCCCCCCCCCCCACCCCCCCCCCCGGGGGGGGGGGGCCCGCGCGCCCCCCCCCCTCGACCCGTCCTGAAAGGACTCGATGCTCCGCGTCATCGGCAAACGCCTGCTGCTGCTGGTCCCCACCCTGCTCGGCCTCTCGATCCTGCTCTTCGCCTGGGTGCGCGCGCTGCCGGGCGGTCCCGCATCCGCTCTGCTCGGCGAGCGCGCGACGCCCGAGGCGATCGCCCAGATCAACGAGGCCTACGGCTTCGACCGTCCGCTCATCGAGCAGTACTTCACCTACATCGGCCGGCTGCTCACCGGCGACTTCGGCAACTCGGTGCAGACCAACCGCGCGGTGCTCGACGAGTTCGCCACCCGGTTCCCCGCCACCGTCGAGCTCGCGATCGTCGCACTGACGATCGCCATCGCCGTGGGCATCCCGCTCGGCTACCTCGGCGCCAAGTACTACGGCAAGGCGCTCGACCATGTCTCGGTCGTCGTGAGCCTGCTCGGCGTCACGATCCCCGTGTTCTTCCTGGCCTTCATCCTCAAGTGGATCTTCGCCGTGCAGCTGGGCTGGTTCCCCCCGGACGGGCGGCAGGACGTGCGCATCGACGCGACCCACGCCACCGGCTACTACGTGCTCGACGGGCTGCTCACCGGCGAGCTCGACGCGGCCTGGGATGCGGTCGTGCACCTCGTGCTGCCCGGGCTGGCGCTCGCCTCCATCCCGCTCGCGATCATCGCCCGCATCACCCGGGCCAGCGTGCTGCAGGTCTACGGAGCCGACTACGTGCGCACCGCGCGGGCGAAGGGTCTGCTGCCGCGCATCATCCGCGACCGCTACATCCTGCGCAACGCGATGCTGCCGGTCGTCACCACGATCGGCCTGCAGCTGGGCCTGCTCATCTCGGGCGCCGTGCTCACGGAGACGGTGTTCAACTTCGCCGGCATCGGCCAGTTCCTGGCGGACGCGGTGTTCCGTCGCGACTTCCCGGTGCTGCAGGGCTTCATCATCTTCATCGCGATCCTCTACTCGCTGATCAACCTCATCGTCGACGTCAGCTACAGCCTCATCGACCCCAGGGTGCGTGTGCAATGACCGCTCTTCCCCCCTCCCCCGCGACCGTCGGCGCCGCGCCCGGCGCGCCGTCCTCGGGCGCCGACACCGGCACGAGCCGTTGGCGCGACGCCTGGCGCCGGCTGCGCCGCAACCCGCAGGGCATCGCGGGCGCCGCCATCGTCGGGCTCTTCGTGCTCGTCGCCGTGCTCGCGCCGCTGCTCGCGCCCTACGCGGGCACCGCGCTGCCCGGTCGCGCCGAGATCACGCCGACCGGCATCCCCGGCATCGGCGAGGTGCCGGGCTTCCCCCTCGGCCTCGACCGCTTCGGCGGCGACGTGCTCTCCAAGCTCATCTGGGGCGCGCAGGCCTCGCTGATCATCGGCCTCGTCTCGACGGCCTTCGGCCTCATCGGCGGCATGCTGCTCGGCGCCATCGCCGGCACCTTCCGCGGCTGGGTGGACGCGGCGATCATGCGCGTCGTCGACATCCTGCTCTCGGTGCCGAACCTGCTGCTCGCGGTGAGCATCGCGGCGGTGCTCGGCCAGACGCCCAGCGCCGTGATGATCGCCATCGGCGCCAGCCAGGTGCCGATCTTCGCCCGTCTGCTGCGCTCGACCATGCTGGCCCAGTCGTCGAGCGACTACGTGCTCGCCGCCCGCACGCTCGGGCTCGGCAAGGGCGCCATCACCATCAACCACGTGCTGCCCAACAGCATGGGGCCGGTCATCGTGCAGGGCACGCTGACCCTCGCCACCGCGGTGATCGAGGCCGCTGCGCTGTCGTTCCTGGGCCTCGGCGGCGGCCGGCCCGAGACCGCGGAGTGGGGGCGGATGCTCACCTACGCCCAGAACGAGCTCGCGATCGCCCCGCAGCTGGCCTTCCTGCCCGGCATCTGCATCGCCATCACCGCGCTGGGCTTCACCCTGCTCGGCGAGGCGCTGCGCGAGGCCCTCGACCCGCGCTCGGGCGCGCGGTAGGAAGCTCCGCCCGGCGGCCCTGGGCGCCGGGCCGCGGGCCCGCGCGCAGTCGCGGCTGCGCCGAGCGACGGACTCGGCGCGGCGGGCTACGCCGGGCGGCGGGCGCCCGGGATCGCGGCGAGGAGGCGCTTCGTGTAGTCGTGGCGCGGGGCCGTGAAGATCTGCTCGGTGGGGCCGGCCTCGACGAGCTCGCCGTCCTTCATGACGCCGACGAGGTCGCTGATCTGGCGCACCACCGCGAGGTCGTGGCTGATGAACAGGTAGCTCAGGCCGAGGTCGCGCTGCAGCTCGGCGAGCAGGTCGAGGATCTGGGCCTGCACGAGCACGTCGAGGGCCGAGACCGGCTCGTCGCAGACGATGAGCTCGGGCTGCAGCGCGATGGCCCGGGCGATCGCCACGCGCTGGCGCTGGCCGCCGGAGAGCTCGGCGGGGTAGCGCGTCGCGGTGCCGGCGGGCAGCGCCACCTGCTCGAGCAGCTCGCGCACACGGGTGCGGCGCTCGGCGGCGCTGCCGCGGCGGTGGAACTTGAGCGGCTCCTCGATGATGCGACCGACGGTGTACGACGGGTCGAGCGAGGAGTACGGGTCCTGGAAGATCGGCTGCACCCGCTGGCGGAAGTCGCGCAGCTCGCGCTTGCCGAAGGTCGCGAGGTCGCGGCCGTCGAAGCTGATGGTGCCGCTGGTCGGCTCGACCACCTGCAGCAGCATGCGCGCGGTGGTGGTCTTGCCCGAGCCGGACTCCCCGACGATGGCGACGGTGCTGCCGCGCGGGATGTCGAGGCTCACCGCCTTGGCCGCGGTGAAGTCCTCCTTGCGGCCGCGGATCGGGTAGATCTTCGTGAGGTCGCGCAGCTGCACGATGTCGTCGCCGACGGCGAGCTCGCGCCGCGCCCGCGGCACGGTGCTGACGCCCGGGGCCGCTGCGACGAGCCGCTGCGTGTACTCGTGCTGCGGGTTCGCGAGGATCTCGGCGGCCGGGCCGGTCTCGACGATGCGGCCGCGGTGCATCACCGCGACCCGCTGGGCGCGCTCCGCGGCGAGGCCGAGATCGTGGGTGATGAGCAGCACGCTCGTGCCGAGCTCGGCGGTCATCGCGTCGATCTGGTCGAGGATCACCTTCTGCAGGGTGACGTCGAGCGCGCTGGTCGGCTCGTCGGCCACGAGCAGCCGCGGTCGGCAGGCGAGCCCGATCGCGATGAGCACGCGCTGGCGCATGCCGCCCGAGAGCTCGTGCGGGTACTGCTTGGCGCGCCGCTCGGCGTCGTTGAGGCCGGCGCGCTCGAGGGCCTCGACGACCTTCGCGTCCGCATCCGCTCGGGTGGCGTGGCCGTGGGCGAGCAGCACCTCGGCGACCTGCACGCCGACCTTCGAGACCGGGTTGAGGTTCGACATCGGGTCCTGCGGCACGAGGCCGATGGCGCCGCCGCGCAGCTGGCGCAGCTTCGACTCGGCCAGGCCGACCAGCTCCGTGCCGTCGAAGCGGATGGAACCCTGCGTGACGCGCCCGGTGCCCGGCAGCAGGCCGAGCACGCTCATCGCGGTCGTCGACTTGCCGCTGCCGGACTCGCCGACGATGGCGACCGTCTCGCCGACGCCGATGTCGAGGTCGACGCCGGTCACGGCGTCCGCGAAGCCGCTCGAGGTCTCGAAGCCGACCGAGAGGTCGCGGATGCTGAGCAGCGGCGCCGGTGCGTTCATCCGCCCAGTCTGCACGACCCCCGCGCGAGGGGCGCGGTCCGCGCGGCAGGTTTTACGAGACCGTCACGCGGAGACGTCGTCGAGGGTCTTCTCGATCTTCGCGAGCCGCACGTCGATCGAGTCGAGCTTCTCGAGCAGGCGGCGGTCGCCCTCGACGCCCGCGGAGAGCGCGGCGATCTTCTGCTTGTGCTCGGTGATGGTGCTGATCACGGCCATCGTCAGGCCGAAGGCCATGCCGGCGAAGACGATCCAGACGAACCAGGGCAGCTGCTCCATGATGTTCACTCCTCGGTTGCGGGCGGGGTGCTGGCGGCGATCGCCGCGGCCACCACCGCCGGGGTCAGACGCACGTCGAAGGGCTCGACGTCGTAGTACTTGAGCGCCTTGCCGTCGGCGCCGAGCTCGTGGCGGCCGCGCACGAAGCCGGCCTCCTCGAGCCTGGTCAGGTGCATGTAGAGCAGCGGGCGGCTCATGCCCATGCGGCGGGCCAGCTCGCTGACGTGCAGGGTCTCCCGCTCGAGCATCGCGAGCACCCGCAGGCGGGGCTCGCTGGCCACCGCGGCGAGGCGCGCGACGAGCTGCTCGACCGTCATCCCGCACCTCCCCACGCGTTAGCAGGCACTGTCACCTGTCAGGAACTTATTACAGGCGTCAGCGGATGCGCAAGCCGCTTTTCTCCAGGGCTGTCGATTCCGCATCCGCCCATTCGACGCCAGAGTGTGAGGGAGCGAGAGACGCTCCCGCGAACCGGAGGATCGAGACCATGAAGTACATGCTGATCATGCGCACCACCGACGAGGCCCTCGCGGCCTCGGCCGAGCTCGACTTCGAGCAGATCATCGCCGACATGGGCCGCTACAACGAGTCGATGATCACCGCGGGCGTGCTCGCCGGCGGCGACGGGCTCACCCCGGCCGAGGAGGGGGTCGTCGTCGACTTCTCCGCCGACGCCCCGATCGTGACCGACGGCCCCTACGGCGAGACCAAGGAGCTCTTCAACGGGTTCTGGATCCTCGACGTCAAGGACCAGGCCGAGGCCGTCGAGTGGGCAAAGCGCGCACCGCTCGGCGCCGGGGACAAGCTCGAGATCCGCCGCATCACCGGCGTCGAGGACTTCCCCGCCGACAACGAGTGGATCCAGAAGGAGGCCGAGTGGCGCGCCGCCGGCGAGGGCGAGCCGAAGGCCTGAGATGAGCGTCTCGGCCGAGGTCGCCGCGATCTGGCGCATCGAGTCCGCCCGCATCGTCGGCGGCCTCACGCGCTGGTGCGGCGACCTCGACCTCGCCGAGGACCTCGCCCAGGAGGCGGTGGCCGAGGCGCTGGAGCAGTGGCCGGCGTCCGGCCGCCCCGCGAACCCGGGCGCGTGGCTCATGACGGTGGCGAAGCGGCGCGGCATCGACGGCTTCCGCCGCCGGGTGCGGCTGGACGAGCGGCACGCCCTGCTCGCCGGCGAGCTGCGCATCGACGGTCCTGCTCAGCGGGAGGCCGACGAGATCGACGACGACGTGCTGCGGCTGATCTTCACCGCCTGCCACCCGGTGCTCGCCCGCGAGGCCCAGGTCGCGCTGACCCTGCGCGTGGTCGGCGGCCTCACGAGCGAGGAGATCGCCCGCGCACTGCTCGTACCGACCGCCACGCTGCAGCAGCGGATCGTGCGCGCGAAGAGGACCGTCGGCGCCGCCGCCGTGCCCTTCGTGGTGCCCGGGCCCGAGGAGTTCCGCGCGCGGCTCGGCACCGTGCTCAGCGTGCTCTACCTCGTGTACAACGAGGGCTACGCGGCGACGGCCGGCGGCGACTGGATGCGCCCCGAGCTCGCCCGCGAGGCCCTGCGGCTGGCGCGCATCGTCGCGCAGCTGCTGCCGAGCGAGCCCGAGGTGCACGGGCTCGTGGCGCTCATGGAGCTGCAGTCCTCGCGCTTCGCCGCGCGCACCGCGCCGGGCGGCGAGCCGATCCTGCTCGCCGACCAGGACCGCGGTCGCTGGGACCGCGCGCAGATCGGCCGGGGCCTCGCGGCCCTGGGCCGAGCGGATGCGCTGGGCCGCGGCCGCGGGGGGGGCGGGCCGCCCCGCCCCGCCGCCGCCCGCCCCCCCCCCCCCCCCCCCCCCCCCC
>JASCOA010000135.1 GCA_029959365.1 Microbacteriaceae bacterium PS02343 | reverse complement strand
TTTGACGCGGGGGGGTGCGGTCCGGGGGGACGAGGCTCCGCGGGGGGGGGCCCGCCCGCTGAGCAGAGGCTCAGCGGGCAGGACCGGAGCCTCAGACGAGGCGGATGTTCGCAGCCTGCGGGCCCTTGTTGCCCGGCACGGTGTCGAACTCGACCTTGTCGTCATCGCGCAGCTCGACGCCGGCGGCGATGGCCGAGATGTGAGCGAAGACGTCCTTCGTGCCGTCCTCGGGGGCGATGAAGCCGAAGCCCTTGGTCTGGTCGAACCACTTCACGGTTCCAATGGTCATACGGTCTTCTCCTTGTGTTGTGCCGCTGCGGAAGAGCATGCGGCGGGGCCGCCGAGCAACGAGACGAGCTCGTGCCGGCGACGACTGGGGCGCCGGCGGGAACCGCCGGGCGAGGTGGGGCGGCCGAGCGCGGTCTGCGCTGCGGCGAGGGAACGGAAGCGGCCGAGGTCGCGCGCCACGTGGTCGGTGAGGCGGAAGTCGGTCGCGGTGGTGCGCTCGGCCATGCCGGCGAACTCGCCGTCGTGGCTGGCCACCCAGACGCCGTCGTCGACGACGGTCCAGGTGAGCGCAGGCGCGCTGATGGATGAATGGAGGATGGTCATGCTCGTACTGCAATCCGGGCGGCTCCCTCGGTGCATGAAGGGGGCCCGTTCGTAAATGGTTCAGGTCTACAAGCGACGTGTCACAGCCGACGATGCACGATCGGGGCGTCGCGAGACCAGGTGTTGCTGCAAGCATACGGCATGCCGCGCTCGGCCCATCAGTGAACGCTCAGGCGCGGGTCGCGGCGATGAACCGGTGCAGCGCATCCCGCAGCTCCGTGAGCTCGGTCATCGGCATGCCGACCCGGTCGACGATGGCCGGCGGGATGAGGCGGGCCCGCTCGCGGAGGGCCTGCCCCGCCTCCGTCAGCCGCACCCGCAGGGCCCGCGCGTCGTCGTCGCGACGTGCGCGGGTGAGGTAGCCCAGCTCCTCGAGCCGGCGCAGCATCGTGGAGAGGTTGCCCGGGTCGACGTCGAGCGTGCCGGCGAGCTCGGCGAGCGTGGGGCCGTCCTGCTGCCAGAGCGCGAGCAGCACGAGGTACTGCGGGTGGTTGATGCCCAGCGGCTCGAGCAGGGGCCGGTAGAGGCCGATGCCGCGGCGGGCGCCCTGCGCGAGCGCGAAGCAGAGCTGCGCCTCGAGGGCGAGCAGGTCGTCGTCGGCGGTGGCCATGCCGCGAGCGTAGCTATTCCTTGTGCGCACAAGCAAGTGCTACGGTGAGCTCATGAGCAGTAGGAGAGCGGATGAGGGCGACCCCGCCGCGGAGCCGGCCCCCAAGCGCCGCGACCGCTTCGGCGACTTCTTCCGCGGCCTCGACGGGCGCCTGCTGCCCTGGCTCGGCCCGCCGCCCCTCGGCCCCTACGACGAGCCCGAGCCGCCTGCCGTCGCCGACCGCGGCTGCCCCATGTGCGGCCGCCCGATGAGCGAGCACGAGTACGGCCAGGTGGGCCAGCGGGTGACGGTGCGCTGCCCCGGCGCGTAACGATTCCATCTGACCTTCTACGCATGGTCGAAGGCCCGCCGCGCCCGACTTACACTGGAGCCCGTGCCTGCCGACCGCCTCCATCTCGTGCGTCATGGCGAGGTCCACAACCCCGACGGCGTGCTCTACGGCCGCATCGAGGGGTTCCGCCTCTCCGAGCGCGGGCAGGCCATGGCCGCCCGCAGCGCCGACGCGCTCCTCGACCAGGGCGCGCCCGTCACCCGGCTCTACGCCTCGCCGCTGCAGCGCGCGCAGGAGTCCGCAGCGCCGTGGGCATCCCGCACCGGCCTCGAGATCCGCACCGAGCCGCGCATCATCGAGCCGACCAACGTCTTCGAGGGCAAGGCCTTCGGCTTCGGCCCCAAGCTGCTCGCGCACCCGGGCCACTGGCGCCATGTCGTCAACCCGTGGAAGCCGAGCTGGGGCGAGCCCTACGCGCAGATCGCCGAGCGGATGCTCGCGGCGATGACCGAGGCGTGGGACGAGGCCGAGGGCGGCGACGTCGTCATGGTCAGCCACCAGCTGCCGATCTGGACCGTGCACCGCGCGGTGGTCGGCGAGCGGTTCATCCACGATCCGCGCAAGCGCCGCTGCGCGCTCAGCAGCATCACGACGTTCGAGCGACCGGGGGGCCGCTTCGCTGAGATCCGCTACCAGGATCCGAATGCAGACTCGGGCGACACCCCCATCGACCGAGGAGCAGTGTGAACGCACGCGCCCGCTTCGTCGTCGTGCTCACGGCCGTCGCCCTCGCGGTGACGGGCTGCAGCGGCGCGAACGACGAGCTCGCCGACCAGTACCGGTCCGGCGAGAACCTGAACTACATCTCCGGCGACGGCACCGTCACCGAGTTCGAGCTCGAGGAGCGCCAGGCCCCGGTGGCCTTCGAGGGCGTGCTCGAGGACGGCACCGAGGTCTCGAGCGAGGACTACGCGGGCGAGGTGCTCGTCGTCAACTTCTGGTACGCCGAATGCCCCCCGTGCCGCGCCGAGGCACCGCTGCTCGAGCAGACGCACCAGGCCTACCGCGAGCAGGGCGTCGAGTTCCTCGGCGTCAACGTGCGCAATCAGGCCGACACCGCGCTCGCCTTCTCGCGCACCTTCGGCGTCACCTACCCGTCGATCATGGACGCGGACACCGGATCAGCGCAGCTGGCCTTCGCAGGCACCGTCGCGCCGAACGCGGTGCCGACCACCTTGATCCTCGACAAGCAGGGCCGGGTCGCTTCGCGCATCCTCGGCCAGGTGACCGACGAGAGCACCTTCGAGACGCTCATCCGCGACGCAGCAGCCGAGGACTGAGCATGGGCGGCAACCCCTTCGCCGAGACGATGCTGCAGGGCTCCCTGCTCGTCGGTGTGCCGATCGCGCTGCTCGCCGGGCTCGCGGCGTTCCTCTCGCCGTGCGTGCTGCCGCTCGTGCCCGGCTACCTCGGCTTCGTCGGCGGCCTCAGCTCCGGGCGTCAGGACCGCCGCCGGCTGCTGCTGGGCGTCGGCCTCTTCGTGCTCGGCTTCTCGATCGTCTTCGTCGCCATGAACACCGCTTCGGGCGCCGTGGGCTTCTGGCTCGGGCGCTGGGAGGAGGTGATCACGCGGGTCATGGGCGTGATCGTCATCCTCATGGGCTTCGTCTTCCTCGGCTTCTTCGGCCTGCTCCAGCGCACCGTCAAGCCGAACCTCTCGCCGCGGGCCGGCCTCATCGGCGCCCCGCTGCTCGGCTTCGTCTTCGGCATCGGCTGGGCCCCCTGCATGGGCCCCGTGCTCGCCACCATCGTGCTCATCAGCCTCGACGGCGGCTCGCCCGTCGCGGGCGCGGTGCTGGGACTCGCCTACTCGCTCGGTCTCGGCATCCCCTTCCTGCTCGTCGCGCTCGGCTTCGGCTGGGTCTCGAGCTCGGTCGCCTTCGTCAAGCGGCACATCCGCATCGTCAACATCATCGGAGGAGCGCTGCTCGTGGTCATCGGACTGCTCATGGTCTCGGGGGTCTGGTCCGCCATCATGCGGAGCCTGCAGGGGGTGATGGCGAGCTATGGCACGATCCTCTGACCCGTCGAAGCCGGTGAAGCCCTCGAAGCGCGAGGACGACGCCATGGAGGGCGTGCTGCGGCCCTCCGACCACATCGACTCGAAGCCCGTCGCGGGCGGTGGCGTCAACGAGCCGAAGCTCGGCGTCGTCGGCTACCTGCGCTTCTTCTGGCGCCAGCTCACGAGCATGCGCACCGCGCTCGTGCTACTGCTGCTGCTCGCGGTCGCCGCGGTGCCCGGCTCGCTCGTGCCGCAGCGCAGCGCCGACCCCAACGGCGTCGCCCAGTACTTCCTGTCGAACCCCGACCTCGCGCCGATCCTCGACACGATCCAGCTCTTCGACGTCTACACCTCGGCCTGGTTCTCGGCCATCTACCTGCTGCTCTTCGTCTCGCTGGTCGGCTGCATCATCCCGCGCATCCGCCACCACTGGCAGGCCATGCGGGCTCGGCCGCCGCGCACCCCGAAGCGGCTCGAGCGCCTCGAGGGCCACGTGCGCAGCGAGCGGGCGGAGGGGACGGTCGCCGAAGCGGTCGACACCGCTGAGAAGACCCTCAAGCGCGCCGGCTACCGCACCGAGCGCTACGGCGACTCGGTCAGCGCCGAGCGCGGCTACCTGCGCGAGACCGGCAACCTCGTCTTCCACTCGGCGCTCGTCGGCGTGCTCGTGACCGTCGGCGTGGGCGGCGGCTTCGGCTACCAGGGCCAGAAGATCATCGTCGAGGGCCAGACCTTCGTGAACACGCTGCTGGCCTTCGACTCGTTCAGCCCCGGCCGCTTCTTCGACCAGGACTCGCTCGACCCCTACTCGCTCACCCTCGACCAGCTCGACGTGGTCTACGAGGAGGAGAACCTCGACGCGCTCGGGCAGCCGACCGACTTCACCGCGCACATGCAGCTGCTCGACCAGGACGGCACCGCCAGCGAGGGCGAGATCAAGGTCAACCACCCCCTGCGGGTGCACGGCAACGACGTCTTCCTGCTCGGCAACGGCTACGCGCCCGTCATCACGGTGCGCGACGGCGAGGGCAACATCGCCTTCAGCGAGGCGGTGCCCTTCCTGCCCCAGGACGCGAACCTCACCTCGCTCGGCGTCGTGAAGGTGCCGGATGCGCTGCCCGAGCAGCTGGGCCTGGTCGGCTTCGCCTATCCGACGCAGGGCTACCTCGACACGGGCGCGATGACCTCGGTCTACCCCGATGACATCCGCCCGGTCGTGAGCTTCAACGTGTTCACCGGCGACCTCGGCGTCGACGACGGCATCCCGCGCTCGGTCTACGAGCTCGACACGAGCGAGATGACCATGGTGGCCGGCCGCGGCGCCGACAACGACCCGGTGATCCTCGAGCTCGGTCAGACCCAGGACCTTCCCGACGGGCTCGGCAGCGTCACCTTCGAGTCGATGCCGCGCTTCGTGTCGGTCGACGTGCACCACGACCCCAGCCAGCTCTGGGTGCTGGTCTTCGCCATCCTCGTGCTGCTCGGCCTGCTGAGCTCGCTCTTCATCCCGCGCCGCCGCGTCTGGATCCGCGTGACCGCGGGTGCCGACGGCGGCACCACCATCGACTACGCGGGTCTCGCCCGCGGGGAGGACCCCGGCCTGAGCGCCGCGGTCGCCGCCCTCGCGAAGCAGCACGCGGATAGGCTGTGACACCGTGACACCTTCACTCGACACCGTCTCGGTGATCCTCGTCTACTCGGCGATCGCCGTGTACTCGCTGGCCTTCATCGCGTTCACCATGGACCTGGCGCGCCGCGCCGGCGAGGTGCGCACGGTGGCCTCGGCATCGGTGCGCGCATCCGCCCCCGCCGCGGCCGCGATCAACGGATCGACGGCCACCGCGGTGCTCGACCGCGAGCAGATCGAGGCCGGCGACGCGACGGCGTCGCGCGGGCGACTCGTCTGGCTGCGCATCGGCCTCTCGCTCACGATCATCGGCTTCGTCGTGCACCTCGTCGCGACCGTGCTGCGCGGCCTCGCGGCCGAGCGGGTGCCGTGGGCCAACATGTACGAGTTCTCGCTGACGGCGACGCTCATCATCACCGCGGTGTTCCTGGGCGTGCAGCTCCGCGAGGACCTGCGCTTCCTCGGCACCTTCATCGTCGGCCTCGTCGTGGTGCTGCTCGGCTTGTCGACCGTCGGCTTCTACGTGAGCGTCGTTCCGCTGCCCCCGTCGCTGCAGTCGATCTGGCTGATCATCCACGTCTTCGTCGCCTCACTCGGCACGGCGTTCCTCGGCCTCGGCTTCGCGCTGTCGGTCATGCAGCTGCTGCAGCACCGCCGCGAGGCGCTGCCGGCCGAGTCGCGCTTCAGCCGCATGAAGGCGATGGCGTCGCTGCCCGGCGCCGAGAAGCTCGAGAACCTGGCCTACCGGCTCATCATCGTGGGCTTCGTGTTCTGGACCTTCACCCTCATCGCCGGTGCGATCTGGGCCGAGGCCGCCTGGGGCCGCTACTGGGGCTGGGACGTCAAGGAGGTCTGGACCTTCGTGATCTGGACCATCTTCGCCGGCTACATCCACGCCCGCTCCACCCGCGGCTGGCGCGGCGTGCCGAGCGCCTGGCTCGCGATCGTCGGCTTCAGCGCCGTGCTCTTCAACTACACGATCGTGAACCTCTTCTTCAACGGCCTGCACTCGTACTCCGGCCTGACGGAGTAGGGGAGGGCGCTGCCTCCGGCCTGTCGGAGTAGGAGCGCTGCCTCCGGCTCGACGGAGCAGCTCTCGCACGGACCGTTCACCGCGGGCCCGGGTCGACTCGACCCGGGCC
>JASCOA010000134.1 GCA_029959365.1 Microbacteriaceae bacterium PS02343 | reverse complement strand
CGCGACGCGGCGCCGCACCCACCGCCCCCCCCCCGCCGGCCCCGCGGCGCCGCCGGTGAGGGCGGCGGCGACGACTTCAGGAACAAGACCGCCAGGGTCACCTGCAGTGATGCGCAGCACCCGTGCCGGCGCCGCGACCACCTTGAAACCCTCGAGGTCGACCCACGCTGCCGCGGTGGGCGCGGTACGGAAGATCACGTCGCCCGGACGCGTCAGCGTGGCATTCGGATACCGGGTCGCGAACGCGAGCTGATCGACGCGGAGTGCACCGATCGCCGCTGGACGGTCGAGGTCGTCCGCCGTCACGACAATGAGTCCGGTTGCGCCGAGCAGTGCGGGATCAAGCCGCGTGCCCGTGATCCGACGCAAGTGCCCATCCTGGATGAGCTCGGTGACCGATCTGGGCGTCAGGGCGGCCTGGTTCGCAGGGCCCACCGCGATCGGAGCGAGGTCAGCGCGGACCTTCTCGGCCGCCGTATCGATGAGTGTGGGGAGGTCCACAGCGTTCGGCTGGGAAGCCGACTTTGGGGAAGCCAGGCTCGCCAGTGATCCGCCTCGCGCCAGGAGATGCGCCGTTCGCGTGAACCTCGCGAATCGGAAAGCGTGGGCGCGCACCTCGCGCGCACTGCCCATGCTGACCATGATGTCTGCCACGAGGTCTGTCCGCGTCGCTGGGGTGAGTGGCTTGTTGGTCAGGTCAGCGACGACGGTGAATCGATCACGGATGGGTACATCGCCGAGCGGGGCGCCGAGCACCCATACCGCGAGTGACTCGCGCGGCGCGCTCTCGACCAGGCCAACAGTGAGCCTTGCCACGCCGCGCACGCGTCCGGTGCGCAGCACGTCGTTGCGCAGACGTTCCTCCGTCGGTGCGAGTTCATCGGTCAGAGCCCTGGCGGGACCGATCACGACGGCTGCGTCGTCTTCTCGCAGCGTCAGCGCGATCTCGTTCACCGCTCGCAGCATCGCAGCGATATCGTCGCCCCGAGCGGCCGGCAGGCGTGCCGTCGTCACCGTCCGGAACGCAGCGGCTTCCACGGGTTCGGTGAGCCAGACGTCATCCGCGATCAGGCGCCGGCGCACCCGTCGTGCTTCTGACTGCACCGGAAGCACCAGGGTGACTTTGTCACCGAGCGCGGCCGCCATGGCGGCAGACAGCTCGGCGTCAGCGGAGTCGAGCGTCACGGCGCACTCCGAGGCGTTGGCGAGCGCCAGAGTCGCCTCGGTGACGAGCGCGATGCAGTCTCCCGAGAGCCGACCCGCAGAGGCCGCCGAACGACCTGATGGGGCACTGCGCCTCGCAACGAGACGGAGCGCAGCAGGTGCCGAATACGCGGCGTCGACGAGACGACCGACGTAGTCAAGCCACGGCGCACCGCGATCGGCGTGCGCCTCGATCTCGCGGCGGAGGTAGAGGTCATCCGCATCGACATCTACCGCGATGTCGCGCAGCTCGTCGGCGCTGCACTCGGCAAGTACTTCGTGCTGAGCATGCAGCAAGATGAGCGCCTCGATCTCGGCGACCGAGCGGGGGTCGGCGAAACTGAGATCGGCGGGGCGAGCTACGGCCGCAGCACTCGCAGCTGCCTCGCTGTTGTTGCCATGAGCGGTGCGTTCGAGCCAGCTGGCGACCTCAGCCGCGTCGAAGGCATCGGCGCCGTTCAGGAGTCCGACGGGCGCGGGAAAGGCGTCGTCGCCCATCGCAAATCGGGTGCGCCACATCGATGCGACCGGTCTGCTCACCTGCGCGATCTCGGCCACGCCCGCCAGCGTCACGAGCAACGGATCGCCGGAGGCGGCGCGCTGGGCTGGTGCGGTGGACGTGGTCATGGGGAGAACGTATCTGGTTCTACCCGTTATCCCTGCAGTATGCTGATAACCACGGTTATCGGCGTCTCATAGGAGCAAAATGTATGTGACGCCTACCTTCGTTTCCGGCGGACGCGAACCGCCGAGCGGGCGACCTTTTCGGGGGGACGAGGTCGCCCGCTCACCAGAGAGCCTTCCTACGTCGGAATATTCGATCAACGCGCGCCCATCGCGGGCGAACCGTTGAGGCACCCCTTTATGAACTCCGAGCGATAGCGCCGACGGGGCATTAGACGAAGAGACGCGAGATCCAGGGCTCCCCCACGACGGCTACTCCGAACTCCCTAGCCTTTCGCGCCTTGCCCGAGAGCGAGTCCGGGTCGGCCGCGACGAGCAGCTTCGTCTTCTTGGTGATCGCCGACTTCGGCACGAAGCCGCGGGCGATGAGCTCGAGCTCGATCTCCGCGCGCGGGCGGGTCATCTCGCCGGTGAGGACGATTTGGTCGCCAGGCTCCAGTGTGAACGCGGCCGCCGCGACCGGGGCTGCAGCGGTTGGCGCGACGAGCGCGGCGGCAAGCTGCGTATCTGCGATCCGGAGCAGGGACGCCACGGCGGTGAGGTCGGCGAGCTCGGACTCCGTGAGCACCCCGTCAGCCCAGGCGATAGCTGTGAGGGCGTCGAAGTAGTCGGCGTGCAGACGAGCGGCCGTGTCGCGGCTGATGCCGAGGCTCTCTGCGAGGGTGACCAGTGCATCCGCTTCGGTGACGGAGAGGTGGCGGTCGATGAGGCAGCGGTCGAGCAGGGCGAGGTAGTCCTGGTGCTCGGCCGGGCCGGCGTGCTCGGGCAGCTTGACGGTGATGCGCTCGAGGAAGTCGGCGGGCTCGTCCGCGCTGACATCGTCGCGGCTGAACCAGGCCAGGCGCGGGGCGTCGTGCGGCGCCCACGGCTGCGCCTCGGCGAGGGCGGACGCCCATCCGCTCCAGTCGCTCGTGCTGGCGATGTAGGCCTCGAGCAACTGCGCCGTGGCGAAAGCGTCGGCGGAGGCTCGGTGGGCGCCGGCGAGGTCGATGTCGAAGGCGGCGCAGCAGTCCGCGAGGCTACGGCCGGCGCCGGGCAGGATGTCGCGAGCCAGGCGCATCGTGCAGAGCGGGTCGAACTGCGGGGCCCAATAGGCGATGCGGTCGAGCTCGGCGAGCAGGAAGCGCTGGTCGAAGCTGGCGTTGTGGGCCACGACGACGCGTCCGCTCAGCAGCTCGACGAGCTCGGCGGCGATGTCCGCGAACGTCGGGGCGCTGCGGACGTCGGCGGCGCGGATCGCGTGGATGCGCTGCGGGCCGAGGTCGCGGCCCGGGTTGATGAGCGTCTCCCAGCGGCCGGTGATGGTGCCGTCGGGGTCCGAATGGACGACGGCGACCTCGATCGCGCGGTCGTGCTTGCTCGGGAAGAGACCCGTGGTCTCGAAATCGATCGTGGCGAAGCCGGTCATGCGCAGTGATCCCCCTGGTGCCGGGCAGTCCCCCTGCCCGGACGGCAGGCTACGTGGGTCGGCGGGCGGAGCGGGAGTCCGCGTTCGGGGGCAGCGGCACCTCGGGGCTGCTTGATGTCGAGGCACTGTTTTGACAGATATGGTCCGCTAGCGGACCATATACATATGGACACGTTGACGCGAGAAGCTGGGGCGCAACTCGGCGTCTCGACTCGGCACGCTCGCCGCCTCGCAGCAAGCGGCGTTCTTGCAGGACGCGAATTGGCTGGCCGTCGACTCGTGAGCTCTCGCTCGGTGCTGGCCGCCAGCCGCAGCCGGGGCCGCGGACGCCGCTGGACCCCCGAGACGGTCCTCGCGGCGCTCGAACTGCTGGCCTCCGGCACCACTGATCGCGTGCAGGGCAGCACATTAAGTCGCCTGCGCTCGCGACTCCGCGCGAGCGACGCTCAGGAGCTGGCCTATCACGTCATCGCCGACCGGGCGACGCTCTGGCGAGCTCTCCGCGGGGAGGATGCGCGCGCCGCCGAACTCAGCGGCACTGGAGCGGCCATCGCGGTGGGAATCACGAGCGACGCCGTCCGATACGCGCGTCGAGAGCGGTTCGTCCAGGATCTCGATGGCCAGACGGTACTCCTCGAGCTCGATACCGACGCGACCGAAGCAGCCGAGGCGATTGTGCTCTACGCCTACGGTGATGAGCGCACCAGCAGCGCTGCGCGCCGCCGCATCGAGGCGATGATTGCGGGGTTGCCGTGACGATCGACGTGGATCCTCCCGCAGGTGGATGGACCGAGCCGTGGCCGAGGGTCTTCGAGCTCGCCGCCGCACTACCGAGAGACCGCTGGGTGCTCGTCGGCGGGCTGATGGTGCAGTTGCATGCCATCGCCGCACGCATCGAGAGCACCCGGGTGACCGTCGACGTCGACGCGGCGCTACGCATCGAGGCGGGCGTCTACAACTACCAGGCGGCTGCGACGGCCTTGGGCCGCCTCGGGTATGCGATCGACACGTCGACGCGCCGCGCCTACCGGTTCCGCCGCGGCGGCGACGTCATCGATCTCATGGTCGCCGATCACACGCGGCCGCCTCCTCGCCACTCCCGGCGGGACGTGCTGCCGGTCGAGGGCGGGCGGCAGGCGATCGACCGGCGGGCGCTCTTCGCGCTGCGCGGTCAGGACGTCGAACTGTTTGCGCCCGACCTGCACGGAGCAGTGGTTCTCAAGGCTGCTGCGCACCGCGTCGATCAGCGGGATCGCGATCGCCACCTGGTCGACGCGGTCACGTTGCTTGCCTGCATCGCCGACACGGATGCGATCGTGTCGACACTCAAGGGGTCCGACCGGCAGCGATTGCAGCACCTGCTGCGAGCGCTCGACGAGAAGCCCCTGATCCTCGCGCAGGTGCCCGCCGACACCGCGACCTTCGCGCGGCAGACGATCGATGAGCTGCGAGACGCCCTCCGATGACCGAGGACGCTCTCCCCCGGGCCATCGGCAAGGTCGCCACCCGCGAGCTCGCCCTCCACGGCATCACCACCCTGTCCGAGGCCGCCGAGCGCACAGAGCGAGACCTGCTCGCGATCCACGGGGTCGGCCCGAAAGCCATCCGCATCCTGCGCGAAGAACTCGCCGCGACCGGACGCAGCTTCGTGCCATAATTTCCGGACGTGAGTACGAAAAATGTTACCGTTGAGTCATGACCCTCAGAGCCGAGGACCCGCGCCCCGCCCGAACTCGCGCCGCGATCCTCGCCGCGGTCGAGACCCTCTCCGCCGCGGGCGATGAGATCACCGTGCCCGCGATCGTCGCCGAGGCCGGGATCAGCCGCTCGACCTTCTACACGCAGTTCCGCGATCTCGATGCGCTGGCCGTCCGCATCCTCACCGATGCATTCGCCGAGATTGAGGCGCTCGACCTCGAGCTGCGGCGCACCGCGAGCCCCATCGAGACCGCGCGCGCCACAACCGCGCAGCTGGTCGAGGAGTTCGCGCGCAAGAGGAGCCTTTACGCCGGCGTGCTCGGCAGCCGCACCACCACCGAGGCGCATCGCGCCGTGCAGGACGCCTTCGCCGAGCAGGCCCTCGGCACCATGCGCGAGACCGTGCCGGCGCACCTCGACCCGCGCCTCGCCGCGGACTACGTGGCCGGCGGCACGCTCGCCGTGCTCACCGGCTGGCTGCTCAGCGACGACCCCGCACCCACCGCACGCGTTCAGGAGCAGCTGCTCGCACTCCTGCCGACCTGGCTCATCAACGAAGACAAGGACCAGCAACCATGACCCGTACCTACCTCGTGACCGGCTCCGCGTCCGGCATCGGCAAGATCACCGCGCAGAAGCTGCGCGCCGACGGACACCGCGTCATCGGCGTCGACCTTAAGGACGCCGATATCTCCGTCGACCTCACCACCGCCGAGGGGCGCGCCGCGCTCGTCGAGCAGGCCACCGAGCTGAGCGGAGGCGTCGTCGACGGCGTGCTCGCCATCGCCGGCCTGGTCGTGCCCGCGCCGGTCACCGTCGCGGTGAACCACTTCGGCGCCGTCGCCACCCTCGAGGGCCTGCGCCCGCTGCTCGCGAAGTCCGAGGCGCCGCGTGCCGCAGTCGTCGCGTCGCTCGCCGCCTTGGAGGAGGTCGACGACGAGCTGCTGCGCCTCATCGAGACGGGCGACGAGGATGCGGCGCTCGCCCACGCGGACTCGCTCGGCGCATCCGCCAACGCCACCGGCTCTTCGGTGCTCTACACGACCTCGAAGCTCTCAGTGGCGCGCTGGCTGCGTCGCACCGCTCCGACTGCGGAGTGGGCGAAGGCGGGCATCGCGCTCAACGCGGTGGCGCCCGGCGTGATCCTCACCCCGATGACCGCCGCCGCGCTCGAGACCGAGGAGGGCCGCGCCGCCCTCGACGCCGGCGCGCCCGCGCCCTACGGCGGCCCGGCGACCGACCCGATCGCGGTCGCCAACCTGCTCGCCTGGCTCACGAGCGAGGAGAACCTCTACGTCACCGGCCAGGTGATCTTCATCGACGGCGGCGCGGAGAGCATCCGCCGGCCCGAGCTGGTCTGAGCCCTCGTCGAGTTCCGGCGAATCGTCGTTTCGCCAGCGGAATGACGTCCGTTCGCCGGATCTCGACGCAGCGCGAGGC
>JASCOA010000133.1 GCA_029959365.1 Microbacteriaceae bacterium PS02343 | reverse complement strand
CCCCCGGCCCCGGGCCACGTCCTGCGCGGCGCGGGGCGGCGGCCGAGGCGGGCCGCGGGCGACGGCTGGTGGCGCAGCGACGAGCCCGCCGCCGACGAGCCCTACGGCTTCGTGCTCGACGGCGAGGGCCCGTTCCCCGACCCGGCCTCGCGCCGTCAGCCCGAGGGAGTGCACGCGCTGAGCGCCCTGGACCGCGAGCCGTTCGCCTGGACCGACGGCGACTGGCATGGACGCCCGCTCGCCGGCGGCGTGATCTACGAGCTGCACCTGGGCACCTTCACGCCCGAGGGCACCCTCGACGCCGCGATCGCGAAGCTGCCGCACCTGCGCTCGATCGGCGTCGACTTCGTCGAGCTGCTGCCGGTCAACGGCTTCAACGGCACGCACAACTGGGGCTACGACGGGGTGCTCTGGTACACGGTGCACGAGGGCTACGGCGGACCGGCGGCCTACCGCCGCTTCGTCGACGCGGCCCATGCCGCGGGCCTCGGGGTGATCCAGGACGTGGTCTACAACCACCTCGGTCCGAGCGGCAACCACCTGCCGAAGTTCGGCCCCTACCTGCACAGCCTCAGCTCGAACACCTGGGGCGACTCGCTCAACCTCGACGGCGACGGCAGCGACGAGGTGCGCCGCTTCGTGCTCGAGAACGTGCGCCAGTGGCTGCGCGACTTCCACGTCGACGGCCTGCGGCTCGACGCCGTGCACGCGCTCGTCGACCACCGGGCGACGCACATCCTCGCGGAGATCGCCGACGAGGTCGCCGTGCTCGAGGCGCAGCTGGGCCGTCCGCTCTCGCTCATCGCCGAGTCCGACCTCAACGACCCGCGCATGATCACGCCGCGCAGCAGCGGCGGCCTGGGCATGGACGGCCAGTGGAGCGACGATTTCCACCACGCCGTGCACGTCGCGCTGACCGGTGAGACGCAGGGCTACTACGCCGACTTCGAGCCGCTGAGCGCGCTCGCCAAGGTGCTCGAGCGCGGCTTCTTCCACGACGGCACCCTGTCGACCTTCCGAGGGCGCCACCACGGGGCGCCGATCGACCGTGCGACGACGCCGGGCTGGCGCCTGGTGGTGGCGAACCAGAACCACGACCAGATCGGCAACCGCGCCGCGGGCGACCGGCTGCCCGCCGCACTCGACGACGGCTCGCTCGCCATCGCGGCGGCCCTGACGCTGCTCGGTCCGTTCACGCCCATGCTCTTCATGGGGGAGGAGTGGGCGGCCGCGACACCGTGGCCGTTCTTCACCTCGCACCCCGAGGAGGACCTCGGCGAGGCGACCCGCAAGGGCCGCATCGCGGAGTTCGAGCGGATGGGCTGGGACGAGTCGCAGATCGCGGACCCCCAGGACCCGGCCACCTTCACGAGCGCCAAGCTCGACTGGACGGAGCAGGACGCGGGCCGCGGCGCGCGCATCCTCGCCTGGTACCGCGAGCTGGCCCGGCTGCGCCGCGAGCTGCCGGAGATCACCGACCCGCGCCTCGAGCGCACCCGGGTCGAGCTCGACGAGTCGGCTCGCACGCTCGTGCTGCACCGCGGCGCGGTGCGGATCGCGGTCAACCTCGGCGACTCCTCGGCGCGCCTCGCCGCCTCCGGCGAGCTGCTGACCGAGTTCGGCGGCGCCGCGCTCGACGGCGCAGAGCTCGCACTGCCCGCGCGTTCGGTGGCCGTCCTCCGCTGACCTCGAGGCGCCCCCGCGGGGGCGCCTCGCACCCCGCTCGACGACCTTCGGATGCCGGCTCGGTGAACGGCACGTGAACGTGCACGGCTTGCACCCATTGCAAGCGGAATTGCTCCTAGCGTCCCGTTCGTGCTCATCAGCGAGATCGCCAAGGCCGCCGGCCACCGGCTCACCGACACCGACCGCCGCCTCGTCGCGGCGCTGCAGGCGCAGCCCGCCGAGGCGGCGTTCTGGCGTGCGCAGGAGCTGACCGAGCCGCTCGGTCTGCACCAGTCGGCGGCCACCCGGCTCGCGCAGCGGCTCGGCTTCGACGGCTACCCCGAGCTGCGCGACGCCCTGCGCCAGGACTACCTCGCCGGCGACGGCCCCTCCCAGCGCGTGCGCGGCCGCATCGCCGGCGAGGGCGACGTGCTCGACGAGCTCGTCCACGGCGAGCTGGCCGCACTCGCCGAGCTGCCCCGCCACGTAGCGCAGGCCGAGCTCGACGAGCTGGCCGAGCGCGTGCTCGCCGCGCGCCGCGTGCACCTGTTCGGGCAGGGCAACGCCACCGTGCTCGTCGAGCAGCTCGGGCGCCGCCTGCAGCGCTACGGCGTCGTCGGCAACCCGCTCACCGGATCGCGCCGCGACCTCGCCGAGCGCGCCGCGGCGATCGGCGCCGGCGACGTGGTCATCGCCTTCGCCTTCCGCCGCATGCCCGGCGGCCTCGCCCCGCTGCTGCGGCTGGCGGAGGCGGAGGGGGCGCACAGCGTCGTCGTCACCGACACCCTGCTGGCGATGACCCCGCGCCCCGACCGGATCGTCGCCGCCCCGCGCGGCACCGGCGACGCCTTCCTCTCGCTGACCGTGCCGATGGCGATCAGCAACGCCCTCGTGCTCACGATCGCCCGTCGCGCGCCCGAGCGCGCCCTCGGCGCGCTCGACCGCCTCGGCGTGCTCCTCGAGCGCTTCGAGGCCTGACGGCTCCCATCCCTCCCTGCAGTACCCGACATCACCCGAAGAGAAAGCAGGACACCATGCAGCACCGCATCCGCTGGGCCGCCGTCGCCGCGGCGCCCCTCGCCCTCGTGCTCGCCTCGTGCGCGGCCCCGGCCGAGTCCGAGGAGACCGTGGACGCAGCGTCCATGAACTACGCCGCACTGAGCCACGAGGAGCTCGTCGAGCTCGCCACCGAGGAGGGCGAGGTCTCGGTCTACGCCTTCACGAGCCGCATCGCCACGGTGGAGGAGGCCTTCGAGGCCGAGTACCCGGGCATCGACGTGATCGCCACCGACATCTCCTCGACCGAGCAGATCCAGCGCCTCGCGAGCGAGCACGCCGCCGGCAGCGCGACCGCCGACGTCGCCTACGTCTCCGACGCGCCCGTCGTGATCACCGAGCTCGTCGAGGAGGGCGTGCTGCTGCCCTACGTGCCCGAGCGCGTCGCCGGCTCGCTGGCCGACGAGTACCAGACGCCGCTCGTCGCTAACCGCCTCTCGACGAAGGTGCTCATGTACAACGAGGAGGCGCACCCCGACGGCTCGCCCGTCGACAACCTCTGGCAGCTCACCGAGGCCGCCTGGGCCGGCAAGGTCGTGCTCGTCGACCCCAACGTGCGCGGCGACTACCTCGACCTCGCCACCGAGCTCTCGCTGCAGTCCGACGCCATGGCCGAGGCCTACGAGGCCCACTTCGGCGAGGCGATCGTGCTCGAGGACGGCGTGCCGGATGCGGGCCTGCAGTTCCTGAAGGACCTCTACGCGAACGACGCGATCCTCACCGACGACACCGACAACGTGAACGCCGCGGTCGGCGCCACCGGTCAGGACGCGCCGCCGGTCGGCTTCACCTCCTACTCGGACCGCCGCGACAACGAGGACGAGGGTTGGGCGCTGCAGGTCGCCGCGGGCGTCGCCCCGAGCCCGGGCATCGTCTTCCCCGCCATGCTCGGCCTCACCGCCGAGCCGGCGAACCCGGCCGCCGCGCGCCTGCTCATCGACTTCATGATGGGCGACGACAGCGAGACCGGCGGCGCGGCCTTCGAGCCCTTCTACGTCGCGGGCGACTACCCGACCCGCTCCGACGTGGTAGCCCCGGCCGACGCGGTGTCGCTCGACGAGCTCAGCGCCTGGATCATCGACCCGCAGCGCACCGCCGAGGTGCGCGGCGACGTCGCCGACTTCCTGCTGACGATCCAGTGATCGCCGTGCGGCGCGTCACCACGATCCTCGCGAGGCCGATCACCTGGATCGCCCTGCTCGTCGCGGCGGTGCTCGTGGTGCTCGTCGCCGCTCCGCTCGCCGGCCTGGTGGCCGCCACCTTCCGCGAGGACGGTGGCGGCTCCTGGGCCGACGTGCTGGCGAGCCCCCTGAGCCAGAACCTGTTCTGGCAGCCGCTCGGCAACTCACTGCTCGTCGCGATCGGCACCGGCGTGATCGCGACGCTGCTCGGCGGCTTCCTCGCCTGGGTCGTCGTGATGAGCGACGTGCCGGGGCGCAAGATCATCGGCATCCTGGCGACGATCCCGTTCGCGCTGCCCAGCTTCGCCATCGCGCTGGCCTGGGAGAGCGTGTTCCGCAACGAGCGGCTCGGCGGCAATCCCGGTCTGCTCGCCTCGATGGGCATCGCGGTGCCCGACCTGCTCTCCTGGGGTGCGGTGCCCGTCACCCTCACGCTGGTGGCCCACTACTACTCGCTGAGCTTCGTCGTCGTCGCGGCCGCGCTCGCGGGCATCGGCGGCGACCTCATCGCGGCCGCCGAGCTCACCGGCGCCTCGCGCGCCCGCGTCGCCGCCCGCATCGCCCTGCCCGCCGTCGCACCGGCGCTGCTCTCGGGCTTCCTGCTCGCCTTCGCCGAGGGCATCAGCAACTTCGCGGTGCCGGCGCTGCTCGGGCTGCCGGTGCGCTTCCAGACGCTGAGCACCCGGCTCTACGGAGCGATCTCCACCGGCGACACCGAGCGCGGCTACGTGCTCTCCATCCTGCTCGTGCTCATCGCCGCGGTCGTGCTCTACCTCGGCAACCGCGCGACCCGCGGGCGCAGCTTCGCGGTGATCACCGGCAAGGCGAGCCGCCCGCGCACCGTGCGCACCGGGCTCTGGCGCTGGCCGCTCCTCGCAGCGAGCCTGGCGCTCGTGACGGCGACGACGATCATCCCCGGGCTCGTGCTCGCGGTCAGCACGCTGCTGCGCCGCAGCAACGACCTCGACGGCGGATTCACGCTGCACTTCTGGCTCGGCGAGTCCGACCCCTCCATCGCGCAGGGCTTCCGCGGCGTGCTGCGCGACCCCGTGCTGCTGCAGGCGGGCGTCGGCACGATCGCGCTCGGCGCGGCCGTCGCGCTCTGCGCGGGTGCCCTGGGACTCGTCGCCGCCTACGTCGTGCGCCGGGTCCGCTCGAAGCCGGTCGCCGCGGGCATCGGGTTCCTCGCGTACGTGCCCTTCCTCATCCCGGGCATCGCGCTCGGCGCGGCCTTCATCGCCCAGTTCGGGGCGCCGATCGGCCCGATCCCGTCGCTCTACGGCACCTTCGCGATCCTGGTGGTCGCCGGCACCGCGGCGAGCCTGCCCTTCGCGTTCCAGACCTCGCGCAGCGCGCTGGGTCAGGTCTCGAACGAGCTCGAGGAGGCGGCGCTCGTCGCCGGCGCGGGCACGGGCCGGCGCATCGGGCGCATCCTGCTGCCGCTGTCGGCACGCGGCGTCACGGGCGGCGCGATGCTCGTCTTCGTCACCATGGTGCGCGACCTCTCGCTGGTCGTGCTGCTCGTCACCCCGGCCACCCCGCTGCTCGCCGTGCAGACCTTCCGCTACGCCAGCGAGGGCTTCACCCAGCACGCGAACGCCATCACCCTCGTCATCGCGGCCGTCTCGGTCGCGGCGACGCTGCTCGCGCGACGCCTGCAGGGCGCGCGCCGACCCTGGACGGAATCATGACCGCAGTCCCCATCACCATCGACCGGCTGGCCAAGCGCTTCGGCAGCGGTCCCGCCGCCGTCGACGAGCTCTCCATCGACCTGCCCGCCGGCGCCTTCCTGGTGCTGCTCGGCCCCTCCGGCTGCGGCAAGACGACGACCCTGCGCATGCTCGCCGGACTCGAGGACCCGACGGGCGGCCGCATCCGCTTCGGCGACCGGGTGATCGCCGACGGCGACGCCGGCACGCTCGTGCCCGCCGAGCGCCGCGGCATCGGCATGGTGTTCCAGAGCTACGCGCTCTGGCCGCACATGACCGTGCGCGGCAACGTCGAGTGGCCGCTCACCGTCGCCAAGTGGGGCGCCGCCGACCGCCGCGCCCGCGCCGACGAGGTGCTGGGCATGCTGGGCGTGGCTCAGCTCGCCGAGCGCTACCCGGGCGAGCTCAGCGGCGGCCAGCAGCAGCGCGTGGCCATCGCCCGCACCATCGCGCCGCGCCCCGGCGTGCTGCTCTTCGACGAGCCGCTGTCGAACCTCGACGCCCGCCTGCGCGTCGACACCCGCGCCGAGCTCGTCGGGGTGCACCGCGCGACCGGCGCCACGAGCGTCTACGTCACCCACGACCAGACCGAGGCCCTCGCGATGGCCACGCACATCGCCGTGCTCAAGGACGGCAGGCTCGAGCAGTTCGGCACCCCCGAGCAGCTGCTCGAGCGCCCGGCGACGGCGTTCGTCGCCGAGTTCCTGGGCAGCCCCGCCGCCGTGCTGGTGCCGGGCCGCGTGCTCGGCGGCATGCTCGAGCGCGACGGCGTGCGGCTCGCCCCGGCCCCGGGCGCCGCCGACGGCGCGACCGCCTCGGCCATGTACCGCCCCGACCGGCCGACGCTGACCCCGGCCGGTCGGGGCGTACCCGTGCAGGTGCTCGAGTGCACCCCCGCCGCCGGCCGCTGGATCACGACGGTGCGCCTCGGCGAGCGCCGCGTCGCCGTCGTCGGCGCCGCGCGGCAGCCGGTGGGGGCCGATGCGATCCTGCAGCTGCCCGATCCGCCC
>JASCOA010000132.1 GCA_029959365.1 Microbacteriaceae bacterium PS02343 | reverse complement strand
GAGTCGCCCGGAACCGTCGGCGCGCCGCCAGCAGCAGCGGTGGATCCGGGCGACTCGGCGCGACGGCGCCGCAGAGCACGACCGCGCAGCCACCCGGATAGCCTGGGCCCGGACCGATACGAGGAGCGACGATGCCCCAGCCCCTGCACGATCTCGCCGCCGCGCTGCCCGAGGGCGCACTGCTCACCGGGGAGGCCACGGAGCCGTACCGCCGCGACACCGCCGACGGCGCCGAGGCCGGGGTGCCGCTGGCCGTCGCGCTGCCCCGGACCACCGAGCAGGTCGCCGCGGTCGTGCGGGCCTGCGCCGCCCACGGCCTGGCCATCGTGCCGCAGGGGGCGCGCTCGGGCGTCGCGGGCGCCGCCAACGCGATCGACGGCGCCGTGATGCTCTGCCTCGAGCGCATGACCGCCGTGCTCGAGGTCAGCACCGTCGACCAGGTAGCGCGCGTCGAAGCCGGCGTGCGCACGATCGAGCTGGCTCGCGCGGCCGCTGACGCCGGTCTGTTCTACCCGCCGGACCCGGGCTCGTGGGAGATCAGCACCATCGGCGGCAACGTCGCCACGAACGCCGGCGGCATGCGCTGCGTCAAGTACGGCGTCACCCGCGACTTCGTGCGCGAGCTCACCGTGGTGCTCGCTGACGGCGAGATCGTGCGGCTCGGGCACCGCACCGTGAAGGGCGTCGCCGGCCTCGACCTGGTCGGCCTCATGGTCGGCTCGGAGGGCACGCTCGGCATCGTCACCGAGGTGACCGTCGCGCTGCGCCCGGCCCCCGCGCCCACGGCCGGGCTCTCCGCGGCGTTCCCGACCGCCGACGCGGCGCTCGCCGCGGCCGAGGCGCTCGTCGCCGAGCCGCGCCGGCCGAGCGTGCTCGAGTTCCTCGACGCCGGCTGCCTCGTGGCCATCGACGCGATGATCGCTCGCGGCGAGGCGCCCGGTCCGCGGCTGCCGGCCGCCGAGGCGCTGCTGCTCGTCCAGTCGGACGGGCCGGATGCGGGCGCCGACGTCGAGCACTACGCCGCGATCGCGCGCGCCCACGGCGCGACCCTCGTCGAGACCGCGGGCGATCCCGCCCGCGCCGACGCCCTCATGGAGCTGCGCCGGCTGCTGCACCCGGCGCTGCGCTCGCTGCGCGGTGCCGTGCTCAACGAGGACGTCTCGGTGCCGCGCGCCCAGCTGCCCGCACTGCTCGAGGGCATCCAGCAGCTCGCCGTCGACCTCGACGTCACGATCGTGACCGGCGGGCACCTCGGCGACGGCAACCTGCATCCGTTCCTCGCCTACGACCCGGCCGACGTGGCGCGCTCCATCCGCGCCTACCTCGCGGTCATCGACCTGGCGGTGCGCCTCGGCGGCACGGCCACGGGCGAGCACGGCGTGGGCAGCCTCAAGCTGCCGGCGATCGAGGCGGAGCTCGGCTCGCGCGTCGTCGCGGCGCAGCGCGCGATCAAGGCGGCGCTCGACCCGCAGGGCCTGCTCAACCCGGGCCGCAAGTACTGACGCCGCCGCGCGGCTGAGGCGAGGGGCGCCGCTCGGCCGACCCCCTTCATCCGCTCGCCCGACGCGGCCGCGCGCCCCTGCGCGGGAGGCTCGCGGGATGCACCCCCGTGGCCTGACCCCCGTCGAAGCGCGCATCGACCGGGCGGCCCAGCGACTGCTGGACCGGCAGGGGCAGCGGCGGTCGGATGCGCAGCGCCGGCTGGTCGAGTTCCTGGTCTTCGGCGCGAAGCAGGCCTGGGCCTGCGTCTTCGGCGGCGCGCTGATCGTGCTGATCCTGCTGAGCAGACTCCTCTACCCGGCGGATGCGCCGATCGCCCGCGACGACGCCCTCACGATCGCCGCGGTGCTCGTGCAGGTGCTCATGCTCGCGTTCCGGTTGGAGTCGTGGCGCGAGTTCCGGGTGATCCTGCTCTTCCACGTCGTCGGCACGGCCATGGAGGTGTTCAAGACCGACGTCGGCTCGTGGACCTACGACGGCGAGGGGCTGCTGCGCATCGGCGGCGTGCCCCTGTTCAGCGGCTTCATGTACGCGGCGATCGGCTCGTACCTGGTGCGGGTGCACAACCTCTTCGACCTGCGCTTCTCGCGCTACCCGCGCCGCTGGCTCACAGCGCTCGTGGCTGCCGGCATCTACGTGAACTTCTTCGCGCACCACTGGTTCTGGGACGCCCGCTGGGTGCTGCTCGCCCTCGTCGTCGTGCTCTACGCGCGCACGGTCATGCACGTGCGCATCCACGACACGGTGCTGCGCATGCCGATCCTGATCGCCTTCGGGCTCGTGGCGCTGTTCATCTGGATCGCCGAGAACGTCGGCACCTGGGCCGGGGCATGGCGCTACCCCTCGCAGCTCGACGGCTGGCACCTGGTCGGCCCCGAGAAGTTCGTCTCCTGGTACCTGCTCATGCTCGTCTCGGTGGTGCTGGTGACGTGGGTGTACCGGCCGCGAGCGCCGGGAGGCTGAACGGCGTCAGTCGAGCGAGAGCTCGGCCGTGACCGTGCCGTCGGAGGCGCGCAGCGCGACGCCCAGCGGGCGGCCGTCGGCGCCCTCGGGCAGCTCGACGGTCTGCGTTGTCGGCGCCATGTCCATGGTGCAGGCACCCTCGCTCGGCGGTGCCAGCTGCAGGGTGACGAGGTCTGCGGCATCGAGCAGCACCTCGGCGACCTCGGCCGGGCAGCTCGAGCTGCCGTAGGTGGTCAACTCGAAGCTCGCGCCCTCCTCGAGCCAGGCGACGCTCGGCCCGAAGTCATCCTGGGCTGGCAGTGACTCGGCGGGGCCGGTCTCGACGGGCGCCGGTGCCGGGACCGCCTCCTCGGGGTTCCCGTCGAGGGCGCCGCCGGGGCCGCTCGCGCAGCCCGCGACGAGCAGCGTGATCGCCGCCCCCGCGATCATCGTCGCCCGCATCCGTCCCGTCATGTTCTCCATGCCGTCGACGCTAACGAGCGGATGGGCGAAGCGCAGCCCAACGTTCCGCCCGCCTCGCGCGTCGCCCCGCCGGAGACGCAGGAGGGGGCCGTCCCGCAGGCCGACCCCCTCCGTGCAGCGCCGCGGTTACGCGTGCAGCGCCGCGTTGAGCTCCACGCCCTTGCCGTCGCGCGGCAGCACCTCGACGGCGCCGGTCACGCTGTTGCGGCGGAAGAGCAGGTTCGGCACGCCGCTGAGGTCCTTGGCCTTGACGGTGCGCGGCTCCTCGCCGGCGGCGAGCACAACGACCTTGGTGCCCGCGGTCACGTAGAGACCGGCCTCGACGACGGTGTCGTCGCCGATCGAGATGCCGATGCCGCTGTTGGCGCCGAGCAGGGCGCGCTGGCCGATCGACACGCGCTCCTTGCCGCCGCCGGAGAGGGTGCCCATGATCGAGGCGCCGCCTCCGATGTCGCTGCCGTCGCCGACGACGACGCCCTGCGAGATGCGGCCCTCGACCATCGAGGTGCCGAGGGTGCCGGCGTTGAAGTTGACGAAGCCCTCGTGCATGACGGTGGTGCCGGGCGCGAGGTGCGCGCCGAGGCGCACGCGCGAGCCGTCGGCGATGCGCACCTTCGGCGGCACGACGTAGTCGAGCAGGCGCGGGAACTTGTCGGCACCGTAGGCCTGGATGCCCTGGCGCAGCAGCACCGGGGCGAGGCGGGCGAAGGCGTCGGGGTGCACGGGCCCGGCGTTCGTGAACACCACGATCGGCAGGTGCCCGAACACGCCGTCGAGGTTGAGCGAGTTGGGCTCCGCGAGCAGGTGGCTCAGCAGGTGCAGGCGCAGGTACGCGTCGGGGGTCGACGCGGGCGCCTCGTCGAGGTCGATGGCCACGAGCACGGCCTCGACGGTCACGTCGCGACGCTCGTCGCGGCCGAGCAGGCCGGCGTGCTCGGCGGGCAGCTCGGGCGCCGTGCCGGGGGCGTCGCCGAGCGCGGGCGCGGCGAAGTAGGTGTCGAGGATCGTGCCGTCGGCGGCGATGGTCGCGAGGCCGTGGCCCCAGGCGCGGCGGGAGGAGTTGGGGTTGCTCATGATGGCCTCAAGCCTAGCGACGGCGCCCCGCGGATAGGGTTGCAGGCATGCCTGCGCTCGACGTCACCGCCACCTCCATCGAACTCACCCGGCAGCTCTGCGACATCGAATCGGTGTCCGGCGACGAGCGGGCGGCGGCGGATGCGATCGAGGCCGCCCTGCGCGGCGCCGAGCACCTCGAGGTGGTGCGCGACGGCGACGCGATCGTCGCCCGCACGAACCTCGGCCGGGCGCAGCGCGTCGTGATCGCCGGGCACATCGACACGGTGCCGCTCAACGACAACCTGCCGACCCGCTTCGAGACCGAGGACGGCGTCGAGTACCTCTGGGGCCGCGGCACCGTCGACATGAAGGGCGGCAGCGCGGTGCACCTCAAGCTCGCCGTCGAGCTGACCGAGCCCGCCGTCGACGTCACCTGGGTCTGGTACGACCACGAGGAGGTGGCGGATGCGCTCAACGGCCTCGGCCGACTCGTGCGCAACCGCCCGGAGCTGCTGGCCGGCGACCTCGCCATCCTCGGCGAGCCGACGAACGCCGGCATCGAGGGCGGCTGCAACGGCAACCTGCGCGTCGCCCTGACGACCCGCGGCAAGCGCTCCCACTCCGCACGCGCCTGGATGGGGCGCAACGCGATTCATGACGCCGGCGCCATCCTGCAGACCCTCGCCGACTTCCAGCCCGAGGACGTCGAGGTCGACGGCCTCGTCTACAAGGAGGGCCTCAACGCGGTCGGCATCACCGGCGGTGTGGCCGGCAACGTGATCCCGGACGAGTGCGTCGTCACGGTCAACTTCCGCTTCGCCCCGAGCCGCACGCCCGAGCAGGCCGTCGAGCACGTGCGCGCGATCTTCCCGGGCGTAGAGCTCGAGGTGCTCGACCTCGCCGCCGGCGCCCGACCCGGCCTCGACGCCCCGGTCGCGCAGGGGCTCCTCGCCGGGGTCGGCGGCGAGCCGAAGGCCAAGTACGGCTGGACGGACGTCGCGCGCTTCTCGGCGCTCGGCATCCCGGCCGTGAACTACGGGCCCGGCGACCCCTCGCTCGCGCACACCGACGACGAGCGGGTGCCGGTCGAGCAGATCACCGAGGTCGAGCGCGGTCTGCGCGCGTGGCTGACGCGGGCCTGAGCGAGCGAGCGGCGGCGCGCAGCCGCGTCCATCCGCTCGCGTGGCCCTGGTGGGCGCAGTCGCTCGCGATCTTCGCGCTGACCCGCATCCCGACCACCTGGCTGCTGCTCGACGCCGCCGGGCGGCAGCAGGCCAACTCCTTCACGGGCGCGGCGCCGAGCTACGCCGAGTTCGCCACGATGTGGGACGGCGCCTGGTACGAGCGGATCGCGGAGCTCGGCTACCCCGGGCGGCTGCCGGTCGACGAGGCCGGGCACGTCGGCGAGAACGCCTGGGCCTTCATGCCGGTCTACCCGGCGGTCGTGCGCCTGCTCATGCTGCTGACCGGCCTGCCCTACGACGGCCTGGCCGTCGCCGTCGCGGTGGCCTGCGGCGCCGGCGCCGCGGTCGTGCTGCACCGCCTGCTGCTCGACGTGCTGCCGGCCGGCACCGCGGCCTTCGCGGTGCTGCTCTTCTGCGTCGCGCCGGTGTCGCCGCTGCTGCAGCTGGGCTACGCCGAGTCGATGTTCGCGCTGCTGCTCGGCGTCGCGCTGCTGCTCGTGCAGCGCGGGCTGCTGCTGCCCGCGTTCCCGGTCGTCGCGATGCTCGCCATCACCCGGCCCGGCGCGCTGCCGCTCGCGCTCGCCCTCGTGCTCGTCTGGCTGCTGCGCCACCGCCGCCAGCGCCGCGAGGGAGCGCCGTTCCCGACCGCGGAGCGCTGGCGGCTCGGCGCGCTCGCCGTGTGGAGCGGATGCTGGGGGCTGGTCTGGCTGGCGGCCGCCGCGTTCGGCACCGGCTCGCTCACCGCGTACACCGACACCGAGCTCGCCTGGCGCAGCGCCTACATCGGCCGCCGGGAGCTGGTGCCGTTCACCCCGTGGTTCCAGGGCGCGCAGTGGTGGGTGGGCGACGTGCTCGGCCCCGTCGCCCTGCTGCTCCTGCTCGCGCTGCTCGCGGTCGCGCTGCTCAGCCCGGCGGTGCGGCGGCTCGGGCCGCTGCTGGTGGCGTGGACCGTGAGCTACGGGCTGTACCTGCTCGCGGTCTGGTTCCCGCAGTCGAGCACCTTCCGCATCCTGCTGCCGGCGTTCCCCGCCCTCGGAGCCGTCGCCGCGCCGCGCTCGCCGTGGGTGCGGGTGCCCCTCGTGGCGGCCTGCCTCGCGGGTCAGGGGCTCTGGATCGAATGGTGCTGGCTCGTCGTCGGCGCCGACTGGACTGTTCCCTGAACGAGGGATTTCCGGAAAGCCCCGCGTTGCAGGGATAATAGGCGCGTAAGCCACGAAAGGGGAGCACGATGGCAGCGATGAAGCCCAGGACCGGTGACGGACCCATGGAGGCCGTCAAGGAAGGGCGACTGATCATCGTTCGGGTGCCTCTCGAAGGCGGCGGACGACTGGTCGTCTCGGTCAATGACGCCGAGGCCAAGGAACTGCACGAGGCGCTCGGCGCCGTCGTGGCCGCCACGTCCTGACGCACCGCAGCACGAACGAAGCGGGGGGCCCCCCCCCCCCGCCGGCGCCCCCCCGGTGTGTGGGCCGGGGCCGCCCCCCCGGGC
>JASCOA010000131.1 GCA_029959365.1 Microbacteriaceae bacterium PS02343 | reverse complement strand
CGCCGCCGCCCGCCGGCCCCCCCGCCCCGCCCCCCCCCGGGCCCCCCCCCCCCCGGGGGCCCCCCCCCCCCGCCCCCCCGGCCGGGCCCCCCGAGGCGGGGAGCCTCAGTTGAAGAGCTCATTGAAGCGGGCGACCGCATCTGCCTGGGTGGCCTGGATGGTCTCGAGCGAGGGCGCGAGGACCGTGATCTCGTCCATCGACGGGGCGCCCTCGGGGGTGCCGACGTCGTTGCGCACGGGCAGGTACGACTGCTCGACCGCGAGCTCCTGGCCCTCGGCGCTCAGCAGGAAGTCGATGAACGCGGTGGCGCCCTCCTCGACGTCGGTGCTCGCGAAGATGCCGACCGGCTGCGAGACGAAGGGCACGCCCTCCTCCGGGTACGACACCGCGATGGGGCTGCCGGCCGCCGCGAGCTCGCGCACGAGGTAGTCGACGACGATGCCGACGGGCTGGGTGCCCGAGGCGACGGCCTGCGAGACCGGGCCGTTGCTGTCCGCGATGACCGGGGCGTTCTCGGCGAGAGCCGAGAGCCACTCGTCGCCGAGCGCGGCCTCGTCGAGCCAGACGGCCGCGTTGTAGGCGGCGGCGCCGGAGACGTCGGGGTTCGGCATGACGATCCGATCGGCGTACTGCGCGTCGGTCAGCTCCTGCCAGCTGGTGGGCGCATCCGCCTCCTCGATCAGGCCGGTGTTGTAGGCGATGACGGTGGGGATGATGCGGGTGCCGACGTAGTAGCCCTCGGCGTCGACGACGTCGGGGTTGATCGCGTCGATCTCGCTGGTCTCGAAGGGCAGCAGCAGCTCCTCCGCCACGTAGCGCTCGAAGGTGGCGGCATCGGCGGCGAGGAAGACGTCGGCCTGCACCTCGCCGGCGGCGCGCTCCGCCTCGACGCGGGCGGTCAGGTCGCCGGTGCCGGCGCGGAACACCTCGACGGTGACGTTCGGCTGCACCTCGTTGAACGCGGCGACGACCGCGTCGATCTTCTCCTGCGGCTCGGAGGTGTAGAGCGTGACGGTCTGCGCCTCGAGCACGTCCGCGGCGGGGGCAGCGGAGTCGTCGGGCGCGGCCTCGGTCGAGGTCGAGCAACCGGCGAGCGCGACGGCGGAGAGGGCGAGACCGGCGAACGCGAACTGCTTGGTGGAGCGGGTCATTGCGGGTTCCTTCGGGAGGTGGGGATGGAGCGGACGGGGTCGTGCGGGATGGTGAAGATCGGCTCGGCCTCGCGCAGGCTCACACTGGCGGCGCTGACGCCGGATGCGGTGAGGTGCACGAGCGAGAAACTTGCCTCGTCGTGGCCGGCGACCGCGAGCGGGCCGGCGTTCATGACCTGGTGGTAGGCGAGCGCGGGAGCGACGGCGACGGGGATGCCGCGCACGGTCGCGGAGAGCTGATGGTGGAAGTGGCCGGCGAGCACGAGGCGCGCGTCCGTGCCCTCGAGCACGTCGAGCAGCGCCTCGGCGTCGCGCAGGCCCTGCTTGGCGAGGGTCGGCAGCGGCGAGCCGAGCGGCGCGTGGTGCAGCGCGACGATCGTGCCGAGCTCCGCGGGCTCGTGCAGCTGCGCGCGCAGCCAGTCGAGCTGCTCGGTGCCGAGCTCGCCGCTCGACGAGTCGAGCAGCGCGACGCGCAGGCCGCCGACGTGAGCGATGCGGCGGTGGCCCGCCTCGTGGCCGCGCAGGACGTGCGCTGCGGTCGGGTCGTCGTGGTTGCCGAGCACGGTGAGCACGGGTGCGCCGAGGGTCGCCTCGAGCCGGGACAGGGCGCGGTCGAGAGCGGGGTAGGCGCCGGCGTGGCCGCGCTGCACGAGGTCGCCGGTCACGACGACGAGCTCGGGGGTGATGCCGGCGGTCAGCGCGTAGTCGCCGACCCGTTCGAGGCGCTCGAGGCCGTCGACGGCGCCGTAGAGCAGCTCGCCGTGGGTGGCGTGCACGTCGCTGAGGTGCAGCACCGTGAGGCGCCCGGTCTCGAGGCTCATGCCGAACGCTCCTCGGCGCGCTCGCGCAGCGCCCGCAGCTGATCGACGCTGAGGCCGTGCCGCAGCAGGTAGGCGTGCGGGCCGCCGTAGCCGTCGATCAGATCGATCGCGTGGCGCATGGCCTCGGCGGGGCTGCGCAGGTGCAGCCGCAGTGCTGCGGCGCGGTCGGCGGCGCTGAGCCGCAGGCCCTCGAGCATCGCTTCGGCGTGCACGCGGCGGCGCTCGGCCACCGTGCTCTCCGAGCGGGCGTAGTCGGCGACGACGGCCTCGGGCTCGACGCCCGCGGTGAGCAGGGCGAGCGCCACGACGAGCCCCGTGCGGTCCTTCCCGGCGGTGCAGTGCACGAGCACGGCGCCCTCGCAGGCGGCGATCGCGCCGACGGCCTCGGCGAGTGCCTCGCCGCGGGTGCGCAGCAGCCCCTCGTAGATGTCCTCGATCGCACCCGTCGTCGGGGCGCCGTTCGGTGAGCGGTACAGCGGCACGCTGCGCACGGGCAGGCCGTGCACGGCGTCCGGCCCCTCGCCCGGCTCGCGCAGGTCGACGACGAGCTCGAGCCCGAGCTCGCGCAGTGCCGCGGCGTCGTCCTCGGTCAGCGCATCGAGGGCGGCCGAGCGGATGAGCCAGGGCTGCGAGCCGCCGAAGGCCCGCGCGTTGTAGGCGCCGACGAGATCGATGACGGTGGCGTCCATGGTGCGCTCCTCCCGGATGCTCCGACCGTTCCACCGAGTGTGAAACGTTGTTCCAGGACTGATGGAACGCGGTTCCGGTGAACGGAGGGTTACGCGCGGAGGGACGGGCGGCGAAGCCTCAGTCGCCGTCGGTCAGCGCATCCGCCACCACGTGCCGCATGTCGGCGACGTCGGCCATCGGCGAGCGCTCGGCGAGCGCGGTGGAGATCGCGTGCAGCACCACGAGGTGCCCGAGCCGGCTGAGGAACGGGTCCACGTCGTGCGCTCGGCTGACGGGCGCGGTGGCGATCGCGATGCCCGCGAGCCGCGCCAGCGGCGAGCGCGCGAAGCTCGTGATCGCGATCACCGTGGCCCCGCAGTCGGCGGCCGCGCGGCAGGCGGCGATCGTGTGCGCGTTCGCGCCCGAGTAGCTCACGGCCAGGCAGACGTCGGCCGGCGTCAGCGATCGCGAGGCGAACTGCTGCGCGAGCACGTCGACCGGCGCCTCGACCGGGTGGCCGAGGGTGCTGAAGCGCAGCGCCGCGTCCTGCAGCGGCGGGCCCGAGAAGCCGCTGCCCACGAGCACGATCCGGCGCGCGCCCGCCAGCGCCTCCACCGCGCGGTCGACGTCGGCCGGCACCACGCTGCCGCCGCCGAGGCGCAGCGCGTCGACGGCCTGGTCGAAGACCCGGCTCACCGCATCCGTCGCCGACTGCTCGGGCTCCGGCGCGGCGCGCGCCACCTCGAGGCGCAGATGCTGGAAGCCGCGGAAGCCCAGGCTCTGGCAGGCGCGGATCACCGTCGCCGGCGAGGTGCCGCTCGCCAGCGCGAGCTCGGCGGTGGACCACTCGACGACCTCGTCGGGGCGCGCCAGCACCACCTGCGCGACGCGGCGCTCGCTCGGTCCCAGCAGGGGCTCGGCGGCGCGCAGTCGCGCCATCACGGTGCTGCCGCTGCGCGGTTGCGGGTCGGACATGGCGCTCCCCTCGGCCGGAATCCGCGGCAGCCTAGCCCACCGGTGCGTCGGGCAGGTGTCCCGTGCGAGCGCCCTGCACGTCGCTCGCGCCGCGCTGCTCGGCCCCTAGCCTCGGAGCATGTCGACCGTCGTGCGCCGCCTCCACTGCCCGCCCGAAGCCGTGTTCCGCGTCATCGCCGACGGCTGGCTCTTCCCGACGTGGATCGTCGGCGCCTCCCGCATGCGCGAGGTGGGCGACGACTGGCCCGCCGTCGGCTCCCGGCTGCACCACTCCTTCGGGGTCTGGCCGCTGGTCATCGACGACCAGACGACGGTCCTCGAGTGGGACCCGCCGCACCGCGTCGTCTTCCAGCCGCAGGGATGGCCGCTCGGCGAGGCCCGGGTGATCATCGACGTCAAGCCGAGCGGCGAGGGCTGCCTGGTGCGCATGCGCGAGCACGCCGTGCGCGGTCCCGGCGCCCTCATCCCGAAGCCCCTGCTCGACCTCGGCCTCGCCCCGCGCAACCGCGAGACCCTGCACCGGCTCGCCTACCTCGCCGAGCACGGCGCCCCGCAGCCCGGGACCGGGCCGCGGGCCGAGCCCGTCGAGGGCGATGAGGCGCCGAGGCACCGTGCCTGACGCCGTCGTCGTCGGTGCCGGACCGAACGGGCTCGCGGCCGCCGTCACCCTCGCCCGCGCCGGCCTCGAGGTCGAGGTCCTCGAGCGCGAGGACACGATCGGCGGTGGTGCCCGCTCCAAGGCGCTGACCCTGCCCGGCTTCCTGCACGACGTCTGCTCGGCCGTGCACCCGATGGCGCTGGCCTCCGAGTTCTTCCAGCGCTTCGGGCTCGAGCGGCGCATCGAGCTGGCGGTGCCCGAGATCAGCTACGCGCATCCGCTCGACGGCGCCCGCGCCGCCATCGCCTACCGCGACCTCGAGCGCACCGCCGAGGGGCTCGGGCGCGACGGCCGCGCCTGGCGGAGCTTCTTCGGCCCCTTGGCGGAGCGAGCGGATGCGGTGGCCGCCTTCACCGGCGACAGCCTGCTGCGCCTGCCCACCGAACCCGGCGTCGCCGTGCGCTTCGGACTCCGCGCCCTGGAGCAGGGCACCCCGCTCTGGAACCTGCGCTTTGCCGAGGACCGCGCGCCCGCGCTGCTCTCCGGCGTCGCCGCGCACTCGATCCTGCCGCTGCCGAGCTTCGGCACCGCCGGCGCCGCGCTCATGCTCGGCTCGACGGCGCACGCTCGCGGGTGGCCCGTGCCGATCGGCGGCAGCCAGGCGATCGTCGATGCGCTCGCCGCCGACCTGCTGGCGCACGGCGGCACGATCCGCACCGGCGTCGAGGTGACCTCGCTCGACGAGCTGCCGCCCGCGCGCGCCGTGCTGCTCGACGTGACCCCCCGGGCGCTCGAGCGCCTGGCGGGCTCCCGGCTGCCCGAGGCCTACCGCCGCAAGCTGCGCGCCTACCGGGTCGGCAACGCCGCGGCCAAGGTCGATCTGGCGCTCGACGGGCCCGTGCCGTGGGCCGTGCCCGAGCTGGCGCACGCGCCGACCGTGCACCTCGGCGGCAGCCGCGCCCAGATCGCGGCGGCCGAGCACGAGGTCGCCCGCGGCCGCCATGCGGCGCGGCCCTACGTGCTCGTGGCGCAGCCGTCGGTGCTCGACCCGGGTCGCGCGCCCGCCGGCGCTCAGGCCCTGTGGACCTACGCGCACGTGCCCCGCGGATCGACCGTCGACCCGACGGAGATGGTGCTGGCGCAGCTGGAGCGCTTCGCGCCCGGCGTGCGCGACCGGGTGATCGGCGTCGCGGCCCGGCCGGCTGCGGCGATGGCGAAGGAGAACCCGAACTACCTCGGTGGCGACATCGCCAACGGCATGCCCGATCTGCGCCAGCTGCTGGCCCGGCCGGTGGTGGGTCGCGAACCGTGGCGCACGCCCGCCCGCGGCGTCTACCTGAGCTCCGCAGCCACCCCGCCCGGGCCCGGAGTGCACGGGCTGGCCGGCTGGCGAGCGGCGCTCAGCGCGCTGCGCCACGAGTTCGGGGTGCGCGAGTCGCCCGACCTCTCGCCCCGTTAACGGCGGAGGAGGGCCGTCCGGATCGGACGGCCCTCCTGTCAGCGCGGAGCGCTCGGGGCTGCTTACTGGCTGATGTGCGCGAAGAGGAACCAGCGGTCCTTCTCGAGCGCGCGGGCGATCTCGATGGCGACGTCCTGGCTCGCGGCGTCGAGCTCGCCGAGCTCGTCGATCGCGGTGCGCACGGTCTCCATGGTCGCGTCGATGATCGCGATGATCTCGGCCACGAACACGTCGGAGTGCTGGAAGCCCTCGCTGAGCACGGGGGTGCCGGCCTTGCGACCGACGGTCTGGGTGCGCGCGTCGAGCGGCAGGCCGAGGGCGACGATGCGCTCCGCGGCGGTGTCCGCGTACTCCCGGGCGTGCTCCACGACCTCGTCGAGCAGCAGGTGGATCGCCTGGAAGTTCGGGCCGCGCACGTGCCAGTGCGCCTGCTTGCCATCGGTGGCGAGGGCGGTGAGGTCGACGACGATGGGGCTGAGGAACTGCGCGACGCCGGCGGCGACGTCCGGGTCGATCGCGCTGGAGGGGGTGGTGGAGATGTTCGACATGTTCAGGCTCCTTCTTCGTGTGCTGACGGGTGCAACGCTACTCAGCCCGGAACATTCCGCAAGCAAGCTGAGGCTCGACTCAGTGAGGCTCACCTGCCCCCTGACCGGCGTTTTCCGCTGAGGCTCACCTCAGCGAGGCCACCCTCAGCGCGACCCGGCGCAGGCCCTGCAACCGGCGTTCGAAGCGGATGGCGAGGGCCAGCACGAGCGCGCCGCCGAGCACCGGCCAGACGAAGACCGGGGTGACCTCGGCGACGAGGCGCAGCCACGGCCGCAGCTGCACCAGGGCGTGCACGAGGGCGACGGCGATGCCGAGCAGGAAGGGCGCCTGCAGCCGCGCGATCGCTCCGACGACGATCGCCGCCACGGCGAGCACGCCGACCGCGACGATGCGCGCGGGTGCGGGGTCGGCCATCGCGGCGATCGCCGCCGGCACGAGCAGCACCGCCGCGCCCGGGCCCAGAGCGGGCCAGCTGCGCAGCTCCCGTCGTCTCGTCATCGCGATCGCGCCGCCGAGCAGCAGCGCCGTGCCGATGGGCGCGGTCACCGCCTCGAGCTCGACGCCGCCGAGCGCCAGCAGCCGCAGCCCGAGCAGCCCCGCCATGGCGAGCGCGGTCCATCCGACCCAACCGGTCCACGGCCCGCGGGCGAGCAGCGACGCGAGCGGATGCACGGCCGCCAGCACCGCGAGCGCGATCGCCCCGCGCAGCGGCCCCTGCTCGGCGCCCGCCGCGACCGCGCCGGCGAGCGCGAGCAGCGCGCTCGCCGCGACGCCGAGCGCGGGTGGCACGCCGCCGAGC
>JASCOA010000130.1 GCA_029959365.1 Microbacteriaceae bacterium PS02343 | reverse complement strand
ACGTCGGCCATGCCGGCGTCGACGAGCGCCTGGAAGGCCGCGCGCTCGGCGGGGGAGAGGTGGGTGCTGACGCCCTCGCCCATCGAGGGGTCGCCGTTGTCCGCATCCGTCGGGCAGACGTTGAAGTCGCCGCCGAGGGCGATGGGCTCGCCGGGCCCGGCGAGAAGTCCTCGATCCGGGCGCCCGAGGCGAAGAACGCCCTGATCGCGGCGATCACGCGGCCGGCCGCGAGGCCGTCGCCGTAGGGGTTCACCGCCTGCGCCATCGCGGCGTAGGCAGCCGGGTCGTCGAGCAGGTGCAGCACCTCGTCGACGATGCGCTGCTCATCGGTGCCGACGAGCTTCGCGGCGCCGGCCGTGACGCCCTCGGGGCGCTCAGTCGTCTCGCGGGTGACGAGCACGGGCTTGCCGAGGCTCGGCGCCTCCTCCTGCACCCCGCCGGAGTCGGTGAGGATCAGGTGGCTGGCCGCCATGAGGGCCGAGAAGCGGTGGTAGTCGAGGGGATCGATGACGGTCACCCGCTCGTGCGGCCCGAGCGCCGCGGCGTAGGCCTCGCGCACGATCGGGTTGCGGTGCAGCGGGATCACGGCGTGCACGTCGGGCCGGGCCTCGACGATGCGCCCGATCGCGCGCGCGGTGGCGGCGATGCCGCCCTCCCACGACTCGCGGCGGTGGCTCGTGACGAGCAGCACCCGGCGGCCGGAGTCGATCACGGCCTGCACGGCGGGATCGAAGGTCGGCGTCACCGCGGTCGCGTGCAGCAGGGCGTCGATGATCGTGTTGCCGGTGGTGACCACATCCGCCTCGCGCACGCCCTCGCGGAGCAGGTTGGCGCGCGCCTCGGGCGTGGGCGCGAAGTGCAGCGCGGCGAGCTGGCCGACGAGCTTGCGGTTGCCCTCCTCGGGGAAGGGCGAGTCGAGGCGCCCGGAGCGCAGGCCGGCCTCGAGGTGGAAGACGGGCACACCGGCGTAGTACGCCACGAGCCCGGCGACGGCCGCGGTCGTGGTGTCGCCCTGCACGAGCAGCGCGTCGGGGCGCGACTCGGCCACGACGTCGCCCAGCTTCGCCATGACGGTCGCGGCGAGGCCCGTGAGGCTCTGCCGGTCGGTCATGACGTCGAGGTCGACGCGCGGGGCGATGCCGAACAGCTCGTTGACCTGGTCGAGCATCGCGCGGTGCTGACCGGTCACCACCACGTCGAGCTCGACGGCGTCGTCCGCCGCGAGCGCGGCGATGACCGGGGCCACCTTGATGGCCTCCGGTCGGGTGCCGTACACGATCATCACCTTGGGCATAGCTCTTCTCCACTCGTTCTCGTGCCGTGAGGACCGGGGCCGCGGGGCTGGGGAAGCCACGGCACCGGTCCTTCCGGGTTGATCACGGGTGAAGCAGGACTGTGCTTCACCAGGTAGGACCGGCGCCTCGGCTGCCTATGACGCGGGTTCCCCGAAAAAGTTCGCGGGCTGCTCGAACACCGGCAGCTCGGGTCGTGCCGAGTCGATCGAGCGCTCCACGGCGATGGCCGAGCCGATCACCAGCAGCACCGCGCCGACGATCGCCACGAGCCGCGCCCGCTTGCCGCGGGCGAACAGCACGGTGCTGACGAGCGGCAGGGTCAGCGCGGTGGCGGGGGAGGCGCCGTCGAGGCCGTCCGGCAGCGCGGGCATCGCGAGGTCGTGCACGAAGTCGAGGCTGCCGGGCTCGTTCATCGCCTCGATGAGGCCGCCGCCGGCGACGCCGCCGAGGGCGATCGGGATCATCACCATCGCCAGGCGCGAGCCGACCTCGTCGACCTCCTCCGAGACGAGGATGCAGCGCGGGCAGTCCATGACATGCGCGTCGAGCTTGGCCTTGTCGCGCTTGCCGAGCGACTGGCGGGCGTTGCCGCCCATCTTGGACAGCGCCCAGCGGCACTCCTCCGACTGGCCCTCGTCCTTGACGTGCGCCTGCAGCCAGGCGGCGCGCAGCCCCTCGCGGGCGCGCATCGACAGCGCGGCGACGCCGTTGGGCGAGAGGCCGAGGATGGGGGCGACCTCGTGCGGGTCCATCCCCTCGATCTCGGTGTACCAGAGCACGGTCTGCCAGCGCTCGGGCAGCGCGCGGAAGGCGCGCGAGGTCAGCGAGCGGTTGAGGGCGGCGACCGCGGGGTCGTCGACGATGCGCACGTCCTCCGGGTCGTCCTCGAGCGGATCGGAGGTGGTCGCCGCCTTGGACGTCGCCCAGTTGGTCGCGATGTTGCGGATCGTCGCGTAGAGGTACGGGCGGAACGCCCCGCGCGGCCCGAGCCCGCGCAGCAGCAGCTGGTACACCCGCAGGTACGCCTCGCTGAGCAGGTCGTCGGGGTCGATCATGCGCGAGAACTGCGAGGCCGCGCGGTACGCGGGCCGGTAGTGGCGCTGCCACAGCTCGGCGAAGGCGGCGGTGTCGCCCGAGCGCACGCGCTCGGCGAGCTCGCCATCGGACGCGGCCTGCGTCTCGACGAGTTCGAGCATTGCTCACCCCCTGTCCCGTGGGTCGAGCGTACTCCGGGCGGGGCGGGGGTGTCGCCCCCTAGACGGGGGTCAGTGGATCAGAGGAACATCGGCCGATCGTCGTCGTCCTCGTCGACCGGCAGATCGAGGTCGACGACCACCGGAACGTGGTCGCTGGGCTGCACGCCCTTGCGCTCGTCGCGGTGGATCGCGGCGCCGGCCACGAGGTCCTGGAAGGCGGGCGAGCCGAGCACGAAGTCGATGCGCAGGCCCTCGTTGCGGGGGAACCGCAACTGCTTGTAGTCCCAGTAGGTGTAGCCCTCGGGCACGAGCGGGCGCACCACGTCGGCCATGCCGGCGTCGACGAGCGCCTGGAAGGCCGCGCGCTCGGCGGGGGAGAGGTGGGTGCTGACGCCCTCGACCATCGAGGGGTCGCCGTTGTCCGCATCCGTCGGGCAGACGTTGAAGTCGCCGCCGAGGGCGATGGGCTCGCCGGGATGAGCGGCCTGCCACTCGCGCACGTAGCGCTCGAGCGCCGCGTACCAGTCGAGCTTGTAGGCGTAGTGCGGGTCGTCGAGACCACGGCCGTTGGGCACGTACAGGCTCCACAGGCGCACGCCGTCGATCGTGGCCCCGAGCGCCCGCGCCTCGAGCGGCAGGTCGGGGCCATCGCTGCCCTTGAGGAATCCGGGCATGCCGGGGAACGAGGTCTCGACGTCCTCGATCGGGCTCAGGCTCGCGATCGCGACGCCGTTCCACTGGTTGAGGCCGTGCACCGCCAGCTCGTAGCCCGCGTCCTCGAAGGGCTGCCGCGGGAACTGCTCGGGCTTGCACTTGATCTCCTGCATCAGCAGCACGTCGACGCTCTCGCGCTGCAGGAACTCGACCGTGCGGTCGACCCGCGTGCGGATGGAGTTGACGTTCCAGGTGGCGATGCGCATGGTCCAAAACTACCGACCCCGCTCGCGGACGGGCCGAACCCGGTCCGCGGTCATCCGGTCGCCCTCGCGGCGGCCGGGCGCGGCTACCCTCGAACCCATGAGCACGATGGCGGAGGACTACCTCAAGATCCTCTGGAAGGCGGAGGAGCGCGGCACCGGCCCTGTCACCACCCGCGACATCGCGGCGATCCTCGGCGTCGCGGCGAGCAGCGTCAGCGGCAACCTGCGCAAGCTCGACCGCGACGAGCTGATCGTGCACGAGCCCTACCACCGCATCGCCCTCACCGAGCGGGGCCGCCGCGTGGCCGTCGGCATGGTGCGCCGGCACCGGCTCATCGAGACCTTCCTCGTCGGCCAGCTCGGCTACGGCTGGCACGAGGTGCACGACGAGGCCGAGGTGCTCGAGCACGCGGTCAGCGACACCTTCCTCGAGCGCATCGACGCGCTGCTCGGCCACCCGGTCGTCGACCCGCACGGCGACCCCATCCCCTCCGCCGACGGCGTCGTGCCGACCACGCCGGGCGCGCTCATCGCCGCGCTGCCCGAAGGCAGCTGCGGCACGGTCGCCCGCGTCTACGACGACCGGCCCGAGCTGCTGCAGTACCTCAGCGAGCGCGGCATCGCGATCGGCGGCCACGTGCGGGTGCTGCAGCGGATGCACGGGGCCGGCATCCTGCGCGTCGAGCGCGCCGAGACGGCCGGCTCGGGCGAGCCGCCCGTCGACCTGCCGGACGCCGCGGCGGACGCGATCTGGCTGGCGCCGGACCAGCACGCGACGGCCTGAACCGCACCCCTCCTCTACACTCGGAGCCGTGACCGACGCGCGTACCCAGCTGATCGACTTCATCCGCAGCGAGGCCGTGTTCCACGGCGACTTCACCCTCACGAGCGGGCGCAAGGCGACCTATTACATCGACCTGCGCAAGGTCAGCCTCGACCACCGCATCGCGCCGCTCATCGGCGACGTCATGCTCGACCTCATCGCGCCGATCCCCGACGTCTTCGCCGTCGGCGGCCTGACGATGGGAGCGGACCCGATCGCGAGCGCGATCCTGCACCGGGGCGTGCTGCGCGGCGCCGACTACGACGCCTTCGTCGTGCGCAAGGAGCCCAAGGACCACGGCCGCGGCCGCCAGGTGGAGGGCCCCGACCTCGAGGGCAAGCGCGTGATCGTGGTCGAGGACACCTCGACCACCGGCGGTTCGCCGCTCAAGGCCGCGCAGGCGCTCGAGAAGGTCGGCGCGATCATCGCCGGCGTCGCCGTGGTCGTCGACCGCGCGACCGGTGCGCAGCAGATCATCGAGGACGCCGGCTACCCCTACTTCTCGGCCATCGGCCTGGCCGACCTGGGTCTGGATCCGCAGTGAACGACCGGCGCGACGACGACGCCACCGGCGGCGCGCTGAGCCCGGAGGAATGGGTCCGGCTGCAGTTCGAGGCGCTGCAGGAGGACGTCGCCGACGAGGAGCGCGCCCGCGGCCGACGTGCGGCCACGAGCCCGGCGGACTCCGAGCCCGAGGCGCCCTCGCAGCGCGATGAGCCGATCGCACCCGTCGTCCCGGCCCAGCCTGCGCAGCCGGCCGAGCCTGCAGCTCCGACCGAGCCTGCAGCTCTGACCGAGCCTGCCGCTCCGATTGCCGCGCAGGATTCCGCCGCTCCCGCCGAGCAGCCCGCGCCCGCAGACCCGCCCGCCCCGACCCGGGGCGAGCAGGTCGTGCCGCCCGTCGCCCCGTCGCAGCCTTCCGCCGAGCCCGTCCGGGGTCAGCCGACCCCGCCGCCCGCGCGCCGCCGAGCGGAGCCGACCGAGCCCGCGGTGGACTTCGGCCTGCCGCCGACCGCGCTGCCGCCGCAGGCCTTCAGCGCTCCTTCCACGCCGTCGCCGTCGGCGGCGACCGCCGCATCCGCGACCGGGCCGGAGGGCGTCGGGAGCGAGCCGGAGCAGCCGGCCGCCGCATCCGGTCGACCCGATCTCGACACGAGCTGGGGCGAGCCGACCCAGGCGATGGCGCTGCCGAAGCCGGGCGACGACGACAGCTGGGGCGAGCCCACGCAGGCGATGAGCCTGCCGAAGGCCGACGACGACGCCGACGGGGGCGAGCCCACTCAGGCCATGGCGGTGCCGCCGACCGCGATCGGGCCCAGCACCGAGGACACGGGACTCGACGACCTCTTCGGCGAGAACCGCTTCCGCGAGGTCGACGCCGGCTTGGCGGGCGAGGCTCCGCAGCGGCCCGGCGACGACGCGCCGCGCGAGCGAGCGCCCCGCGAGCCGATGCCGCGCAACGTCAAGATCCTCGCCTGGGTGGCCGGCGTGCTCGTGGCGCTGCTCGCGCTGCTCGCCCTCTTCTGGGCCGGCCTGCAGCTGCCCGGCTGGACCGGCGCCGCGGCCCCCTCGCCGAGCCCCACCGCGACGAGTCAGACTCCGACGCCGACGCCGGAGCCCACCGAGGAGACGATCGTCGGACCGGTCGCCCCCGGTGCCTACGCCTGGGACGAGCTCGGCGGCGGCGAGTGCCTCGAGCAGTTCCCGAGCGCCTGGGCCGAGGAGTACACGGTCGTCGACTGCGCGCAGCCGCACGCGGCGCAGCTGATCTCGCTCTCCGAGCTCGGCGAGCCGACCGAGCCGTACCCCGGCCTGGAGGCGCTCGCGGCCGAGACCAACGTGCGCTGCGCGGCGCCCGAGGCGATCTCGCTCGAGCTCGCCGGCGCCTACGACGACATCGTGCTCGAAGCGAGCTACGCGGCCACCGAGCAGGCCTGGCAGGACGGCGACAACGCCTACGCCTGCTTCGCGCGCCGCTCCGGCGGCGAGGCGATCGAGGGCTCGCTCCAGCCCTGACGTCGACGGTCCGCCGACACGGCGGAGCGCCGCGCCTCACCGGCGATCGAGGCCCGTCGCGCCGAGATGCTCCCGCAGCTGATCGCGCCCGCTGATGCCGAGCTTGCGGTAGACGTTCGCGAGGTGGTTCTCGACGGTGCGCGTCGAGAGGCCGAGACGGTCGGCGATCTCCCGATTGCGGTCGCGACCCGCGGCGGCGGAGGCGATGGCCCACTCCCGAGGGCTCAGCACCGTCGTGAGGTCCGAGCGCGGGGGAGCGGGGGACAGCGACGCGCCGCTGCGCCCCGCCGCCAGCGCGGCGCTGCGGGCCGTGGCCTCGGCGCCGCCGGCGCGGGCGATGGCGAGGCTCTGGCGCGCCGCGTCGTACGCGCCGGCGTGCATCCCCGCCGCCTCGAGCGCTTCGGCGACCCGCAGCAGCCGGACGGCGTCGCGCGCCTCGAACGCCTCGCCGTGCTCGAGCACGAGGTGGAAGCTGCGCGCAGGCGGGGCGGGCTCCACGGCGCGCAGGAGCGCCGTGACCTCGGCGCCGTGGCCCATGCGGATGGCCGTGTGGGCCGCGAGCGCCGCCCACGCCGTCCAGCCCACGGGGATCGCCGTCGCCACCGCGCGGGCGAGCGGTGCGGCCGGATCGGGATCGCCGCGCCGGACGGCAGCGCGGGCCTCGGCCTCGGCGGCCTGCAGCTCCGTCGCGATCGCCGGGCTGCCGCTGCGGTCGATGCCGTCGAGCACCGCGGCGGCGGTGCGCGCGTCGCCCAGCATCGTCGCGGCCGACGCGAGGATGGCGCGCGACGCGTTCCGGGCCACCAGATGGTCCCACCAGGCGAGCTGGTCGACGGCGGCCGTGGCGCTCGCGAGCGCCTCGGCGACCTGACCGGTGTGCAGCTGCAGCAGCGCGAGCCCGAACGACCAGGTTCCGGAGAACTCGTC
>JASCOA010000012.1 GCA_029959365.1 Microbacteriaceae bacterium PS02343 | reverse complement strand
ACCCCCCCCCCCCCCCCCCCCCCCCCCCCCCCCCCCCCCCCCCCCCCCCCCGCGGGGGGCCCCCCTCTTCCGCGTTCCGGGGCTGAGCGTCAGTGCACCCGCATCCGCCAGGTCGGGCGCCGACCCGCCGCCGCCGCGATGACCGCACCCAGCGCGAGCCCGAAGGCCGCCACCGGCACGAGCCCGACGAGGCCGTGCACGTCGAGGATGCCAGCGCCGAGCAGCGCGCCGCCGCCGATCGCGAAGTTGAAGCTCGACGAGTAGACGGCCGAGGAGAGGTCGCGGATGCGCGGCGACGCCACCCTCAGCACCGTCGACTGCAGCATGGCCGGCACCCCGCCCAGCGCGAAGCCCCAGACGATCAGCACCGCGACGAGCAGCCAGGGCAGGCCCGGGAAGACGAGGAGCAGCGCCACCGCCGAGGCCGCGAGCAGCATGCCGCCGATGACCGCGACGCGCGGATGCCGGTCGCCGAGCACGCCGACGCCCACCAGTCCGAGCGCGCCGGCCGCGCCGTAGGCGAAGAGCAGCAGGCTCACCGAGCGCTCGTCGAAGCCGCCGACCTCGATCGCGTAGGAGGCGATGTAGGTGTAGAAGACGTAGTGCGCGCCCATGCTCACGATCACGACGAGGCAGAGCAGCAGCACGGAGCGCACGCCGCCCGCCCGCCAGATCGGGATGCGCTCCCCCGTCGGCACGACCGGGTCCTTCTCGAGGTGCGGCAGCAGCACCGCCACGAGCACGCCCAGCAGCAGGATCGCGACCGCGATGACGACGAAGGCGGTGCGCCAGCCGACCGCCGTGCCGAGCGCGGTGCCGAGCGGGATGCCGAGCACGAAGGCGGTGGTGCCGCCGCCGAGCGCGACGGCGACCGCGCGCGCCAGCTGCTCGGGCGCGACGACGCGCGCGACGGCGCCCATCACCAGCGCCCAGAACAGGCCGTAGGAGAGCCCTGCGAGGATCCGCGAGCCGAGCAGCACCTCGTAGCTCGGTGCGATCGCCGCGAGTGCGTTGCCCGCGGCGCCGACCAGCATCGCGCCGACGAGCAGCGGCTTGCGCGGCAGCCGACGGGTCAGCGCGGTCAGCGGCGCCGTGGCGACGACGACGGTGGCGGCGAAGGCCGTGACGAGCACGCCGACCCTCGACTCGGAGACGTCCAGGTCGGCGGCGATCTCGGGCAGCAGCCCGGCGGGCAGGAACTCGCTCGTGACGCTCACGAAGATCGCTCCGGCGATCACGAGCAGGGTGAACCAGGGCATGCGTGGAACCGGCATCGGGGGCCTCGAGGTGGGGTGGATCGTGGGGTCGTCGCGCCGCCCAGCGGGATGGCTCGGTGCAGGGCCATCGCTCGGTAGTCTACGGGGGTGAGTCCCGCCGCATCCGCTGTCCCCGCGTCGCTCGAGCACTGGGTGCTCACGATCGCCTGCCCCGACCAGCCGGGCATCGTGCACGCCATCAGCGGCGCGATCGTCGAGGCCTCGGGCAACATCACCGAGTCGCAGCAGTTCTCGAGCGAGGCGACCGGCACCTTCTTCATGCGGCTGCAGATCGAGTCGCCCTCGGGCCGCGACGCCTTCGAGGCGGCGCTCGCCCCGGTCGTCGAGCGCTACGGCATGACCTGGACGATCGACACGGTCGGCCGCCCCGTGCGCACCCTCGTGCTCGTGTCGAAGGCGGCGCACTGCCTCAACGACCTGCTCTTCCGCCAGCGCGCGGGCCAGCTGCCGATCGAGGTGCCGCTCGTCATGGGCAACCACCCCGACCTCGCCGAGCTCGCCGCGTTCTACGGCGTGCCGTTCGAGTCCTCCCCAGTGACCGGCCCGGAGCAGAAGGCCGACTTCGAGCGCCGGGTGCTCGCCGCGATCGACGAGCACGACATCGAGCTGGTCGTGCTCGCGCGCTACATGCAGATCCTTTCCCCCGAGCTCTGCGCGGCCCTCGAGGGCCGGGCCATCAACATCCACCACTCCTTCCTGCCCGGTTTCAAGGGCGCGAACCCCTACAAGCAGGCGCACGGCCGCGGCGTGAAGCTCATCGGCGCGACCGCCCACTTCGTCACGGCCGACCTCGACGAGGGCCCGATCATCGAGCAGAACGTGGTGCGCGTCGACCACAGCCGCGCCGTGCCCGAGCTCGTCGCCATCGGCCAGGACGAGGAGAGCCGCACGCTCGCCCAGGCCGTCAAGTGGTTCGCCGAGCAGCGCGTGCTGCTCGACGGCGCGAGGACGATCATCTTCCGCTGATGCGCCTGCTGCTGCACGCCGCGCGAGCCGTCGACGCCGATGGCGTGCGAGCGGATGCGTGGCTGCTGATCGAGGGCGACCGCATCGTCGCGACGGGTCAGGGGCCCGAGCTGCCCGAGACCGACGAGCGCGTGGACCTCGGCGGCGCCACCCTCGTGCCCGGGTTCATCGACCTGCACGGCCACGGTGCCGGCGGCGCCTCCTACGACGAGGGCCCGGAGGGCATCCGACGGGCGCTCGCCGTGCACCGCGCGCACGGCACGACCCGATCGGTGCTCTCGCTGGTCGCCGCGCCGCTGGAGCGGTTGGAGCTTTCGCTGGCGCAGGTGGCCGAGGCGGCTGCCGCCGATCCGCTCGTGCTCGGCTCGCACCTGGAGGGGCCGTTCCTCGCTCCGGAGCGGCGGGGCGCGCACGACCCCGGCGCACTCATGGAGCCGACGCCCGAGCGCATAGCGGCGCTCTACGAGGCGGCCGGCGGCACGCTGCGCCAGATCACCATCGCCCCCGAGCTGCCGCACGCCCTCGACGCGATCGAGGCGTTCGCCGAGGCGGGCGTGCGCGTCGCCGTCGGGCACACGGCCGCCGACCGCTGGATCGCGGCCGAGGCGTTCCGGCGCGGCGCGACCCTGCTCACCCACGCCTTCAACGCGATGCCCGGGCTGCACCACCGCGACCCCGGCCCGATCGGCGCGGCGATCGACGACGATCGGGTGCGGCTCGAGCTCATCCTCGACGGCCGGCACGTCGATGCCACGATGGCCCGGCTGCTGTTCCGCGCCGCGCCGGGACGGGTCGCGCTCATCACCGACTCGATGGCCGCGACGGGCGCCGCCGACGGCGTCTACGCGCTCGGCAGCCGCGAGGTGCACGTGCACGAGGGCACCGCGCACCTGGCCGGCACCTCGACGCTGGCGGGCAGCGTGCTGGCCCAGGACGAGGCGCTGCGCATCGCCCTGGCCATCGGCGTCGAGGAGATCGCCGCCGTGGCCGCGCTGACCTCGGTGCCCGCCGCCGCGCTGGGTCTCGACGCCGAGCTCGGGCGGCTCGCGCCGGGCTACGCCGCCGACGCCGTGCAGCTGGACGAGCGGATGCGCGTGCGCGCCGTCTGGGCGGCCGGCCGCCGCGTGGTCTGACGCCGGCCCGTCGTCCGATGCCGACTCAGACCCGTTGCCAGTCGGGCTTCGCGGCGAAGGTCTCCCGGTAGTAGTCCGCCAGCTCGAGGCGGCCCGCCGCGGCCTCGTCGACGATCACGGTGGCGCGTCGGTGCAGCTGCAGCGCGGATGCGGGCCACCGGCTCGACAGCGGCCCCTCCACCGCCTGCCGCACGGCCTCGGCCTTGCGCTCCCCCTGCGCGACGAGCACGAGCGCACCGGCGTCGAGGATCGTGCCGAGCCCCTGGGTGAGGCAGTGGGTCGGCACCGCGTCGCCGTCCGGGAAGAAGCGGGCGTTCGCGGCGCGGGTCGCCGCGGTGAGGGTCTTGATGCGGGTGCGCGAGGCGAGCGACGAGGTGGGCTCGTTGAAGCCGATGTGACCGTTCTCGCCGATGCCGAGGATCTGCACGGTGATGCCGCCCGCCTCGGCGATCGCCTGCTCGTACGCCTCGCACGCGACCTCGAGGTCGGCCGCGGCACCGTCCGGTGCCCGCACGAGGGCCGGGTCCATGCAGAGCGGCTCGACCACCTCGCGGCGGAGCACCTCGGCGTACGACTCGGGGTGACCGGCCGGTAGTCCGACGTACTCGTCGAGCGCGAAGCCGGGGACTCCTGCGAGTGCGAGATCCCCCGCCTCGACCAACCGGCGCAGGGCGGCGTAGATCACCAGGGGCGAGGAACCGGTGGCGAGACCGAGCACCGGGCGCTCGGCCCGGCGCAGCTCGGCCGCGACGAGGCGGGCAGCCAGTGCGCCGATCGCCTCGGCGTGGGGCAGGATCACGACCTCCATGCGGCTCCTCCGTCCTCGGCGACGGGATCGAGTCTGGCACGACGAGGCCCCCGGCTCATGATGAACCGGGGGCCTCGTCCTGTCGGACGGAGCGGGATCAGAATCGGATGACCAGCACCCAGCTGCGCGCGTCCTTCGCCGCCGCAGTGACCTCGTCGCCGGCGTAGGACGCCGTGACGATGTGCAGCCCGCGGGCCGGCTTGTCGATGCGCACCGAGCCGACGCCGTCGACGAGCTCGACGTCGTAGCTGCTGCCGCCCAAGCGCACGGTGGCGGTTCCGGTCGGCGCGGCCTCGGCCAAGCTGTCCGCGCGCACGGTGACCGTCACCGCGCGGTTGCCGAGCACGAGCTGCGGCTGCACCGAGACCTTCAGCGTGGACGTGTGGAGCACGGTCACCGCCTCGGAATCGGCGCTGCCGTCGGGCAGACCCTCGGCGCTGGCGGTGACCCGCACCGAGACCGCCGAGCCCTGCTGCGCGTCCGTCAGCCGGAAGCGCTCGCCGGTCGCGCCCGGGATCGGCTCGCCGTCGGCGAGCCACTGGTAGGCGTAGGTCAGGCCCTCGACGTCCCAGGCGCCCGGCGCCGCGGTGAGCCGCTCGCCGACCTTCGGCGTGCCGGTGACGGTCGGCGGCTCGATCGCGACCGGAGCGACGGGCTCCGGTTCGACGGCCTCGCCGGTCTCGACGGTCACCGCGGTCGAGACCCCGGTCTCGCCGTAGCGCACGAGCCCGAGGTAGTCGCTCTCGGGATCGAGGCCCGCCCAGCTCGCCGTGTAGCCCGTCGGCACTCCGGTGCTGCCGGAGAGCACGGAGGGGTCGAGCGCGAGCTCGGCGGCGCCGGCTCCCGGCACGATCGACGTGGTCGTGACGTCGAAGGCGACCGGCTGCCCCGCGGTGACCACCGAGAAGACGGATGCAGTCACCCGGTAGGTGCCCGCCTCCGGTGCGGGCAGGTCGACGCGCTCGTCCGCGGAGGCGGTGGCCGACTGCCAGCCGGCGACGGGCGCGCCGCCCGGACCGTCGAGCAGGTAGACGACCAGATCGAGGTCAGCGGCCTGCTCGGTAGAGGCGAGGTCGAATCGGGCGAACTCGGCGCCTTCGGGCACCTCCACCTCCCAGGTGGACTCGTCACCGGGCAGACCGGCGCCGGAGTGCTCCGACGCGGGGTCGGTCGCATCCGGCTGCAGGTCGCCGCGCGCGAGGCCGGTGGTCGTCAGCGCGATGTCGCCGTCGCCGCCCGGCGTGATCTCGACGTCGACCGATCCGTCCACGCCCTCGCCCGTGACCTCGTCCGGCGCCACGAGGGTGACCGGTCGGATCGCGAGCGGGGATCGCACGGTGGTCTCGCCGCTGGTCCAGGTGAGCGAACCGGTCGCGAACTCGTCGAGCGGAGCGCCGGCGTTCGCGAAGGTCACCGTGAACTCGGCCGTCTCGCCCGCCGAGCCGAAGCTCAGCGTCGAGGGCTCGACGACCGCATCGACGCCCGGGATGTCGACCGAGGCCTCGAAGGTGCCGGCCTGCGTCGAGGTCACCGTGCGGGTGACGGTCTCGGCGCCGGTCAGCTCGCCGATGGCGATCGAGGCCAGGTTCAGGTCGCTCGCGTCGATCGGCTCGGCGCCGACGTCGTAGCCGATGCCCTGGATGTACGAGTACCAGTCGTCCGTGCCGTTGAGGTAGAGCAGGCCAGGCTCGAAGAACCGGGTCGGGTCGGCGTGGCCCGCGCCCTGCGCGAAGGGGTCGTTCACGGCGGCGCCGTCCGAGCCCACCGTGTCGTAGGCGGTGGTCATGAGCGCCGACTTGACCTCGGCCGGGGTCGCGTTCGGGCGCTCGCCCAGGTAGAGCGCGGCGAGGCCGGCGACGTGCGGCGACGACATCGAGGTGCCCGAGAGGAACGCCCATGTCGGGTCCCCGTCCTCGGGGTTGTTGGTCGGAGCGAGGATGCCCACGCCCGGCGCGATCACGTCGGGCTTGAGGATGTCGCTGCCGTCGGCCTCGACCGGTCCCCGCGAGGAGAAGCCGGCGACCTGCGGCGTGGCGAACTCGACGCCGGTGCTGTTGCCGGCCGCGAGGGTGACGGTGGCGCCCTCGGTGGCGGCGTACGCGGTGATCGCCTCGAGCGCATCCGCGTCCACGTGCACGGTCGGCACCGAGTGGGCGTCGTTGTCGAGCGAGCTCGGGGTCGGGTTGACCAGCAGCACGCCGACGCCGCCCTTCGCGGCGACCTCGGCCGACTTGGAGACCCGGTCGGTCACACCGCGGAGGCAGACCACGATCGAGCCCTCGACCGCCGCGGCGTCGAGGCTGTCGGGGGCGCAGATCTCGGCGTCCTCGGCCGTCTGACCGTTCGCGACCGCGTCGGTCGCGAGCACGAGCGGCGCCTCGACGGGTGCGCTCTCGGCCACCGAGATGGAGGCGCCGGCGAAGGCCTGGCCGTCGCCGAGGGTGGCCGTGGCCTCGTAGTTCGGGATGGTCGACGCGGCGACCGTGGTGATCCACGGCGAGGCGTTGTCGAGGGTGGAAGCGCCCGGTCCGCTGTTGCCGGCGGATGCGGCGACGAAGACGCCCGCGGCGGCCGCGCCGAGGAAGGCCTGGTCGGTCGGCGAGACCGTGGTGTCCGCCGCGCCGCCGCCGATCGAGTAGTTGATCACGTCGACGCCGTCGGCGACCGCCTGGTTGATGGCGGCCAGCAGGGCGGCGGGGGCGCAGCCGGCGGCGGCGGGGCCGACGGGGTCCGGACCGGACCAGCAGACCTTGTAGGCCGCGATCTTCGCGGCCGGGGCCACGCCCGAGATGGCCGGGAACTCGCGGCCGAGCACGGTCGGGGTCACCTGGTGGTTGCCCACCGCGGTACCGCCGGTGTGCGATCCGTGGCCGTCGCCGTCGCGCGGCGACTCGTACTCGCCCACGTCCTCGCCGCCGATGCGATCGGCGCCGAAGCCGTCGACGTAGGAGCGGGCCCCCACGATCTTGGTCGAGCAGTCGTCCGCGCCGAAGCCGGGGCCGGTCTCGCAGACGCCGGTGAAGGTCTGCCCGTCGCCCTTGGCGAAGGTGATCGCGTCGCCGTCGAGGTAGGGCTCGGCGCCGGCCGCGGTGCCGAGCGGCTCGCCGGCGAACGACGGGTTCTCCGGCGCGACGCCGGTGTCGAGGATGCCGACCACGACGCCCTCGCCCACGCTCTCGGCGCCGCCGAGCTGCTCCCAGACCCCGCCCTCGCCGTCGAGGCCGAGGAACTCGGTGCCGTACTCGGGCGTCGCCTGGATCTGCTTGAGCTCGTTCGGCACGACCGCGACGACGTCCTTGCGGGCGGCGAGCTCGGCGGCCTGCTCGGCGCTGAGGTCGGCCGCGAAGCCGTTGAAGGCGAGCGTGTAGTTGTAGATGACCTCGGCGCCGACCTCGGCGGCCGCGTCGCCCTGCGCCTGCTCGAGGTGGGCGCTGTACGCCTCGACCTCGGCCGACTCGGCGTCGAGCTGGGCGCCGCCCTCGGGGGCCGTGCGCTGCAGCTGCTGCGTACCGCCCTCGTAGGTCGAGGCTGCCTCATCGGCGAGCTGCACGATGTAGCGGCCCGGCTCGAAGCTCGTGATCGGGATGCTCGGCGACGGTGCCGCCGTGGCGGCTCCCCCGGCGGCCAGGGAACCGGCGACCAGCGCCGCGCCGAGCGCGACGGCCAGCAGGCGGGAGGGTTGGTGCGACGGGCTGTGCCCGCGGAGTGCTCTCACGTGCGTCCTCTTCCTCGATGACTCACGGGTCCGGCGGGTTCGCGGCCGGGCCCGGTTGCTGAAGCAGTCGGGTCTGCTGCCATCACCCTAGAGGAGATTCACCCCCTCTTCGGGGGGTTCTGTGAGGAAGCGTGTTTCGAGGTCGTAAATCTTCGCCGAGCGGATGCGCGGTGCGAGAGCACCGCATCCGCTGGCCGTCCCGTGAGGATCCGGGAACGACGGATGGCCCGGTGCGATCCGCACCGGGCCATCCGCTTCGATCGGCCATCCGTTCGAGGAGGGCTACGCCGCCAGTCGCGCCGAGAGGTTCTCGTCGAGGGCCGCGAGGAAGTCCTCGGTGGTGAGGAAGGCCTGCTCGGGGCCGACCAGCACTGCGAGGTCCTTCGTCATCTTGCCGCTCTCGACCGTCTTGATGACGACGTCCTCGAGGGTGTTGGCGAAGTCGATGAGCTCCTGGTTGCCGTCGAGCTTGCCGCGGTGGATCAGGCCGCGCGTCCACGCGTAGATCGAGGCGATCGGGTTCGTCGACGTGGGCTTGCCCGCCTGGTGCTGGCGGTAGTGGCGCGTGACCGTGCCGTGCGCCGCCTCGGCCTCGACGACCTTGCCGTCGGGGGTCGAGAGCACGCTCGTCATGAGGCCGAGCGAGCCGAAGCCCTGCGCGACGGTGTCCGACTGCACGTCGCCGTCGTAGTTCTTCGTGGCCCAGACGTAGCCGCCCTCCCACTTGAGCGCGCTCGCGACCATGTCGTCGATGAGGCGGTGCTCGTAGGTGAGGCCGGCCGCCTCGAACTGCTCGGCGAACTCGGCGTCGAAGACCTCCTGGAACAGGTCCTTGAAGCGGCCGTCGTAGGCCTTCAGGATCGTGTTCTTGGTCGAGAGGTAGACCGGGTAGTTGCGCGCGAGGCCGTAGTTCATGCTGGCCCGCGCGAAGTCGCGGATCGAGTCGTCGAGGTTGTACATCGCCAGCGCGACGCCGCCGCCCGGGGCCTGGAAGACCTCGAAGCTCTGCGCCTCCGTGCCGTCCTTCGGCTGGAAGCTCAGCGTGAGCGTGCCGGGGCGGTCGAAGACGAAGTCGGTGGCGCGGTACTGGTCGCCGAAGGCGTGACGGCCGACGATGATCGGCTTGTTCCAGCCCGGCACCAGCCGCGGGATGTTGCTGATGATGATCGGCTCGCGGAAGATGACGCCGCCGAGGATGTTGCGGATCGTGCCGTTGGGCGAGCGCCACATCTTCTTGAGGCCGAACTCCACGACGCGGTCCTCGTCGGGCGTGATCGTGGCGCACTTGACGCCGACGCCGTGCTTCTTGATCGCCTCGGCGGCGTCGATCGTGACCTGGTCGTCGGTCGCGTCGCGGTGCTCGATGCCGAGGTCGTAGTACTCGAGCGTGAGGTCGAGGTAGGGGTGGATGAGGCGGTCCTTGATGAACTGCCAGATGATGCGGGTCATCTCGTCGCCGTCGAGCTCGACGACGGTGCCTTCTACCTTGATCTTGGCCACGGAACCTCCTGTGTCTCGGGATACCCGCCGATGGGCACCGGGGACCACCCTACCCGCCGCCGGAGATGTCTCGATGTCGAGAGATCCATGGTCGCTCGCAGCCCCGAGCACTAGCCTTCGCTCATGTCCGACCTGCGCCTCGAGCCCCTCTCCGCCGCGACGATCGCCGCCGCGCACAGCCTCGCGCTGCGCCCGGGTCAGGAGCAGTACATCGCGCCCGTCTCGTACTCGATCGCCGAGCCGCTCCTCGACCCCGCGACCTCGTGGCCGCGCGTCGTCGTCGACGGCGACAAGGTCGTCGGCTACATCATGGGCAACTTCGACCCGGAGCACCCGAAGGAGGAGTTCCGCAGCGTGCTGTGGCGCATCAACGTCGACGGCGACGCACAGCAGAGCGGCATCGGCACCTTCGCCGCCCACGCCCTCGCCGAGGAGGCCCGCCAGCGCGGATTCCACCGCCTGACCGTCATCTGGGACGGCGGCGACGACGGCCCCGAGCGCTTCTTCCTCTCGGTCGGGTTCATCCCCATCGGCGAGACGTCGTACGGGGAAGTGATCGGCGCGCTCGAGCTGTGATGCGCGACCGGACCGCCGCCGCCGGTGGCGCGCAGCAGCGCGCATCCGCTCGCCCCGCTCCTTCGCCCGACAGCGGCCCGCTCGACGAGCAGCAGCCGGTCGACCCCGAGGACTTCGCCGGGCGCGTGCACGAGCTCGTGGCCGAGATCCCGCCGGGTCGCACGATGACCTACGGCGAGGTCGCGGCGGAGCTCGGCTCGCGCGCCTCGCGCATGGTCGGACAGGTGATGGCGCACTCCGGCGGCACGCTGCCGTGGTGGCGGGTCATCCGCTCGGGCGGGCATCCGCCGCTCGGCCACGAGGAGGCCGCTCGCCCTCACTACGTGGCCGAGGGCACCCCGCTCGCCGAGGCCGGCACGCTCGCCGGCTACCGCGTCGACCACCGCCGAGCCCGCTGGACCCCGGAGGCCTGAGCCCGGCCTCCGCTCTACACCAGGGAGTCGCGCCAGGCCGCGTGCAGCTTGGCGAAGCGGCCCGTGCCAGCGGTCAGCTCCTCGGGCGAGCCGTCCTCCACGATGCGCCCGTGCTCCATGACGAGCACGCGGTCGGCGATCGCCACCGTCGAGAGGCGGTGGGCGATGATGATCGCCGTGCGGTCGGCGAGCAGGGTCTGCAGGCCCTGCTGCACGAGGCGCTCGCTGGGGATGTCGAGCTGCGCGGTGGCCTCGTCGAGGATGAGCACCGCGGGGTTCGCGAGGAATGCCCGCGCGAAGGAGATCAGCTGCCGCTGGCCCGCCGAGACCCGGCCGCCGCGCTTGGACACGTCGGTGTCGTAGCCGTCGGGCAGCGAGGTGATGAACTCGTGCGCCCCCACCGCGCGCGCGGCGGCGACGACCTCCTCGCGGGTGGCGGTCGGCTTGCCGAGCTCGATGTTCTGCGCCACCGAGCCGCTGAACAGGTAGGCCTCCTGGGTGACCATGACGATCGCGCGGCGCAGGTCGGCGCTCGAGAGCTCGCGCAGGTCGACGCCGTCGAGGGTCAGCCTCCCGTCGTTAGGGTCGTAGAAGCGCGCCACGAGCTTGGCGAGGGTCGACTTGCCGGCGCCGGTGGTGCCGACGAGCGCGAGCGTACGACCGGCGGGGATGCGCAGATCGAACTCGGGCAGGATCACGCGGTCCTCGCGGTAGGCGAAGCGCACCCGGTCGAAGACGAGCTCGCCGCGGGCTGCGGGCAGCGGATGCGGGGCGGTCGGCTCCGGCACGCTGGGGCGCTCCTCGAGCACCCCGGAGATCTTCTCCAGCGCGGCCGCGGCGCCCTGGTAGGCGTTGTAGAACATCGCCATGTCGTGCATCGGCCCGAAGAAGTTGCGCACGTAGAGCACGGCGCCCAGCAGCAGCCCGATCTCGAAGGAGCCGTCGAGCGTGCGCAGCGCGCCGACGACGAGCACGGCCGCCATCGTGACGTTGCCGATCAGCACGAGCACCGGCTCGTAGACGCCGAAGAGCCGGATCGAGCGCAGGTTGATGTCGCGGTAGTCCTCGACGTTCTCGGCGTAGCGGGCCTCGTTGCGCTCCTCCGCTCGGAAGGCCTTGACGGCGCGAATGCCCGTCATGGTCTCGACGAAGCGCACGATGAGCCGGGCGCTGATCACCCGCGACTTGCGGAAGAGGCGCTGCGAGCGCACCTGGAACCACCGGGTGAGGATCGCCAGCGGGATCAGCGAGCAGGCCAGCATCAGACCGCTCAGCGGATCGAGCAGCACGAGCGCGGCGCCGGTGAAGCCCATGTACAGCAGGCCCGTCGTCAGCTGGTTGAGGCCGGAGTCGAGCAGCTCGCGGATGGCGTCGAGGTCGCTGGTCTGCCGCGAGATGATGCGGCCCGAGGTGTAGCTCTCGTGGAACTCGAGGCTCAGCTGCTGCGTGTGCCGGAACATGCGGGTGCGCAGCTCGAGCATGATCGCCTGGCTGATCCGCGCGGCGACGCGCACGTACCAGGCGGTGAGCACCGCGCCGGTGATCGCGGCGGCGATGAACAGCGCGACGGTGCCGGCGATCGGCAGGGCGTCGCCGCCGCTCAGCGCCTCGACGCCCTGGTTGATGCCGTAGGCGATGAGCGACGGGCCGGCGACCTGCGCAACTGTGGCGACGAGGATGAGCACGACGGCCTGCGCGATGCGCCGCTTGAGCGGTCGCACGAGCGAGCCGAGCAGCACGAGCGAGCGGCGGCGGATGCGGCGGCTCTCCTCGCGCGTGTAGTGGTCGCGCTCCTCGCCCTGGACTCCCTGCAGGCTCACGGCTCCTGCCCCTCTCGTCGTGCGGCCGGCGGCAGGGGGATGCTGCCGGTGCGGGGGTGCTCGATCTCCACGGCCTCGCGGGCGGCCGGGGCGGGCTCGTCCTCGATGGAGGAGAGCACGTTGCGGTAGCGCTCGCTGGTGGCGAGCAGCTCGGCGTGCGTGCCGAGCGCGATGATGCGGCCGCGCTCGAGCAGCGCGACGCGGTCGGCGAGCAGCACGGTCGACGGGCGGTGCGCGACGATGAGCGAGGTCGTGCCGCTCATGACCTCGCGCAGCGCCGCCTCGACGAGCGCCTCGGTGCCGACGTCGAGAGCCGAGAGCGGGTCGTCGAGCACGAGCACGGCGGGGTCCGCCGCGATGGCGCGAGCCAGCGCGAGACGCTGCCGCTGACCGCCCGAGAGGCTCATGCCCTCCTCGCCGATGACGGTGTCCAGCCCCTCCGGCAGGTCGTCGACGAAGCCGGCCTGGGCGATCTCGAGCGCCTGGCGCGCGGCGGGCTCGCCCGCATCCGGTCGTCCCATCAGCACGTTCTCGCGCACGCTGTCGCTGAACAGCGTGGGCTCCTCGAACGCGGTGGCGACGTGTCGGCGCAGCTCCTCGCGGGGCAGGTCGCGCACATCGACGCCGTCGATGCGCACGGCGCCGCCGGTGACGTCGTAGAGGCGGATGGCGAGTGCCGTGAGGGTCGTCTTGCCGCTGCCGGTGAGACCCACGAGCGCGATGGTCTCGCCCGGCTCGACGGTGAGGTCGACGCCGTCGAGCAGCGGCGGCTGGTCGGCCGGCGCGTCCGGGTAGCGGAACGTCACGTTCTCGAAGCGCAGCTCGCCGCGGGGCGCCTCGATGGTGCGGGGCGCGGCGGTGTCGGCGAGCGGGTCCGGCTCGTCGAGCACCTCGAAGTAGCGGTCGAGGGCGTTGCGCGTGTCGAGCGCCATCGAGAGCAGGAAGCCGATCGACTCGATCGGGAAGCGCAGCACGGCGGCGGTCGCGAAGAACGCGAGCAGGGTGCCGACGGTGACCTCCCCCTGCACCGTGAGGAACGCGCCGAGCAGCAGGCAGAGCGCGTAAGCGGTGTCCGGGATCAGGATGAGCCACAGCCAGATGCCGGAGACCGCCCTGGCCTTCTCGATCTCGGTGCCGCGCAGCTGCTCGGCCTGGCGGGTGAAGCCGCGCAGCGCGTGCGCACCGCGACCGAAGGCCTTGAGCACGCGGATGCCGTGCACCGACTCCTCGACGGTGGTGGCGAGGTCGCCCTGCTGATCCTGGCTGCGCCGCGCCACCTTGCCGTAGCGCCGCTCGAAGCCGAAGCCGATCGCGATGATCGGTCCGGCGCAGAGGCCGAAGAGCAGGCCGAGCCGCCAGTCCATGACGAGCAGGATGACGACGCCGATGACGATCATCAGCGCGTTGACGACGAGCATCGTGAGGCCGAAGGCGAGGAAGCGGCGCACGACGCCGAGATCGCTCATCGACCGGGAGAGCAGCTGGCCGCTGGGCCAGCGGTCGTGGAAGCCGACCGGCAGCTCCTGCAGCTTGCGGTACAGGTCGTTGCGCATCGCCGCCTCGACGCGCGTGCTCGGCGCGACCGTGAGCTTGCGGCGCAGGAAGATCATGAGCGCCTCGAGCACGCCGAGCCCGAGCACGGCGATGCCGGCGAGCCAGATGCCGCCGAGGTCGCCGTCGGCGATGGGGCCGTCGGTGACGAACTGCAGCACCTGCGGCACGGCGAGCAGCGCGAGCTGGGCGATGAGCGCGACGACGCCGCCGAGCACCATGCGGGGCAGCACCGGGCGGGCCCACGGCAGCAGGCGCAGCAGCACCGTCGCGGTGCTGCCGGTGCTGGCGGGGGCGGCGCTGGGCGCGGACGAGGACGTCATCGACTTCTCCGGAGTGGTGAGGAAAGCGCTACCCGATGGGCAGCTTTCCAGATTAGGCCCGCCCTCGCCCGAGGGTCAAGCCGCCCCGACGACGAGCGGATGAACACCCGCCCGCGCGCGGTCGCCGCATCGGCGGGCACGCCGCAGGGGCCCCTGCCGTGAGCAAGACGTCGTGCATCGCGAGCGCCACGACGTCGACCCGCACCATGCGTGCACCTCGGCAGCTCAGGCCCCGATGCGGCGAGCGACCGCGCGCGGTCGCCGCATCGGCAGGCACGCCGCAGGGGCGGCGGCGTGCAATCAGCTCAGTGGAAGAAGTGCCGCTCGCCGGTGAAGTACATGGTCACGCCGGCCGCGCGAGCGGCCGCGATGACCTCCTCGTCGCGCACCGAGCCGCCGGGCTGCACGATCGCCGAGACACCGGCGTCGAGCAGCACCTGGGGGCCGTCGGCGAAGGGGAAGAAGGCGTCGGACGCGGCGACCGAGCCGGCCGCGCGCTCACCGGCGCGGTTCACCGCGAGGTGGCACGAGTCGACCCGGTTGACCTGGCCCATGCCGACACCGACGGAGGCGCCGTCCTTGGCGAGCAGGATGCCGTTCGACTTGACCGAGCGCACGGCGCGCCAGGCGAACTCGAGGTCCGCGAGCACCTCGGCCGAGGCGGGCTCGCCGGCGACCAGGTTCCAGTTGGCGACGTCGAGGCGCTCGTAGCCGTCGGGCTGCTGCGCGAGCAGGCCGCCGGAGATCTGCTTGAGCTCCACCTTCTCGCGGCGGAAGCCGGCGGGCAGCACGAGCAGGCGTAGGTTCTTCTTGGCCTGCAGCACCGCCACGGCCTCGGGCTCGAAGCCCGGCGCCACGACGACCTCGGTGAAGATGTCGACGATGCTCTCGGCGGTCGCCTTCGTGATCACGCGGTTCGCGGCGATGACGCCGCCGAAGGCCGAGACCGGGTCGCACTCGTGCGCCTTGCGGTGCGCGCGGGCGAGGGCGTCGCCCTCACCCGCGCCGGCGACGGCCACACCGCAGGGGTTGGCGTGCTTGATGATCGCCACGGCGGGCTCGTCGAAGTCGTAGGCGGCGCGCACTGCCGCATCGGCGTCGACGTAGTTGTTGAACGACATCTCCTTGCCGTGCAGCTGCGTGGCCTGGGCGATGCCCGCTGCGCCGGGCACGCGGTAGAGCGCGGCGGCCTGGTGGCTGTTCTCCCCGTAGCGCAGCACGTCGTCCAGCTCCGCCTCCACGATCAGGCGCGGGGTGAAGTCCGGGCTCGTGACGACCGGGATCGCGCCGGTCCACTCGGCGCGCGGGCCGAGGTGGGTGCGCATCCACCCGCTCACGGCGGTGTCGTACTCGGCCGTGTGCGTGAACGCCTCCAAGGCGAGGCGCTGGCGCTGGGCCAGCGTGGTGCCGCCGAGGGTGAGCGCCTTGATGACCTGCGGGTAGCTCGACGGCGAGACCGCGATCGCGACGTTCGGGTGGTTCTTCGCGGCGGCGCGCACCATGGCGGGGCCGCCGATGTCGATGTTCTCGACGATGGTGCCCGCATCCGCTCCGCTCGCCACCGTCTGCTGGAACGGGTAGAGGTTCACGACGACGAGCTGGAAGGCGGTGATGCCGAGCTCGGCGAGCTGCTGCTCGTGGTGCTCGAGGCGCAGGTCGGCGAGGATGCCGGCGTGCACGCTCGGGTGCAGGGTCTTGACGCGGCCGTCGAGGCTCTCGGGGAAGCCCGTGACGCTCGAGACCTCGGTGACGGCGTAGCCGGCGCCCGCGATCGTCGACGCGGTGGAGCCGGTCGAGACGATCTCGACGCCCGCGGCGGAGAGCGCCTCGGCGAGCTCGAGCAGGCCGGCCTTGTCGCTCACCGAGATGAGCGCGCGGCGGATGGGCACCACGTCGCGCTCGCGGTACAGGCTGGGGTCGATGGTCGGTCCGCTCATGGCGTGCTCACCTTCTCGAGGTCGAGGGTTCCTTCGGCGATGTCGCGCACGACCTGCTCCAGCAGGCGCCGCTCCACCATCTTGATGCGATCGTGCAGTTCCGCCTCGCCGTCGCCGGCGAGCACGGGGACGCGCTCCTGCGCGAGGATCGGGCCGGTGTCGACGCCGTCGTCGACCACGATGACGCTGGCCCCGGACCGCGTCGCGCCGGCGCGGATCGCGTCGCGCACGGCGTGGGCGCCGGGGAACTCAGGCAGGTACGCCGGGTGGGTGTTGATGCAGTGCGGCGAGAGCGCCTGCGCGACGGCGCCGGGCAGCAGCCGCATGAAGCCGCTGAGCACGACGAGGTCGGCCTTCCAGGGCTCCATCGCCTCGAGCAGCGCCGCGCCCCAGGCGTCCCGGTCCGGGTAGCTCGAGAAGGGCACGGTGAAGATGGGCACGCCGAACGCCTCGGCGTGGCTGAAGCCCTCCGCCTCGCGATCGGCGCCGATGGCGACGATACGGGCGGGGAAGTCCGGGTTCCGCGTGGCCTCGAGCAGAGCCCGCAGGTTCGAACCACCGCCGGAGATCAGCACGACGAGGTTGAGCACCCGATCAGCCTAGCGGCCCGGTGCCGCCCGCCCGTCCGACGGTCGTCGGCGCAGCGGCGTCGTCCGCCCGGCGGTCGGCCGCGACCAGGCCGAGCGCCGCGGCGATGCCGACCTCGGCGAGCACGCAGACCCCGACGAGCAGCGGATCGGGGCCCACAGCGGCGAGACGGCCCGGGCCCGCAGGTCCCCCCGAGAGCCAGGCCAGCAGCCCGAGGGCGATTCCGGCGACGAGCCCGGCGGCCAGACCCGCTCCGGCGAGCCACGGCCAGCGGCGCTCGGCGCGGATGGCGGGAGCGAGGGTCGGGTGCAGGAACGCGGCGGCCAGGAATCCCGCTACGACGGGCACGAGCAGGGCGAGGAAGCCGAGCGCCTGCTCGCCGGCCGGCAGCGCGCCGAGCACCGGCACGGCGGGCAGCGGACCGACGACGGTGCCGAGCGGGCCGATGGTCGAGCCGGCGCCAATCGCGAAGCCGGGACCGGTGAACCAGGCGGCGGCCCAGACGACGATGTTGGGCAGCAGGCCCAGCTGCGCGATGGTCAGAGCGACGACTCCGAGGCCGTCGGGCTGCACGGACTCGTAGAGCGCGATGACGTCGGCGTAGCTGACGATCAGCCGCACCGCCACGGCGAGCGCCGCGAGGCCGAGCAGCGCCGTCGCGCTCGCGAGGCCGATGCGCAGGGCCGCGCGCAGCACCGCCTGCCACTCCTCGGGCCAGTCGCCGGTCCACAGCGCGCGCTCCCCCGGCGCGGCGTGCTTGCGGCGCTCGAGGTGCGCGCCGAGCAGCAGCGGTGCCGCGAAGAGGGCGAGCGGGAACAGCACGCCCTGCGTGAGCGAGGGTGCCACGACCGCGCCCTGCGCGGTGAAGGTCGCGAGCACGGCGACGAGCAGGAAGGCCCCGATCGCGGCGCCCGCGCCCCAGCGGAAGTGCTTGACCTCCGCGATGCGACGGCCGGCGCGCAGCGCGAGGGCCACGGTGAGGGTCGCGACGCCGAGCGGCGCGAGGCCGACCGTGAAGTCTCCGGTGCCCTCGGAGGGCAGCCCGAGTGCTGCGATGAGCGCGGGGTCGAGCGACACCGAGAGGTCGACGCCGTGCCCGAGCAGCCAGAGGTCGGCGGCGCCCTGCCAGAACAGCGTCCACTCGGGGCCGAGCCCGTAGTGGAACCCCCACACCAGGGTGAGCAGCGCGAGGGGTACGCCCAGCCCGATGCCCGCTACGAGCAGGGCTTCGAGCGCTCCGAAGAGCGCGGTGAGCGAACGGTTCATCGCGCTCACGATAGCCGCGCCGAGCGGATGCGGCGGGCCGCCGTGCCGAGCGGATGCGAGCTCGCAGCCCACCACATCCGATCATCCGCCCCCGGACGCGACGATGGGCCGCCTCCTCGAGGAGACGGCCCGTCGCGATGCGCTGCGGATCAGACCGCGGCGAGCACCTCGCGCAGCAGGCGCGCCGTCTCGCTCGGGGTCTTGCCGACCTTGACGCCGGCGGCCTCGAGGGCCTCCTTCTTCGCCTGGGCGGTGCCGGCCGAGCCGGAGACGATGGCGCCGGCGTGGCCCATGGTCTTGCCCTCCGGCGCGGTGAAGCCCGCGACGTAGCCGACGACCGGCTTGGTGACGTGCGCCTTGATGTAGGCCGCCGCCCGCTCCTCCGCGTCGCCGCCGATCTCGCCGATCATGACGATCGCCTTCGTCTCGGGGTCGGCCTCGAAGGCCTCGAGCGCGTCGATGTGGGTCGTGCCGATGACCGGGTCGCCGCCGATGCCGATGGCGGTCGAGAAGCCGAGATCGCGCAGCTCGAACATCATCTGGTAGGTCAGTGTGCCCGACTTCGACACGAGGCCGACCGGGCCCTTGCCGGTGATGTTCGCCGGGGTGATGCCGACGAGCGCCTCACCGGGCGTGATGATGCCGGGGCAGTTCGGCCCGATGATGCGGGTCGTGCCCTTGGCCTTGGCGTGCGCCCAGGCCTCGGCCGAGTCCTGCACGGGCACGCCCTCGGTGATGACGACCAGCAGCGGGATCTCGGCGTTGATGGCCTCGAGCATCGCGTCCTTGGTGAAGGCCGGCGGCACGAAGGCGATGGAGACGTCGGCGCCGGTGGCCGCGATGGCCTCGGCGACGCTGCCGAACACGGGCAGCTCCACGTCGGCGCCGTTCGCGTCCTTGTGGGCGACGGTCGTGCCGGCCTTGCGCGCGTTCACGCCGCCGACCACGTTCGTGCCCGCCTTGAGCATGAGCGCCGTGTGCTTGGTGCCCTCGCCGCCGGTGATGCCCTGGACGATGACCTTGGAGTCCTTGTTGAGGAAGATCGACATGTCTGTTCCGTCCCTTACTTCGCCGCAGCCAGTCGGGCTGCCTCGTCGGCGCCCTCGTCCATGCCCGCCGCGACCGTGACGAGCGGGTGGTTGGCGGCCTGCAGGATCGCACGGCCCTCCTCCACCTGGTTGCCGTCGAGTCGCACGACGAGCGGCTTGGTCGCCGCGTCGCCGAGGATCTCGAGGGCCTTCACGATGCCCTCGGCCACCGCCACGCAGGAGGTGATGCCGCCGAAGACGTTGACGAAGACGCTCTTCACCTGGGCGTCGCCCAGGATCACGTCGAGGCCGTTCGCCATGACGGTGGCGGAGGCGCCGCCGCCGATGTCGAGGAAGTTGGCCGGCTTGACGCCGCCGTGGGCCTCGCCCGCGTAGGCGACGACGTCGAGGGTGCTCATGACGAGCCCCGCGCCGTTGCCGATGATGCCGACCTCGCCGTCGAGCTTGACGTAGTTGAGGTCGTTGGCCTTGGCCTTCGCCTCGAGCGGGTCGGCCGCCGCGGCGTCCTCCAGCTCGGCGTGGTTCGGGTGCCGGAAGCCGGCGTTCTCGTCGAGCGAGACCTTGCCGTCGAGGGCGATGATCGCGCCCTCCTCGGTGAGCACGAGCGGGTTGACCTCGACCAGGGTCGCGTCCTCGCCGGTGTAGACCTTGTAGAGCGCCTCGATGACGGGGGCCACCTGAGCGGCGAGCTCGTCGTCGAAGCCGCCGGCCTTCGCGATGGCGAGGGCCTGCTCGGCGTCGATGCCGGCGAGCGGGTCGACCTGCACGCGGGCGAGCGCCTCGGGCTTCTCCACCGCCAGCTGCTCGATCTCCATGCCGCCCTCGACGCTCGCGAGCGACAGGTAGGAGCGCTCAGCGCGGTCGAGCAGCACGGAGAAGTAGAACTCCTTCGCGATGCGGGCGCCCGCGGCGACCATGACGCGCTGCACGACGTGGCCCTTGATGTCGAGGCCGAGGATCGCCTTCGCGGCCTCCTCCGCCTCGTCCGGGGTCTTGGCGACCTTGACGCCGCCGGCCTTGCCGCGACCGCCGACCTTGACCTGGGCCTTGACCACGACCACGCCGCCGAGGCGCTCGGCCGCGGCCCGCGCCTGCTCGGGGGTGTCGGCCACGATGCCCGGCAGGACCGGCACGCCGTAGGACTCGAACAGGTCCCGGGCCTGGTATTCGAAGAGATCCACGCTGCTTTGCTCCTCAGTTCCGCTGAAGTTCCCGCCCGGGATCGTCCGGGCGATGGGGAGCGAGCGCGCGCACGGCGCGAGGGTTCATGCGTCGGGCGGCGTCGCCACGGAACACCCTAGCGGGCGGTGCGATCGCCACGCTGACCGTCGGGCGACCGCTTTCCCGACCGGTCCCGACGGCGCCAGACGTCCAGCAGCACCGCGACCGCGCCGAGCAGCAGACCGGCGCCCAGCAGCACGAGCGCGACGGTCGCATCCGCTCGCGGGTCGCCGTCCAGCAGTGGTGCCGCGACCGCCGTCCATGCCTCGTGCATCCGCTCGTCCCCTCCGACGGAGGCCGTCGGGTCGGCTGCCGTCGCGAATGGGATGCGCGACCACCGCGCTCATGACGCGGTTCTCGGGAATCAGTCGTCGCCGCGGTTGCTCCGTCGGCTGGCGCGCGGCGCCCGCTCGCCCAGGAACGACTGGCTGGCGTCCACGGCGAAGCCCTGCTGCAGCGCCTCGCGGCCGATGAGCATGCGGAACCCCATCTGATCGCGATTGCTGAGCGTGACCTCGGCCTCGATCTCGCGCTCGACGAGCACGATGCGCATGCTCACCACGTAGCGCTCCTCGACATGGCCCGACGAGCTGCGCACCCGGCGGATGTCGACGAGCGGGCACTCGACCTCGACCTCGTCGGCGCCCATCTGCCAGGGGCGGATGCGGAAGCGCACCCACTCCTCGCCCCCCTGCTCGAAGACCTCGGGCTCGTAGGCGTGGATCGACGAGGTCTGCGCGCCCGTATCGAGCTTGGCCTTGATCCACGGCACGCCGACGTCGGGCAGCTGCACCCATTCGCGCCAGCCCGCGAGGGTGTTTGAATGGGTCGCGGAGCCGGTCATGGCCCCATCCTGCCAGCGGCCTCCCCGGGACACCTCATGAAACTCGCGATCCTCTCGCGCGCGCCCCGCGCCTACTCCACCCAGCGCCTGCGCGCCGCCGCCGAGCAGCGCGGCCACGACGTCAAGGTGCTCAACACCCTGCGCTTCGCCATCGATCTCTCCGGCGACGACCCCGACCTGCAGTTCCGCGGCCGCCCGCTGAGCGACTACGACGCGATCCTGCCCCGGGTCGGCGCGTCGATCACCTACTTCGGCACCGCAGTGGTGCGGCAGTTCGAGCAGATGGACGTCTACACGCCCAACACCGCGAACGGCATCTCGAACGCGCGCGACAAGCTGCGCGCCACGCAGATCCTGTCGCGGCACAACATCGGCATGCCGGCCACCGCCTTCGTGCGCAATCGAGCGGATGTGCGGCCCGCGATCGAGCGCGTCGGCGGCGCGCCCGTCGTCATCAAGCTGCTCGAGGGCACCCAGGGCATCGGCGTGATCCTCGCCCCCGAGGTCAAGGTCGCCGAGGCGATCATCGAGACCCTGCAGTCGACGAACCAGAACGTGCTCATCCAGCGCTTCGTCGCCGAGAGCAAGGGCCGCGACATCCGCGCCCTCGTCGTGGGCGACCGCGTCGTTGCCGCCATGCGCCGGCGGGCTCACGGCGACGAGTTCCGCTCGAACGTGCACCGCGGCGGCTCCGTCGAGGCCGTCACCCTGAGCCCCGAGTACGAGCAGGTCGCCGTGCGCTCCGCGCAGATCATGGGCCTGCGCGTCGCCGGCGTCGACATGCTCGAGGGCGCCGACGGACCGCTCGTCATGGAGGTCAACTCCTCCCCCGGCCTGCAGGGCATCGAGGCGGCGACGCAGCTCGACGTCGCCGGCGCGATCATCGACTACATCGCCAACCAGGTCGCCTTCCCCGAGATCGACGTGCGCCAGCGCCTCACCGTCTCGACCGGCTACGGCGTCGCCGAGCTGCTCGTGCACAACAACGCGGAGCTGGTGGGCAAGACCCTCGGCGAGTCCGGACTGTGGGAGCGCGACATCACCGTGCTCACGCTGCACCGCGGCAGCCAGGTGATCCCGAACCCGCGCAAGGGGGTCGTGCTCGAGTCCGGCGACCGGCTGCTCGGCTTCGGCAAGCTCGAGGAGATGCGCTCGATGATCCCCGAGCGCCGTCGGCGCCGGCAGAAGGTGCGCAAGCTGCCGCCGGCGGAGTCGCTGCCCTCCAACGAGGGCTGAGCCCGGGCGCCGCTCCTCAGAGCGGCAGCGTCGCCAGCACGCGCGCGCCGCCGAGCGGCGAGCCGCCGAGCTCGATGCTCGCCCCGATCGCGATGAGCCGCGTGCGCAGCAGCGCCAGTCCGTGCAGCGAGGGCTCGCCGTCCGGGAGTCCGGTGCCGTCGTCGTCGAGCTCCAGTCGCAGCGCGCCCTGCTCGACGTCGATGCGCAGCGCGAGGGTCGAGGCCCGGCCGTGCCGCAGCGCGTTCGACACCGCCTCCTCGAGCACCCGCAGCAGCAGGATGCGCTTCTCGATGCCGAGACCCGGACCCGAGGGGTCGTCGACCTCGAGCACCGCGTCGCCGATGTCGACCCGGGTCGCGATGCTCGGCGGCAGCGAGCGGAGCATCATGCGCGCGGCCTGCGCGAGCCCCAGGTCGGTGCCGGCCGGGTACAGCAGCTGGCTCAGCTCGCGCACACCGCGCTCGCGCAGCACCTCGACGACGCCGACGAGGGCGTCGAGCTCGCCGATCAGCTGCTCCGACTCGGGGTGCTGCACGCCGTGGTCGGCCTGCGTCTCCGCATCCGCTCGCCGCAACCGGGCGATGATCGAATCGAGGCGGATGCGCACCAGCACGAGCTGCTGCTGCACCGTGCCGTGCAGGCCCTCGGCCACCTCGCGGCGCACCCGCAGCTCCTCGGACAGCAGCGCGTCGAGCGCCTCGGAGGCACGCAGGCTCTGCAGCAGGGCTCCGCGCTCCTCGACGCGGGCGCGGCGCTGCGCGCGCATCACGATGGTGCCGATGGTGATGCCGACGACCGTGACGGCGACCCCGACGACGGTGTCCGCGACGCTCGTGTCGACGCTGAACTCCTCGTAGATCACGAGCAGCAGCTGCACGCCCATGCGCACCACCGCCGCGACGACCGCGATGATCACGGTCACCAGGACGAGCTTCGCGCCGCGCCGCCGGTGCAGCGCGAGCACGGTCGCGAGGAGGACGGCGACGGCGACCGCCGAGCCGTTGGCCAGCAGACGGGTGCCGAAGTTGGCGCCCTCGCCCCAGATCGCACGCGCAGAGGCGGGGATCCCCGAGAAGATGATGGACGTCTGCAACGCGGCGCCGAGGCCGTAGGCCGCCATCACCAGCGCCAGGCCCAGCAGCAGCACGCGGCGGTCCCGGGCGTCCTGCAGCCGCGCGAAGAGCTGGTCCTCGGTCGCGACGGCGTCGCGGGCGGGCATCATGCGTACCTCGAGGTCTCCTCGATGAGGCGCAGGACCGCGCTCACCCGCGAGTTGTGGCCGACCGGGAGGTCGAGCGCCGAGTAGACGGCGTTGAGGTGGTTCTCCACCGAGCGCGACGAGAGGCCGAGCCGTTCGGCGATGCCCGCGTTCGACAGCCCCTCGGCCACGAGCGAGAGCACCTGGAACTGGCGCTCGCTGAGGCCGGCGAGCGCGGAGCCGGCCCGCGGCACGGACCGGCCGATGAGCTCGGGATCGAGCACGGTGTGCCCGGCGGCCGTCGCCTCGAGCGCCGTGAAGAGGCTGTCGGCGCTCGTGGAGGTGGTCTTCGAGAGGTAGCTCCAGCCGCGACGCACGTCCGGCGGGAGGTCGAGCAGCAGCTCCATGACGTCCTGGCTCGAGAGCAGCAGGATCCCGAGCTGCGGCGCCGCACGGCGCAGCGAGACGCCGAGGCCCACGCCGTTGCCGTCGCCCAGCTCGATGTCGAGGATCGCCACGTCGACCGAACCGGGGATGATCCGGCGGCGCGCCTCTGCCGCCCCGGACGCCTCGACGGCGACGACGGTGCGCGGGTCCGCGTCGAGCAGCTGCACGAGCATCGCACGGTAGAGCGGCTGGTCCTCGACGATCGCGACGCGCAGCGGCGCTCGGGAGGGGCTCGGGGTCATGCATCCATGATGACAGCCGCTCGCGTCCGGCCGCTCGCCCGCGATCGTGGGGGTTTCCCCTCATCCGCTGCCCTCACGGAAGGCGGATGATCGAGGTACCGCAACTACCCTTGCTCGGTTCGCGGTGCCTCCGGTGCGTCGAGCCCCTCCGTGCCGGGACACCACCGCCTCTCGGGTCCGGCGCCCACGGATGGGACCGGCCCGACCGGCCTCGCGCGCTGCTCAGCGCATCCGCCGGCCGTGGTCCGCTCCGCTCAGAGCTTCTCGATCGGCGCGATCTTCACGAGCAGCTTCTTGCGCCCCGCTGCGTCGAACTGCACCTCGGCGACGCGCTTGCCGCCCTCCCCGGTCATGCCGCTGACCCGACCCTCGCCGAAGTCCGTGTGGCGGATGCGGTCGCCGACCGCCAGCTCCAGGCCGCTGTTGTCGCGCACCTGGTTCGTGACCGCGTTCGGCCATTCGCGCTTGACGCGGTTCGACGGCGACAGCGCATCCGGCTCCCGCGTGGAACCGCCGACGCGGCGCGCGTTGAGCGCGCGCGGCTGCGTGCCGCCGCGGCTCGTCGCCATGCCGGGCGACTGGCGCCACTCGATGAGGTCGGCGGGGATCTCCTGCAGATAGCGGCTCGGCATGGCCACGGAGGTGTCGCCGTACTGGCTGCGGGTCATCGCGAGCGAGAGGTGCAGCTTCTTGCGCGCGCGGGTGATGCCCACGTAGAAGAGGCGCCGCTCCTCCGCCGGCCCGCCGGGCTCGCCGGCCGACATGCGGTGCGGCAGCAGGTCCTCCTCGACGCCGGTGAGGAACACCGCCTCGTACTCGAGGCCCTTGGCGGTGTGCAGGGTCATGAGGCTGACGGTGCCGCTCGTGTCGTCGAGATCGTCTGCGGCCGCGACCAGGGCGACCTCGGTGAGGAAGTCGACGAGGGTGCCCTCGGGGTTGTTGCGCTGGAACTCCTTGGTGACCGAGAGGAGCTCCTCGACGTTCTCGGCGCGCGCCTCGTCCTGCGGGTCGCGCGAGTTGCGCAGGATCTCGAGGTAGCCACTGCGGTCGAGCAGCAGCTGCAGCACGTCGGCGACGGGCGCGGGCGGCGCGGCGGAGGCTGTGGCCTCGCGGCCGGGCTCGAGCGCCGCGGTGCCCGCGAGGACGGCCGCCTCGTCGAGCAGCTCCGCGAGCCCCTCGATGGCGGTCGTCACCTTCGGGCCGAGGCCCAGCTGACGGGCGTCGCGCAGCGCCTGGCGCAGGCTCGTCGCCTCGCGCTCGGCGTGGCTGGCGAGCGTCGTCTCGGTGGCCGGGCCGATGCCGCGCTTGGGCGCGTTCATGATGCGACGCAGCGCGAGCTCGTCGAAGGGGTTCGCGACGGCGAGCAGGTAGCCCAGCACGTCCTTGATCTCGGCGCGCTCGTAGAACTTCGTGCCGCCGAGCACCCGGTACGGCACGGCCGAGCGGATGAGGATCTCCTCCAGCGCGCGCGTCTGCGCATTGGTGCGGTAGAAGACCGCGATGTCCTTATAGGACATGCCGCCCTCGCGGAGCTTCGTGATCTCGTCGGCGACGAACTGGGCCTCGTCGTGCGCCGAGTAGCCGGTGTAGCCGAGGATCTTCTCGCCGGCGCCGACCGCGGTCCAGAGCTTCTTCTCGGGGCGATCGAAGTTGTTGCTGATCACCGCGTTGGCGGCGTCGAGGATCGTCTGGGTCGAGCGGTAGTTCTGCTCGAGCAGGATCACCTTCGAGCGCGGGAAGTCGTGCTCGAACTCGGTGATGTTGCGGATGTCGGCGCCCCGGAACGCGTAGATCGACTGGTCCGAGTCGCCGACGACGGTGAGCGAGGCGCCCGGGATCGCGCCGTTGACGTCGCGCAGCCGCTCGACGTGCTGGCCCTGTTCCTCGAGGCGCAGCACCTCGTCGGGCTCCACCTGCCTGGTGAGCTCGCGCACGAGCGCGTACTGGGCGTGGTTGGTGTCCTGGTACTCGTCGACCAGCACGTGGCGGAAGCGGCGCTGGTAGAGCGCGGCCACGTGCGGGAAGGCGCGGAACAGGTAGACGGTCTGCGCGATCAGGTCGTCGAAGTCGAAGGCGTTCGCGGCGCTGAGCGTCGCCGTGTAGCGCCGGAAGATCTCGACGAACATGACCTCGTTCGGGTCCTCGGTGTTGATCGTGCGCGCGTAGCTGTCGACGTCGGCCAGCTCGTTCTTGAGGTTCGAGATCTTGCTCGAGACGCTGCTGACGGTGAAGCCGAGCGTGTCGGCCTCGAGCTGCTTGATGATGCGCTTGATGAGCGCGCGCTGGTCGCCCGAGTCGTAGATCGTGAAGCTCTTGAGGTAGCCGAAGTTCTCGGCCTCGCGGCGCAGGATGCGCACGCAGGCCGAGTGGAACGTGGAGATCCACATGCCCTCGGCGGCCTGCCCGACGAGCGCCTCGACGCGCTCGCGCATCTCGGCCGCGGCCTTGTTCGTGAAGGTGATCGCCAGGATCTGGCTCGGCCACGCCTCCCCCGAGCGCAGCAGGCCCGCGATGCGCCGCGTGAGCACACTGGTCTTGCCGGAGCCTGCCCCGGCGACGATGAGCAGCGACTCGCCCCGGTACTCGGCGGCCTCGCGCTGCTGCGGGTTCAGCCCCGCGAACAGCGGGTCCTCGGCGCCGTTCTGGCCGGCCTGGTCGTTCTCGACGGGGATCGCTCTCATGACGGCCCCGAGTCTACGGCGCACCCCCGACGCGCCCGGCGCGGGTCTCCCCGGCGCGCATCCCGCATCCGGCCGTCATTCCCGCTCACTCCGCATCCTCTCCGCTCCCGGCCCAGATGCAGTCACGGGCGAGCCCATCGCCGTCCTTGCAGCGACGCACTGCATCGCAGGCCGGCGATCGACTGCATTCGGGTCGGCCGGCTGCCCTCCACAGCACCGCGCATTCCACAGTCAGCGGTCGCCGGTCCCGCGCCGATAACCGCCGCGCGACCCTGAGCCGGTGTCCCCTCTCGACTCGCTCGTCACCGTGCTGGGCGGCGTCATCGCCACCCATGAGCTGCATGCGCACGGCATCGGCAAACGGAGGATCACCGCGCTCGTGCGATCGGGCGCGATCGTCCGTATCCGACAGGGCTGGTACGGGCTCCCGTCGCTCGCCCCGATAGCGATGGCGGCAGTGCGAGTGGGCGGCCCGCTGTGCTGCGTCTCCGCGGCGCATCTGCGCGGCTGCTGGCTGCCGCCGGAAGCGGGGCTGCATGTCGAGATCCGTCGGCACAGCGCTCGGCTGCGCAGGCCAGCGGATTCACGGGCCCGGTTGCGTGCATCCGATCATGTCGTCGCGCACTGGTGCGATCGCGATGAAGTCGAGCGGCTCGCCATCGGCATCGAAGATGCGCTTCGCCAGGTGGTGCGCTGCCAACCGCTCGAGTACGCGATCGCGGTCGTCGATTCCGCGTTGGCGACCCGAGATGGCCGTCCGCCGCTGCTGACCCGCGCGCGCTGGGAGCAGATCGCGCAGGAGTTCCCGGACCTCGCGCTGCGGCTGCGCGAGGTGGACCCCAGGAGCGAGTCCGGCACCGAATCCGTCTTCCGGATCCAGCTCCTCCTCCGATGCGGCCTCCGTGCGAGATCGCAGGTTTCGATTCGCGGTGTCGGCAGGGTCGATTTCATCCTCGGCCGACGTCTCGTCGTCGAGGTCGACAGCGAGACGTTCCACGCGAATCCGGGGCGGTACCACGCAGATCGACGACGGGATGCGCTGCTCAGCACGCGCGGCTACCGCGTACTGCGATTCACCTACCAGCAGGTGCTCTTCGATTGGCCCCAGGTGCAAGCGGCGGTGCTCGGCGCCCTCGCCAGCGGCGATCACCGCTGAGCTGAGCCTCGCCGCGTTCGGAGCATCCTCGCCATCGCACTGCACCGTCCCTGCCGACCCGAATGCAGTCAGAAGGTCTGTGGCCGGGCTGCGTGCGCCTGCGCGCTCGGACCAGGGCACGGGAATGACTGCATTCGGGTCAGGTCGGGCGTGATGGGCGGCAGTCCACGAGAGTCGCGACGGGCCCCGGTCAGCCCGGGAGGCCGTCGCGAGCCGCGAGGGCCAGGTCGGGGTGGTCGGCGAAGACGCCGTCGAGGCCGGTGCCGAGGATCTCGCCGAACTCCGCACGCCAGTCGCCGAACTCGGCCCGGCCGCCCTTGCCGCGGTGCCGCTTGGCGAGGAAGGCGTTCTCGGGGCGGAGCGTCCAGGTGAACACCTCGAGGCCGGCGGCGTGCGCCCGCTCGACGAGGTCGGTCGTGCCGGTGCGCGACAGCAGCAGCGTCTTGTCGACGCTCACGCCGTGCTCCTCCCCCGCCAGCTCGGCCAGGCCGGCGTCGCTCAGGTAGGACGCGTAGTCGCGGGCCCGCGACCCGTCGCTCGCGACCAGGTCGGCCGGAGCGCCCGCGGCCTCGGCGAGGAAGACGGTGCGACCCGCGAAGCCGGCGCCCCGCAGCTGCCGCAGCACCGTCTGCTCGAAGCTCTCCACCGTCACCAGCCCGGTGAGCCGCGAGCCCAGCTCGGCCAGGAACAGCTCGTGCATCGGGAACCCGGCGGCCTCGAAGTGCGCTGCGTGCTTGATCTCGGCGACCAGCCGCACCGGCCGGTCCGCCGCCTCGAGCAGGTCGAGCAGATCGGTGAAGCGCAGCATGCCGCCGCCCTTCGGCCGCGCGTCGTTGAACGGCCGCAGCTTCGGCAGCCGCTCGTGCAGGCGCAGCCGGCGCAGCTCCGCCCAGGTGAAGTCCTCGGTGAACCAGCCGGTCAGCCGCTCGCCGTCGACGGTCCTCGTGGTGCGGCGGTCGGCGAACTCGGCGTGCTCCGCCACATCCGTCGTGCCCGAGATCTCGTTCTCGTGCCGCACGACGAGCACGCCGTCGCGGGTGGGCACCAGGTCGGGCTCGACCGCATCCGCCCCCTGGCCGATGCCGACCAGGTAGGCCTCGCGGCTGTGCTCCGCGCGATGGCCGCTGGCGCCGCGATGGGCGATGACGAGCGGATGCGGGTTGCTGCTGAGCGCACGGGGTCCGGTCACGCGCACCACGATAGGACGAGCGGATGAACGGACGGCCCGCCCCCGGGCTGGGCGGGCCCGCGGGGGTGAGCAGGCGCAGCCCGCCGCGCGCCGCGTCGGTCGAGCGGTCGGGCGACGTCGCCGACCCGCTTCCGCCCGAGGCGAACCTCCAGCTGCGCACCGCACGCGTCGGATAGGTTTACTCGTCAGGCTTCCCCTACCCTCTCGACGGAGTTGATCACCGCCATGGCCTTGACGAATCCCGCTTTCACCGCACCCGAGTTCTCCCCTCGTGGCAATGTCGCCGGTGCCCGTGGCACGGGCGTCCCGACGCCCCCGCCCGGCTACCAGCAGAACGTGAGCGCGCAGCAGCTCGGCGACCTGTACGACCGCCCCGCGGCCTCGTCGTACGAGACCGACCGGATGAGCTACGAGGACACGATCAAGAAGGCCTTCATCGGCTTCGGCGTGCTCGTGCTCGGCGCGGTCGCCGGCTGGGCGATCACCCCGGTCGTCGGCCCGCTGATCTTCGCCTTCGCGCTCGTCGGCTTCGTGCTGGCGCTCGTGAACACCTTCAAGAAGAAGCCTTCGGGCGGTCTCGTGCTCGCGTACGCGGCAGCGCAGGGCCTCTTCGTCGGCGGCATTTCGCTGCTCTACTCGGGCTTCGGCGGTGGCGTCGTCCCGGTCGCGGTCATCGGCACGCTCTCCGTGGTCGGCATCACCCTGGCGCTCTTCATGAGCGGCAAGGTGCGCTCCTCGCCGCGCGCGACGAAGATCTTCCTGATCGCGCTGCTCGGCTACGCCGCGTTCTCGCTCGTGAACTTCGTGCTCGTCACCTTCGGTGTCATCGGAGGCTTCGGCCTGTTCGCGAACCCCCTCTTCAACCTCGCCCTCATGGGCCTGGTCGTCGTGCTCGCCGCGTACTCGCTCGTGCTCGACTTCGAGGCCGTAAAGCACGGCGTCGAGAACGGCGCGCCGCGCTCGTTCGGCTGGCGCGCGGTATTCGGCATCATGGTGACCGTCGTGTGGCTCTACCTCGAGCTGCTCCGCTTCGTCGCGATCTTCTCCTCGAGCGACTGACGCTCGACGCCTCGCTCGCGAGGCGCACGCGAAGGGCCCGTCCGATCATCGGACGGGCCCTTCGTCGTGCGGCGGATGCCCGCCTCAGCTGATCGGCAGCTCCGCGGCGTATCCGGTGAGCGACCGGGAGTAGCGGGTGACCGACGCGCCGATGCCGCCGACGGCGAGGCGCACCGCCTCGCGGTCCCGTCCGAGGGAGGCGAGGCAGAGCGCTGCGAAGCCGCGGGCCTGCGGGGCGTAGGCGGCGAGCGCTGCCGCGCGCGCATCCGCGTCGACGGCGCAGGATGCGTCGAGCAGCGGCTGCAGCAGCTCGAGGCCCTCCTCCGCTCGTCCGAGGTTGCGCAGGGTGCTCGCGAGCTGGATGCGGCACTGCGCCTCGCGGTCGGGCTCGAGGCCCAGCGTCAGGGCGCGGCGGTAGCGCGGCTCGGCGAAGGACTCCTCGCCGAAGGAGTCGTGCACACCGGCGAGCTCGAACTCGGCGACGGCGGGCGGCGCGTGCTCCACCGCCTGCTCCACGAGGCGCCGGAAGGCCTCCGGCGCGTGGGCGTCGACGGCGTTCCAGAGCTCGGCGAGGCGCGACTCGGCGTCGGCGGTCCAGAACGACGGCTCAGCCAGCTCGTCGGTGGAGGCGTCGTGCCCGACTTGCTCGCCGGTGGCACCCTCGTGCTCGACCGGCTCGCCGGTGGCACCCGACAGCCGGGACGGCTGCCGGAATGACCGGGAAGAAGGCGCGAAAGCGCCTTCTTCTGATCCGGTCATTCCCACTCGATCGTTCCCGGCGGCTTCGAGGTCACGTCGAGCACGACGCGGTTCACCCCGGGCACCTGGTTGGTGATGAGGTTCGAGATGCGGGCGAGCACCTCGTAGGGCAGGCGGGTCCAGTCGGCCGTCATGGCGTCCTCGCTGGAGACCGGGCGCAGCACGATCGGGTGCCCGTAGGTGCGGCCGTCGCCCTGCACGCCCACCGAGCGCACGTCGGCGAGCAGCACGACCGGGCACTGCCAGATCTCGGCGTCGAGGCCGGCCGCGGTCAGCTCGGTGCGCACGATCTTGTCGGCTGCGCGCAGGATCTCGAGACGCTCCTCGTTGACCTCGCCGATGATGCGGATGCCGAGGCCCGGGCCGGGGAACGGCTGGCGGCCCACGATGACCTCGGGCAGGCCGAGCTCGCGGCCGATGGCGCGCACCTCGTCCTTGAAGAGGGTGCGCAGCGGCTCGACGAGCTCGAACTGCAGGTCCTCCGGCAGGCCGCCCACGTTGTGGTGGCTCTTGATGTTCGCGGTGCCGCTGCCGCCGCCTGACTCGACGACGTCGGGGTAGAGCGTGCCCTGCACGAGGAACTCGACGGGTTCGCCGTCGCCCTCGATCGACTCCGCGACGAGCTCGGCCGCGGCCGTCTCGAACGAGCGGATGAACTCGCGGCCGATGATCTTGCGCTTGGTCTCCGGGTCGGTCACCCCGGCCAGCGCGCCGAGGAACTGCTCGCGCGCGTCGACCGTGACGAGCCGCACGCCGGTGGAGGCGACGTAGTCCTCCTCGACCTGGCGGCGCTCATCCGCTCGCAGCAGGCCGTGATCGACGAAGATCGCAGTGAGCTGGTCGCCGACCGCCTTGTGCACGATCGCGCCGGCGACGGCGGAGTCGACGCCGCCGGAGAGGCCGACGATGACCTTGCCCGAGCCGACCTGGGCGCGGATGCGGTCGACCTGCTCGTCGATGACGTTGGCGCTGTTCCAGTCGGCGGGGATGCCGGCCGAGCGGTGCAGGAAGTTCTCGATGACCTTCTGGCCGTACTGCGAGTGCTTGACCTCGGGGTGCCACTGCACGCCGTACATGCGGGTCTCGTCGTTCGCGAAGGCCGCGACGGGGGTCGACGGGGTCGACGCCAGCACCGTGAAGCCCTCGGGGGCCTTCGCGACCGAATCGCCGTGGCTCATCCAGACGGCCTGCTCGGTCGGCTGCTCGCCGATGAGGCCGTTCTCGCCGGTGAGCTTCACGTCGGTGGAGCCGTACTCGCGCAGTCCGGTGTTCGCGACCTCGCCGCCGAGGGTCTTGGCCATGACCTGGAAGCCGTAGCAGATGCCCAGCACGGGCACGCCGAGCTGCAGGATGCCCGGGTCGAGCTCCGGCGAGCCGGGCTCGTAGACGCTCGAGGGGCCGCCGCTCAGGACGATGCCGGCCGGGTTCTTGGCGGCGACCTCGGCCGCGGAGATCGTATGCGGCACGATCTCGCTGTACACGTTGGCCTCGCGCACGCGGCGGGCGATGAGCTGCGCGTACTGGGCGCCGAAGTCGACGACCAGGACGGGCTGCGCGGCCGTTCCGGACTGGTTGGGGGTGTCGCTCATGCGGCGGCGCCTTCCTTGGGGGTGAGGGATTCGAGGGATGCGTCCACCTCGCGGGTCACGCGGGCCTCCATGAAGAACGAGAGGCCGGGCACGACGCCGCCGAGGGCGATGACGAGGAAGCGGGTGATCCTCCATCCCATGCGCTGCACGAGGATGAAATCGGTGATCAGGTAGCCGACGTAGCAGTAGCCGTGGGCGATCTGGATCGCGACGCTCAGATTGACCGCCGTGATGCTGTCGCTGGGCACGAACGCCAGGAAGCCCTGGGTGCCGCCGAGCTCCAGCTCGTAGCCGTACTCCTGCCAGATCAGCGGCCCGTACTTGAACGCCATCTCGACGACCAGGATGAGCAGGAAGACGCCGGTGACGTACGCGAAGAGGCGGTAGGCCTTCAGCGACGAGCGGATGCGACCCGCCTGAGCGGGCGAAGGGGTACGGGGCATGGGTTCCAGCTTACTTCTCGGGACGGGCGGGTTCCGGCACGGTGACGGCGTCCTCGGCGACGACGTCCTCGGCGTCGTCGGACGGCTGCTCCTCCTGCCAGGCGTCCTTCACCATCCGGTACCAGATGTAGAGGGCGAAGAGCCCGAAGAAGATCCACTCGAGGAAGTAGAAGAAGTTCTGCCAGTTGAGCCCGGTCTCGGTCGCCGGCGCGGGCGAGGCGATGACCTCGAGGCCCTCCGGCGCGTCGGCGGCGATGAGGTAGCCGCCGAAGGCGCCCGCCGGCTCGACCTCGTCCCAGACGTTGATGAGGTCGCCGGTGCTCAGCGAGCGCCGCTCCCCCGCTTCGAAGTCCGACTCCTGCGGCCCCTCGTCCTGCGTGTAGCGCCCGGCCCACTCGCGCTCGGCGGTGTCGGCGTCGAGCGACTCGGCGACCTCGGCGGCCTGCTCCTCGGTGGGCGCCCAGCCGAGCGCGACCGCGAGCGAGGCCACGCCGTCGGGCGTCTCGACCGCGAGGTGCCCGACGACCCACGCGCCGGTCTCCTCGCCCTGCACGCGGCGGGTGAGCACGGTCTCGTCGCCGGGCACGAGCGCGCCGCGCGCGGTCACCCGGTGGCCGATCGCATCGCCGTCGACCCCGACCTGCGGGGCGTCGAGCGCGGTGAGCGGCTGCACGGTCTCGGTGTCGCGCTCGACGACCGGTCCGGTGCTGAGGCTGCGGCTGAACTGCCACTGCGCCAGGCCGGCGAAGATCGCCGCGACGAGCAGTGTGACGGCGAGCAGGCCGAGGTACTTGGGTCGTCGCGCGACGGACCAGAGGGTGGGCGGGGTGGCGGGTGCGGGCATCAGTACTCGGGGTCGCGGGGTCGGGGCCGGGGCCGGGAGGTCACATCGGACTGAGCGGCGGCCTGGCGGGCGATCGGATCGGAGGCGGTCGGGTCGTCGTCGTCGGCTTCCGCGGGCGAGGCGGGCAGGTCGTCCATCGCGGCGAGCACGGATGCGTCGAGGCCGGCGCGGCGCGGTTCGGCGGGCGGGGTCTGCGACGGTGCGGGCTCGTCGTCGGCGAGCGCCGCATCGATGAGCGCCGCCTGCTCCTCGGCCCGTCGTCGGGCGGCCTCGGACCGCGCCTTGCGGTCGCGGCCCGTCACGAGGGCTCCGATGCGCTCGGAGTTGACGGCGATGACCGGTCCGACGATCGCCATGATGAGCACGTAGAGCCCGGCGAAGGGCTGGATGCGCTCGTCCAGCCCGGCGGTCAGCGAGAGCGTCGCGAGGATGAGCGCGAACTCGCCCCGGTTCTGCAGGATGACCGTGGTGTTGATGCCCGCCTGCACGCCGAACCCGCTGACCCTCGCCACGATCTGGCCGGCGATGGTGTTGAGCGCCATCGTCATGACGACGGCGCAGAGCACCGGAACGAGCACCCCGCCGAACAGGGCGGGGTTGAGCGAGAGCCCGAAGTTGAGGAAGAAGAAGGCGCCGAAGACGTCGCGCAGCGGGATGGCCAGCTGCTCGACCTTGGCGCGGTGCCGGGTGGCGCCGATGACCAGCCCGATGAGGAAGGCGCCGATCGCATCCGTCACGCCCAGGATCTCACCGATGCCGCCGAAGGCGAGCGCGAGGCCGATGAAGAGCACCGTGAAGAGCTCGTCGTCCTTGGTGTTGAAGATCCTGCCGACGAGCTTGCCGCCCCATCGCGCGAGCGCGAACATCGCCACGAGGAAGGCGAACGCGATGCCGAGCTGCGAGATCACCGGCCACGGCTCGGTCTCGCCGCTGAGCACGACCGAGACGATCGCGAGGTAGATCGCGATGAAGATGTCCTCGACCACGGTGATGCCGAGGATCATCGGCGTCTCGCGGTTGGCGAGGCGGTTCAGCTCGATGAGCAGCTTGGTGACGATGGCGCTCGAGCTCGTCGCGGTCATGCCCGCGATGATGAGCGCCTCGCGCGAGCCCCAGCCGACGGCGAAGCCGAAGACCAGCCCCGCGGCCATGTTGACGAGGATGTACGAGCCGCCGAGCAGCACCAGGCGGCCGGCGTTGGAGAAGAACTCCTCCTGGTCGAACTCGAGCCCCAGGTTGAACAGCAGCAGGATGAGCCCGAAGACCGCGATGAGCTCGATGATGCTGCCGTCGAGGCTCAGCGGGAACCAGCCGAAGAACGGGCTCGCGACGAGCCCGACGAGCATGTAGATCGGGATGGCCGGGAGGCCGATGCGCCGGCCGAGCGTGCCCAGCCCGTACGCGATGACGAACAGCACCCCGATGGTGACGAGGCGCTCGCCGATCTCGCCGTGACCGCCGGACTCAGCCGCCAGCTGGAGCATCGGCCGTCTCGGTCGCGGGCTTGACGAGCTCGCCGGTGCGGAAGAAGTGGAACGCCTTGGCGACCTTCTCGGGCGAGCCCGCGACCACGAGGGTGTCGCCGGGGAAGACCTTGAAGTCGAGGGAGGGCGCGGGGCTGGTGGTCTCGCCGCGCACGACGGCGACGACCGTGAGGCCGGGCACGCCGCGCTGGGCGAGGTTGCCGAGCGGCTGCCCGGCGATGTGGTGGTCGTAGTCGACGTGGAACCAGTCGATCGCGAGGCCCGGGATCTCGTCGAGCCCGGAGAGCGACTCGGTGATGCGCGTGCCGCCGAGCAGCTCGGCGAGCGTGTGCGCCTCGTCCTCGGTGAGCCGCAGCGACACCTTGTTGGCGTGCGAGTCGTCGCCGTCGTCCGCGAAGGTGATGAGGTCGCTGTGCCCCGAGCGGTGCGTGATCACGCCGCACTTGCCGCCGTCGCTGGTCTTGAAGGTGTGCAGCACACCGACACCGGGCAGTTTGACGCGTCGCACGTCGGCCATGGGATGGCTCCTCGAGCTCTAGGGGACGGTGTCGATTCTACGCCGCGTCGAACGAGCGGATGCCGGACGGCGTACGCCCGCGGCGGACGCTCGCCCCGGGGCCGCTCAGCGCGCCAGGTAGGGCGCGACCACGACCTCGACCCGCTGGAACTCCTTGAGGTCGGAGTAACCGGTCGTGGCCATGGAGCGGCGCAGAGCGCCGACGAGGTTGGTGGTGCCGTCGGCCGACTCGGCCGGGCCCGTGAGGATCTGCGAGAGGGAGCCGGCGGTGCCGACCTCGACGCGGTGACCGCGGGGCAGCTCGGCGTGGTGCGCCTCGGCGCCCCAGTGGAAGCCGCGGCCGGGCGCCTCGTCGGCGCGGGCGAGGGCGGAGCCGAGCATGACCGCATCCGCTCCCGTCGCGATGGCCTTGACGATGTCGCCGGAGGTGCCGAGTCCGCCGTCGGCGATGACATGCACGTAGCGGCCGCCCGACTCGTCGAGGTAGTCGCGGCGGGCGCCGGCCACGTCGGCGACCGCGGTCGCCATGGGCGCGTGGATGCCGAGCGCCGCGCGCGTGGTGGAAGCCGCGCCGCCGCCGAATCCGACGAGCACGCCGGCCGCGCCGGTGCGCATGAGGTGCAGTGCCGCGGTGTAGGTGGAGGCGCCGCCGACGATGACGGGCACGTCGAGCTCGTAGATGAACTGCTTGAGGTTGAGCTGCTCGCGCTCCTTGGAGACGTGCTCGGCCGAGACGGTGGTGCCGCGGATCACGAAGAGGTCGACGCCGGCGCTGACGACGGTCTCGTAGAGCTCCTGCGTGCGCTGCGGGCTGAGCGCACCGGCCACCGTGACGCCGGCGGCGCGGATCTCGGCGAGGCGCGCGGTCACGAGCTCGGGCTTGATCGGCTCGGCGTAGATGCGCTGCATGCGACGGGTCGCCTGGTCGGGCGAGAGGGTCGCGATCTCCTCGAGCAGCGGCTCGGGGTTCTCGTAGCGGGTCCAGAGGCCTTCGAGGTCGAGCACGCCGAGGCCGCCGAGGCGGCCGATCTCGATGGCGGTCGCCGGCGAGACCACCGAGTCCATCGGGGCGGCGAGGATCGGGATCTCGAAGCGGTACGCGTCGATGCCCCAGCCGACCGACACGTCCTGCGGGTCGCGGGTGCGCCGCGAGGGCACGATCGCGATGTCGTCGAAGGAGTACGCGCGTCGCGCGCGCTTGGCCCGGCCGATCTCGAAGTCCGTCACCGCACCAGCCTACCGGCGACGGGCGGCGCTCCCGACCCGGGGACGACGGAGGCGGCCGCCCGATGGGCGACCGCCTCCGATCCGCTCTGCGCTGCTCAGCGGCCCCGGTAGTTCGGGGCCTCCATGACCATCTGCACGTCGTGCGGGTGCGACTCCTTGAGGCCCGCCGCGGTGATGCGCACGAACCTGCCCTTCATGCGCAGCTCGTCGATCGTGCGGGCGCCCACGTAGAACATCGACTGGCGCAGGCCGCCGATGAGCTGGTAGACGACCGACGAGACGCGGCCGCGGTAGGGCACCTGGCCCTCGATGCCCTCGGGGATGAGCTGCTCGTCGGAGGGCACGTCGGCCTGGAAGTAGCGGTCGCGCGAGTACGAGGTCTTCTTGCCCCGGCTCTCCATGGCCCCCAGGGAGCCCATGCCGCGGTAGCCCTTGAACTGCTTGCCGTTGATGAAGACCAGCTCTCCGGGGCTCTCGTCGGTGCCCGCGAGCAGCGAGCCCAGCATGACGGTCTCGGCGCCGGCCACCAGGGCCTTCGCGATGTCGCCCGAGTACTGCAGGCCGCCGTCGGCGATGACCGGCACGCCGGCCTCGCGCGCGGCGAGCGAGGCCTCGTACACGGCGGTCACCTGCGGCACGCCGACGCCGGCGACGACGCGGGTCGTGCAGATCGAGCCGGGGCCGACGCCGACCTTGACCGCGTCCGCGCCGGCCTCGATCAGGGCCTGCGCGCCCGAGCGCGTGGCGACGTTGCCGCCGATCACGTCGATCGCGGCGAAGCTCGGGTCGGTCTTGATGCGGCGGATCATGTCGAGCACGCCGGCGGAGTCGCCGTTCGCGGTGTCGACGACGATCACGTCGACGCCGGCGTCGCGCAGCGCCTCGGCGCGCTCCCAGGCGTCGCCGAAGAAGCCGATCGCGGCGCCGACCCGCAGGCGGCCCTCCTCGTCCTTCGTCGCGTTCGGGTACTTCTCCGTCTTCTCGAAGTCCTTGACGGTGATGAGGCCGGTCAGGCGCCCCGCCTCGTCGACGAGCGGCAGCTTCTCGATCTTGTGCTGCGCGAAGATCGCGATGGCGCTGTCGGGGTCGATGCCGACGGTGCCGGTGATGAGGGGGGTGCGCGTCATGACGTCGCGCACGAAGGTGCTGTCCTTCTCGAACGGCGAGACGAAGCGCATGTCGCGGTTCGTGATGATGCCGACGAGCGTGCCGTCCGACTCGACGACGGGCAGGCCCGAGACGCGGAACTGGCCGCAGAGCGCGTCGACCTCCGCGACCGTGGCGTCGGGCGTCGTGGTGACCGGGTTGGTGATCATGCCGGACTCGCTGCGCTTGACCTTGTCGACGTGCGCGGCCTGATCGGCGATGGAGAGGTTGCGGTGCAGGATGCCGATGCCGCCGTTGCGGGCCATGGCGATGGCCATGCGCGACTCGGTGACGCTGTCCATGGCCGCCGAGAGCAGGGGCGAGGCGACCCGGATGCGGCGGGTGAGCCGCGTCGACGTGTCCGCCTCGCTCGGGATGACGTCGGTGTGCCCGGGCAGGAGCATCACGTCGTCGTAGGTGAGTCCGACGAAGCCGAACGGGTCGTGCTGTTCCATGTATGCGCCCTCGGGGTCGTGTCAGGGGTGGGGTACCCGACGGTTCCCGGTGGGGGTGCGACGGGTGCTGCCCATGCTAGCGCCCGCCCGCGCGCGAGTATTCCCGCGCACGATCCGCGCGAGGGCGCTCGGCTTGCAGATACGGGGGCGGTCGTGGATGCTGAGTCGCACGCAGCCCGAGGGGACATCGACGTTCCCCCGAAACACATCGGAAATCAACCCGGGCTAGCGTGCTCCCGACACAGCAGCTGTCGGCACGCGCACCCGGTGATTTCCGGCTCCCGCGGCCGGCACGATCCCGGAGGCCGAGCTTGCTCACTCGCTCACGACGACCCCGCAGACCACCGCTCCAAGCGCTCCTCGCCCTCGGCGCGGGACTGCTCTTCGCGGGGCTCCTCGGCGTCGCACCCGCCGCGGCGGCGACCGCCGAACCCGCACCGTCCGCATCCGCTCCCGCCGAGGGGACCGGCTTCTCCGTCGGCGGCACGATCGCCAACGGCGACGAGCCCGTCGAGGGCGCCGAGATCCTCGTCGAGGGCGACGGCTTCAGCGAGGTCGCGACCACCGACGACGAGGGCGTCTGGCGGGTGCAGGTGCCCGCGCAGGGCAGCTACACCTCGACGCTCGACGTCGACACGCTGCCCGAGGGGGTGGAGCCGCGCGACCCGGACAACGTGATGCGCACCTCGAACCTCAACACGACCCCGAACGCCAACGTGCTGTTCCCGATGGGCGAGAGCACCATCCAGGGCACGTCGATCTGGGACACGGTGCTCACGCGCCTCATCTACGGCATCAACTTCGGCCTCATGCTGGCGCTCGCCGCCATCGGCATCTCGCTGATCTTCGGCACCACCGGACTCAACAACTTCGCCCACGGCGAGCTGCTGACCTTCGGCGCGCTCATCTCCTTCTTCCTCACCGCGGTGCTCGGCTGGTCGATCTGGGCAGCGATCGCGGTGACGCTCGTCGCCAGCGCGGCCTTCGGCTGGTTCCACGACGCGGCGATCTTCAAACCGCTGCGCAGGAGACGGGTCGGCCTGGTGCAGGCGATGATCGTCACCATCGGCCTCTCGATCGTGCTGCGCTACGTGTTCCTCATGATCTTCGGTGGCCGCACCGAGTTCATCCAGACCGGTTTCAACCAGGTCGTGCCGATCGGCCCCGCCAACTTGCAGGCCTCCTCGCTGATCAGCATGGGCATCAGCGTCGTCGTGCTCGCGGCCGTCGCCCTCTTCCTCACGAAGACGCGCATCGGCAAGGCGACCCGCGCCGTCAGCGACAACGCGGCCCTCGCCGCGGCGAGCGGCATCGACGTCGACCGCATCATCCGCATCGTGTGGGTGCTCGGTGCGACGCTGACCGGCCTCTCGGGCATCCTCTACGGCGTGTTCCGCGGGGTCAGCTGGATCATGGGCTTCCAGATCCTGCTGCTGCTCTTCGCCGCGGTCACCCTCGGCGGCCTCGGCAGCGCGTTCGGCGCGCTCGTCGGCGCCATCATCATCGGCCTCGTGACCGAGCTCTCGACGCTGTGGCTGCCCGCGGACCTCCGCTTCGCCACCGCGCTCATCATCCTCATCCTCATCCTGCTGCTGCGACCCCAGGGCATCCTGGGCCGCCGAGAGCGGATCGGCTAGGAGCGACCATGGACTTCCTCTTCGTACTCAACAACGCCCTCGGCGTCGCTCTCAGCCCCACGACCGCCGCGTACGCGCTCGCCGCGATCGGCATCGGCGTGCACTTCGGCTACGCGGGTCTGCTGAACTTCGGCCAGGCCGGCTTCATGGCCATCGGCGCCTACGCCTTCGGCATCACCACCCTCACGCTCGGGTTCCCGTTCCCGCTCGCGTTCCTGTCGGCGGTCGTCGCGAGCGTGGTCTTCGCGCTCATCCTCGGCATCCCGACCCTGCGGCTGCGGGCCGACTACCTGGCGATCGTCACGATCGCCTCCGCCGAGATCGTGCGCTACATCGTCTCGACGACCGGACTGTCCGACGTGACCGGCGGTGCGAGCGGCCTGAGCGCCTTCGCGGGCAGCTTCCAGGCCATGAACCCCCTGCCGAGCGGCAGCTACGGCTTCGGCCCGTGGACCTACTCGCGCGCCGAGTTCTGGGTGTTCCTCTGGGGCTGGGGCCTCGTCGCGATCGCCACCGTCGTCGTCTGGCTGCTCATGCGCTCCCCGTGGGGTCGCGTCGTCAAGGGCATCCGCGAGGACGAGGACGCGGTGCGCAGCCTCGGCAAGAACGTCTACGCCTACAAGATGCAGGCTCTCGTGCTCGGCGGCGTCTTCGGCTCGCTCGCCGGCGTGATCTTCATCCTGCCGCGGGCCATCCAGCCCACGAACTACGCCACCACGCTCACCTTCTTCACCTGGACGATCCTGCTGCTCGGCGGCGCCGCGACCGTCTTCGGGCCGATCATCGGCTCGATGATCTTCTGGGTGCTGCTGGTGCTCACCGAGGGCGTGATCGGCGGCCTCGTGCGCGCCGACATCATCACCTTCATCAGCACGACCCAGGCGGGCCAGATCCGCTTCGTGCTGCTCGGCCTGGCCCTGATCCTCTTGGTGGTCTTCAGACCGCAAGGCATCTTCGGCAACAAGAAGGAGCTGTCGTTCAATGTCTGAGCCGACCGTCGTCACGCATCCGCTGGTCGTGGGCCCCGTCGGCCCCGGCTGCAAGAAGGTCGACCCGATCGTGATCGCCGACGGCGTCGTGCGCCGCTTCGGCGGCAACACGGCCGTGCACGTCGACCACGTGGAGGTGCCCCGCGGCAAGATCACCGCGCTGATCGGCCCGAACGGCGCCGGCAAGACCACCTTCTTCAACCTGCTCACCGGCTTCGACAAGCCGAACGAGGGCGACTGGAGCTTCAACGGCCAGAACCTCGGCAACGTGCCGGCGTTCAAGGTCGCGCGGCGCGGCATGGTGCGCACCTTCCAGCTCACCAAGTCGCTGGGCCGGCTCACCGTGCTGCAGAACATGCTGCTCGGCGCCACGAAGCAGCCGGGCGAGAACGTCTTCACCGCCCTGTTCAAGCCGCTCTGGAAGTCGCGCGAGGAGGAGATCACCACCCGCGCCGACGACCTGCTGGCCCGCTTCAAGCTCGACGCCAAGCGCGAGGACTACGCGGCGTCGCTCTCGGGCGGCCAGCGCAAGCTGCTCGAGATGGCCCGCGCCCTCATGAGCGAGCCCGAGCTGGTCATGCTCGACGAGCCCATGGCCGGCGTCAACCCGGCGCTCACGCAGTCGCTGCTGGGGCACATCAAGGAGCTCAAGAACGACGGCACCTCGGTGCTGTTCGTCGAGCACGACATGCACATGGTGCGGCACATCTCCGACTGGGTCATCGTGATGGCCGAGGGCAAGGTCGTGGCCGAGGGTCCGCCCGAGACCGTCATGGACGACCAGGCCGTGATCGACGCCTACCTCGGCGCGCACCACGACACCGACCTCGGCGACATGATCGAGCAGAAGAGCGTCGCGGAGCGCGCCCGCCGCGTCGAAGCCAAGGAAGCGAGCCTCGCCGATGACTGAGTCCACCGCCGCGCCGACCAAGGTCGTCCTGCGCACCGAAGACCTCGTCGCCGGCTACCTGCCCGGCGTCAACATCCTCAACGGCGCGAACGTCGACGTGCACGAGGGCGAGCTGATCGGCATCATCGGCCCGAACGGCGCCGGCAAGTCGACGCTGCTCAAGGCGATCTTCGGCCAGGTCGGCATCCGCAGCGGCGGCGTCTTCCTGCAGGGCGAGGAGATCACCTCGCTCAAGGCCGACAAGCTCGTGACCAAGGGCGTCGGCATGGTGCCGCAGAACAACAACGTGTTCCCGACGCTCACCATCCAGGAGAACCTCGAGATGGGGCTCTACCAGCGCCCCAAGGTGTTCGCCGACCGCTTCGACTTCGTCGTGCAGCTCTTCCCCGAGCTGGCGAAGCGGCGCGGGCAGCGGGCGGGCTCGCTCTCGGGCGGCGAGCGCCAGATGGTCGCCATGAGCCGTGCGCTCATGATGGACCCCTCGGTGCTGCTGCTCGACGAGCCCAGCGCCGGTCTGTCGCCGGTGCGCCAGGACGAGACCTTCCTGCGGATCGCTCAGATCAACCGCGCCGGCGTCTCGGTGCTGATGGTCGAGCAGAACGCCCGTCGCTGCCTGCAGATCTGCGACCGCGGCTACGTGCTCGACCAGGGCCGCGACGCCCACACGGGCACCGGCCGCGAGCTGCTGAACGATCCCAAGGTCACCGAGCTCTACCTCGGCACGCTCGCGAAGGACGTCGACGCCGAGCGCGCCGCGTCCAAGGAGCACTCCTCCGAGGCCTGACCTGGTCCATCCGCCCGAGGGCCGTCCCGCATCCCGCGGGGCGGCCCTCGGCCGTTCCCCGGCTCGCCGTCGCTACCGTGAGCGGATGACGCCCTCCTCGACGATCACGGACCACGCGGTCCGCGGGCCGCACGGCCCGGTGCCGGTGCGCCGCTACTCCCCCGCCGCGGCGTCGAGCCCGCGGCTGCTCTGGGTGCACGGCGGCGCCTTCGTCTCGGGCGGCCTCGACCAACGCGAGTCGCACGAGGTCGCGCTCGCCCTCTCAGCCCTCGGCACGCCCGTGACCACCGTGGACTACCGGCTCGCGTCCTCGCGCCTCTCACGGCTGCTGAGGGGCGGCAGCGGGCCGGATGTGCGCTACCCCGTGCCCGCGGACGACGTGCGGGCCGTCGCACGTCACGAGCTGCGCGTCGGGCCGCTCGTCGTCGGCGGCGCGAGCGCCGGGGCCGCCCTGGCCGCCTCGGCGGCCCTGGCCCTCGCCGACGACGGCACGCCCGCGGCCGGCGCCGTGCTCGCCTACGGGATCCTGCACGCCGCGCTGCCGGCGGCCTCGCCCGAGGCGCGCCGCAGCATCCGGCGCCGCGGGCTCCGTCGGGCGCTGCACGCGCCGATGACGGTGGGGCTGATGAACCGGCACTACGCCGGCGAGCGGATGCGGGAGCGCGCCGCCTTCCCGGGCGGGCATCCGCTCGACGGCTTCCCGGCCGCCCTCGTGCTCGATGCGGACCGTGACGTGATGCGCGCCTCGGGCGCCGCCTTCGCCGACGAGCTGGCCGCGGCGGGCGTGGCGGTGGAGCACCGTGTCGCGCTCGGCGCTTCGCACGCCTTCCTGCACCGCCCGCACGACCCGGCCTTCGCGCCGTCCATCGCGCTCATCGCCGACTGGCTGCGGGGGCGCTGACGCGCCGCATCCGCTCGCACGCTGCCTGCGGGGGTCTGCGCGGGAACGCGGAACGGGGCCCCGCCCGAAGGCGGGACCCCGTCCCGGTACTGCTGGTCGCTGCTTAGAGCGAGCCCTCGACCGTGGTCTCGAGCGTGTACATGTTGTCGGCGCCGTAGCGGTAGATGCCGATCATGGCCTGCGTCGGGTCGCCGTTCTCGTCGAACTCGATGGGGCCGGAGGCACCGTCGTAGTCGATGTCCTCACCGGCCTCGATGAGCGCGGCGCACTCGGCGAAGGTGGTGCACTTGGTGCCGCCCTCCGAGACCGTCTGCAGGTTGTCCTTGACCGTCGCCGAGGCGTCGTCGCCGCCCTGCAGGGCCGCGAGGGCCGAGAGGATGACGGCGTCGTAGGACTCGGCCGCGTAGCTGAAGTCCTGCAGCGACGGGTCGATGGCGAGCAGGCGGTCGCGGAAGTCGCCCGCGGCCGGGTTGCCCGGCAGGGTGCCCGAGAGCCCCTCCGCGTTCACGTCGATGTCGTCGCCGAAGTTCGACAGGTTGCCGTCGACGAGGTAGACGGTGGACGGGTCGATGCTCTCGTTGTTGAGCAGGATCGGCAGCATGGTCAGCGACTCCTGGAAGCCGATGAGCGCGATCGAGTCGACGCCCGCGGCGAGCACGGTGTCGATCTGCGACTGGAACGAGGTCTCGTTGAGGTTGTACGCGACCGACTCGGCGACCGTGCCGCCCGCGGCCTCGAAGGGCTCGCTGGTGTACTTGGCGAGACCCTCGCCGTAGGCGTCGTTGACGTAGATGATGCCGAGGCTCGTGCCGCCGCTGTTGATGATGTGGTTGGCCAGCGCGTCGCCCTGGATCACGTCGGAGGGGGCGGTGCGCCAGTAGAAGTCGCCGTCGGCGTAGGTGGTGAAGTCGGGCGACGTGTTCGCCGGCGAGATCTGCACGACGCCGGCCGCGATGAGCTGGTCGACGAAGCTGAACGAGACACCCGAGGAGGCCGCGCCGATCACGACGTCGGTGTCGAGGTCCACGAGCTCGGAGGCCGACTGCGAGGCGATGTCGGTCTCGCCGTCGCTCGAGTCGCGGTGCTCGACCGTGATCTCGAACGGAGCCTCGGCGAGGGTCCCGAAGTAGTCGTTGATCTCCTGCTCGGCGAGGTCGACGCCCGCGAACTCGGGCGGGCCGAGGAAGGCGAGGCTGCCCGTGATGGGGAGGATCGTGCCGACGCGCAGCACGCCGTCGGCCGTGGTGCCGTCGCCGGGGACGACCGCTTCCTTGGTCTCCTCGTCGGTCGGCTCGTCGCCGGACGACGCGCAACCGCTGAGGACGAGTGCGCCGGCCGCGAGGAATGCGGCACCGGTGACGATCGCCTTGCGGGAGCGGGCCTTGGTGGAGGTGCTCATCGTGCTCCTATTTGGTTCATCTGAAGGGGGGCGGCGGCTCTGCCTGCCCCCGCTGGTGATGTTGAACCTAGGGCGCGAAAGGTCTCGTCACAATACGCGGCCGTTACGGCCGTGTAACGCGGATCGATCGTTACCCTGCTGAGACCAAAGCCGGCACGATGTCCTCGGTGCGCTGCGGGGCGCCGGCCGCGTCGTAGACGTGCACGCCGAAGGTGCCGCGGCGCGGATCGCCCGAGGCATCGAGGTCGAGCGGTCCGGAGAGGCCGTCGTAGTCGATGTCCTGCTCGTCGGCGAGCGCCGCGATGCAGGCGCCCGCGGAGGTGCAGACCGCGGGGCCGCCACCGGAGGCGTCGGCGAGCAGGGCGGCCACCGACGCGCCGCCGTCGTCCGCGGCGAGGATCGCGGCGAGCGCCGCCAGGACGACCGCGTCGTAGGTCTCGAGCGCCAGCGCAGTGCCGAGCACCGCCGGATCGGCCTGCTGCAGCCGCTGCACGAAGTCGTCGTCGGGCCGGGCGCCGAGCTGAATGCCGTGCGCGCCGTCGAGCGCGCCGCCCGCGACCAGCGGGCCGTAGTCGGCGAGGTTCTCGTTGGTGAACCAGAGCCGCTCCGCGTCGACGCCCTCGGCGATCAGCGCCTGGGAGAGCGCGGCGGTCTGCTCGAGCTGGTTGCCGCGGGTGGCGAGCACGACGTCGCTCGGCTCCTGCTCGGCGATCTCCGCCGCCAGCGCGGTCGCGTCGCCCTCGGGGTCGAACTCCAGCGAAGCCGCGAGCGTGCCGCCTTCGGCCTCGAGCGCGTGCGAGAGCCGCTCGTCGATCGCGGCCCCGGTGCCGTCGCCGGCGTGCACGAGCACGACCTCCGGCCGCTCGCGCTCCTGCAGAATCAGCTGCGAGAGCGCGATGCCCTGCAGCCCCGCGGAGGGCATCGTGCGAGCCAGCAGCCCGTCGTCCTCGAGCGCGGTCAGCTCCGGGTAGGAGGCGCCGGGTGTGATCACGGCGATGCCGGCCTCGACGGCGAGCGGCAGCACGCGCTCGACGAGCACCGAGGAGCTCGGGCCGACGACCACGTCGATCCCGCGCTCGACGAGCTCGCCGAAGGCGGCCTCGACGCGCTCCTCGCCGGCGTCGCCGCTGTCGCGGTGGAAGACCTCGACCGGAGCGCCGTTCACGCCGCCCGCCTCGTTGATCTCGCGAACGGCGATCTCGACGGCTGCGACCATCGCTGGACCGAGCACGGCCGTGCCGCCGGTCGTCGGCAGCAGCGTGCCGATGCGCAGCACGCCGTCGCCGCTGGGGGCGGGCGCAGTGGCTGTCGGCTCCGGGGTCGGCTCGGACTCGGGAGCCGCGGTGCAGCCGGCGAGCACGGCGATGAGCAGCGCCGGCACGGCGGCGCGCAGGAGTCGATTCGAACGCGGCATGCGCAGACGGTCCTCTCGGAGGGGCGGGGTCTGCGTCAGGCTAGCGCGCATCCGATCGCCCTCCCGGCAGCGCTCGAACCCCCAGAACGAGCGCGGACGGGACGGCGAAGGGCCCCCCCGCGGGGAGCCGGCGGGCCCGTGGGGGGAGCGGCTTGGTGAGCGGCCGCCGCCCCCCCCCCCCACGC
>JASCOA010000129.1 GCA_029959365.1 Microbacteriaceae bacterium PS02343 | reverse complement strand
GGGCCCCGGGTGGGGGCGGCGGGGGGGGGGGCGCGGGGGGGGGGGGGGGACCCGCGCCCGCCGAGCGAACGGCCGGTCAGCCGATGCCGCCGACCAGGTGCAGCGCCAACGTCGTGCTGACCGCGGTCACCGTCGTCCACGCCACGATCGCCACGGCCTGCCAGAGCAGCACCCACGACTTCGCGACGCCCGAGGCGACGAGCAGCGCCGCCGTGAACTGCGTGGGCATGGCGAGCGGGCCGAGCAGGCTCGCACCGGGCACGCCGAAGCGCTCGAGGTAACGGCGCACCTTCAGCTGGCTCTTCGACGGCGGCTTCGGCGCATCCGCTGCTCCGTCCTCCTCCAGCGGAGCGCCCGCGCCGACCGCGACGGGGCGACGGGCGGCGCGACGGCTCACGATGGCCGAGCGGATGCGCGCCCCCAGCACCACGACCACGAAGACGCTGAGGAAGTTGCCGGCCGCCGCGGCGATGCCGGCGACGACCGGGTTCAGGCCGCCGAGCACGCCGAGCATCGCGCCGATCTCGCCCTCGAGGAAGGGCACCGTCGCGGCGAGGGCGACGATGACCGGCTGCAGGAGCTCGGGCACCTGGGCCATGAGGCTCTGGAAGCCTTGGATGAGCGAATCGATGGGGTTCATGGGGTCCTCCGTGGGTGGTTGATCCCATTGGAGACCCTGCCCTCGGGGCATGGTCAAGCGGAGCTCTGCGAGCGGCCCGCGTCAGTACCCGGAGCGCCAGTCGAGCACGATGCGGGCCACCTCGTCGAGGTGCGATTCGAGCAGGAAGTGCCCGCCGTCGAGCAGCTCGACGCGCGCTTCGGGGAGGTGCCGTTCGAAGGCCTCGGCGCCGGCTGCGCCGAAGATCTCGTCGTTGCGACCCCAGACGGCGAGCACCGGTACGCCGGAGTCGCGCAGCCAGGCCTGCACCGCCGGGTAGAGCGGGCGGTTCGAGGCGTAGTCCTCGAACAGCGCGAGCTGCGCGCGGTCCACGCCGGGCCGGGCGAGGAGCGCGAGATCGTGCTCCCAGGCGTCCGGGTCGACCGTGGTCCGGTCCGGCACCCCGTGCAGGTACTGCCACTCGACGGCCTCGCGCTCGAGCGCCGGTCGGAGGGCCTGCTCGTGCTCCGGCGACGGGTCGGCGGCGTAGTCCCAGATCGGCTGCCAGAACTCCGGCACGAAGCCCTCCTCGAAGGCGTTGCCGTTCTGCGAGATGACGCCGACGACGGCGTCGGGGTCGGCGAGCGCGAGGCGCCAGGCGATCGGCGCTCCGTAGTCCTGCACGTACACCGTGTAGCGGTCGACCCCGATGCGCCCCAGGAACCGCCCGGTGATGTCGGCGAGCGCGCCGAAGGTGTAGTCGAACTCGTCGACCGTCGGTGCCGAGGAGCGGCCGAAGCCGATGTGGTCCGGAGCGATCACGTGGTAGCGCTCGGCGAGCGCGGGGATGAGGTGCCGGAACATGTGCGAGCTCGTCGGGTAGCCGTGCAGGAGCAGCAGCACCGGGGCGTCGACCGGCCCGGCCTCGCGGTAGAAGACCTCGAGCCCGTCGACGGGGATGGTGCGGTGGTGGACGGTCGGCATGAGCTAACTCCTTAAGCTTGTTTGAGTGGTTAGCGAGACCGTAGCATGGGCTCACGGACGAGAGGAGCGGATGCGGTGAAGCTGCGCGAGGACGACGAGGAGCTGCTGCTGGCGCTGCTGAACAGCGCGCCCGTGGAGCGCGGGCGGACGCTCGAACTGCTCGACGGGGAGCCCGGCGCCCGTCTCGCGGCGCGCTTCGGCGGTACCGGATCGGACCGGGAGCGGGATCGCCTGCGGCGGATGCGCGGAGCGCTGCACGACCTGATCCGAGAGGCGCCCGGGGCCGCACCCGGGCTCGAGGCGCTGCTCGTCGATGCCGCGCTGGTGCCCGAGGTGACGCCCGCGGGCTTCCGCTGGCGGCTGGAGGCTCCGGAGCACGAGGCGCTCGCAGCACGCGCGGCCTTCGCCTGGGCGGAGACCGTCGAGCGCGCACCCGGGCGGCTGCGCGCGTGCGCCAACGAGGAGTGCAACCTGTTCCTGCTCGACCGCAGCCGGCCGGGCACGGCCCGATGGTGCTCGATGGCGACCTGCGGCAACCGCATGAAGGTGCGCAAGCACGCGTCGCGCAAGCAGGAGGCCTGAGACCGGAGCAGCGAGACGGCAAAGGGGGTCGTCGTACGACGACCCCCTTGCCGCGCCGGTGCTCCGGACGCCGCGACCGGTGGGATCAGCCCCCGACGACGCCGCCGAAACTGAACCGGAGCTCGAGCCGGCCCGATCGCGGCAGCCTGAACTCCTCGTGCGGGCGGGCGCCCCAGGAGTCGTCGCCGGCGACGCCTCGGCGCTGCAGTGCCGGGCGCAGCACCGTGCGCTGGATCGGCGGCAGCTCGTTGGGATGCTGGGCGTTCTCGATCTCGTACGGGGTCCAGGGCAGGGCCGAGAACTCCATCCGCTGATCCGCCTCGAAGCGCAGGCCGAAGCCCTGCGCATCCGTCACGGTCGCCCAGCGCACGCCCGTGCGGCTGCCCGACTCCTGCGGCTTCAGGTAGGGCGGCAGCGCGGTGCGCACGTCCTGCTCGAAGACGTCGACCCGGGCGCCGAGCCGGCGGTCGACCGCGGTCTCGTCGGGGCCGTCGCCGTACCAGCGCAGGCGGTGGGCGTCGGCGGTGGTGGCGAGCTGCAGCCCGAACTCGGGCAGCTCGGGCAGCCCTGCGGGCAGATCGAGCGTCTGCGTCACCGCGATGCGCCCGTCGCCCGTCACGCGGTACGCCAGGTCGGCGAAGGCGCGCGGCGAGGTGGGCAGCTCGTAGCGGTAGGCCACCGTCACCGACTGGTCGTCCTCGGTCACCGTCGCCGTGCGCAGGTGCCCGCCGACCGGGCGCGCGTAGCGGCTGGCGAGCAGCCACTGGCCCTCCTCGAAGGGGCCGCCGAAGCCGCGCTCGTTCGAGGTGGGCGCGTGCCAGAAGCTCGGCCGCGGCGAGCCGGCGAGCATCTCGCGGCCGCCGAAGCGGTACGAGAGCAGGCCGCCGTGCAGCTGCGAGAACAGCGCGCTGAAGCCCTCGCCGTGCACGCCCACGTTGTGCGCGCCCTCGACGAGCCGGGGCTTGGCCGCGGCGGAGCGCCTCGGCGCGGGGGAGTGCGCGAAGACGCCCTGACCGCGGGCGACGACGTGCCCAGCCTCGGCCCACCGCGTCGCGGCGCGCAGCCGCAGCTCAACGTCGACGGTCACCTCGCCGTCGCCGGTCGGCACCGCGAAGGGCAGCGGATGCACGGCCGAGGTGCCCGCCGGCACGTGCGTCTCGAGCACCGCTCGCCGCAGCGTCCTGCCCTCGCGGCGCAGCGTGACCACGGTCTCGTACGCGCTCGACGCGGTGACGAGGGAGCGGTTCTCCAGGCTCACCGCATCCGCTCGCACCTCGATGCGGAACGGCTGGTAGAGGAAGGCGACCTCCTGCAGCGCGGGCTTCGGGGTGCGGTCGGCGAAGACGATGCCGTTGCCGCTGAAGTCGCCGTCGTGCGGCGCCTCGCCCGAGTCGCCGCCGTAGCCGAGGTAGGCGCGGCCGTGCCGGTCGACCTTCTCGAGCGCCTGGTCGGCGAAGTCCCAGATGAAGCCGCCCTGGAAGAGCGGATCGCGGTCGGCGAGGTCGAGGTAGCGGTCGACGGCGCCGAAGGAGTTGCCCATCGAGTGCGCGTACTCGCACAGGATGAAGGGCTTGTCGCGGTGCTCGCGCAGGTACGCCTCGACCTCGGCGGCCGGGGTGTACATCTGGCTGACGACATCGGTGGTCTCGGGGAAGCGCGGGTCCCAGTGCACGCCCTCGTAGTGCACGGGGCGGTCATCGACGGCGCGGAACCAGTCGGCCAGGTCGCGCAGCAGCGTGCCGCCGAAGCTCTCGTTGCCGAGCGACCACATGACCACGCTGGGGTGGTTCTTGTCGCGCTCGAAGAGGCTCGCGGCCCGGTCCTGCAGCGCCGCGCGCCAGCGCTCGTCGTCGCCCGGCAGCGACTCCTCGAGCGGTGCGTCGAGGTAGCGGATGCGGTCCCACCGCCCGTGCGTCTCGAGGTTCATCTCGTCGATCACGAGGAAGCCGTACTCGTCGGCGAGCTCGTAGAAGAAGGAGTTGTTCGGGTAGTGGCTGGTGCGGATGGCGTTGACGCCGGCCCGCTTGAGCAGCTGCAGGTCGCGCTCCGTCTGCTCGCGCGTCATGACCCGGCCGTTCAGCCCGAACTCGTGCCGGTTGACGCCGAGGAAGACGATGCGCTGGCCGTTGAGCTTGAGCACGCCCTCCTCGATGCCGAAGTGGCGGATGCCGAGCGGCTGCCCGATCGCCTCGGTCTGCTCGCCGTCCGCGTCGAAGCCGCGGATCGTCAGCGCGTAGCGGTGCGGGTCCTCGGGGCTCCACAGGCGCGGGTCGGCGACGCGGATGCGGAACCGGCCCTGGGCATCCGGGGTCAGCTCGCCGACGCCCTCGAGCGCGACGGTGGCGCGACCCTCGCCGACGAGCCGCAGGTCGACGACCACCTCGGCGCTCTCGTCGGCCACCGTCGTCGTGACGCGGACGTCCTCGACGTGCAGCGCCGGGCGGCGCAGCAGCACGACGTCGCGGAACAGGCCCGAGAAGCGGAACATGTCCTGGTCCTCGAGCCACGAGCCGCTGCTGAAGCTGAAGACCTGCGCGGCCAGGCGGTTCTCACCCGGCACGAGCACGTCGGTGAGGTCGAACTCGCTCGGGGTGAAGCTGTCGGTCGCGTAGCCGAGATAGGCGCCGTTCAGCCACACCGCGATCGCGCTCTCCGCGCCGCGGAACTCCACGCTCATCCGCTCGCCGTCGGCCAGCGGCCGATCCAGCGAGAACGTCGTCACGTACGAGGCCACCGGGTTCGCGAGCGTCGGCACCTCGCCGGGCTCGATGGCCTCGTGGCCGTCCCAGGGGTACTGGATGTTGACGTACTGCGGGGTGCCGAGGCCGTGCAGCTGCAGGTGCCCCGGCACCGGGATCGACTGCCAGCCGCTGACATCGAAGTCGGGGTGCTCGAAGCCCGGCACGACCGAGGCCGGGTTGGGCGCGACCTGCACTCGCCAGAGCCCGTTGAGGGACTGCTCGAAGCCGCTGACCCCGCTGGCCCGCTCCTCGTCGTCGCGGAACCATCGGTGATCGGAGCGCGCGGCGCTGCGGTGCTGGGCGACGAAGCCGGGATCGGCGATGCGGCTCGCGTCGAACTCGGACTCGATGACCCCGGCCAGCTCCTGCTCGATCCGGCCAGCGGCTTCGATGCTCACTTGATCGCCCCCGTGATGCCCTCGGCGAAGGTGCGCTGCAGGATGAGGAACACGACCATGGTCGGCAGCGAGGCGAGCAGCACGGCGAGCATGAGCACGCCGTAGTCGGTCACGTAGCCGGCGGCCAGGTTCGAGATGAGCATCGGCATCGTCTGGAAGTCGTTGTTCACCAGGATTACCTTCGGCCAGAGGAAGTTGTTCCAGGCCGTCATGAAGGTGATGACCGCGGCCGCGGCCATGGTCGAGCGCATCGAGGGCAGGTAGATCTTGGCGAAGATGCCGAGCTCGGAGACGCCGTCGATGCGCGCGGCCTCGATGATCTCGTAGGGGAAGGACCGCGACGCCTGCCGGAACAGCAGGATGAGGAACGGCGTCGAGATCGCGGGGATGATGACCGCCGCGAGCGAGTTGACGAGGCCGACCTCGGCGAACAGGCGGAACAGCGGCACCATCGTCGCGGCGAAGGGGATCATGATGGCGAGCAGCAGCACCGCCATGACGAAGTCCTTGCCCTTCGAGTGGAAGATCTCGAAGGCGTAGCCGGCGATCGAGCAGACGAACAGCGCGAGCAGGGTGGTGCCGACCGCGACGGAGAACGAGTTCCACATGGCCGAGCCGAGGTCCTGCACGCCGACGAGCTTCGCGAAGTTCTCGAACAGCTGATCGCCGGGGATCATGCGCGAGTCGAGCACATCGCGGCTCGAGTTCGTGGCGGAGACCGCCATGAAGTACAGCGGGAAGATCGAGAAGATCGCGAAGACCGTGAGGAAGACGTACCTGGGGGCTGCGCGCAGAGTGCTAATCACGCTTGTCACCGACCTTGAGCTGGATGAACGCGAGGATCGCGACGAGGATGAGGATCACGTACGACAGCGCCGACGCGTAACCGAAGTTGGGGTTCTTGAGGAACGAGACCTCGAAGAGGTAGTGCGACATCGACATGGTCTGGTACGCCGGCCCGCCTCGGGTCAGCGCCCACGACTCGTCGAAGAGCTGCAGGGTGCCGTTGGTCGACATGATCGCGGTGAGCAGGATCATCGGCTTGAGCTGCGGCACGGTGACGTACCAGAAGGTCTTGAGGGCGTTCGCGCCGTCGACCTTCGCGGCCTCGATGGTCGAGTGGTCGATGTTCTGCAGCGCCGCCAGGTAGAAGACCATGTTGTACCCGGTCCAGCGCCACAGCAGGCCGAGGATGATGACGAAGCGGGCCGTCTCCGGGCTGCCGAGCCAGTTGATCGGCGCGTCGATGAGGCTGAGGCCGAGCAGCAGGTCGTTCACGAAGCCGTCGTTGGCGAAGATCGTGCGGAAGACCAGCGAGTAGGCCACGAGCGAGACGGCGCAGGGCAGGAAGATGGCAGTGCGCCAGAAGCTCTTGAACTTGAGGTTCTTCGAGTTGAGCACGCTCGCGAGCACGAGCGCGACGATGAGCATGATCGGCACCTGGATGAGCAGGTAGATGAACGTGTTCTGCAGCGTGAGCTTGAAGATCTCGTCGTCGAGCAGACGCGTGTAGTTGCTCCACAGCGGGTCGGCGAAGTTGAAGTTCGCGCCGCGACCGGTCTGCAGCGACAGGACGAACGCCTGGATCATCGGGATGAAGCTCATCACCAGGATGAGCAGGGCGGCCGGCAGGAGGAAGGCCCAGCCGGTGAGGCTGCGGCGGCGGGCCCCGGAGAGCCACGGGCGGTCGGAGGGGGTGCGGTTGCCCCGCGGAGGGGCTGCCCGGCGCGAGGTGCGCTCGCTGGGCGGTGCTGTGGTCGTCACATCGTGCTCGCAATCACGGAAGAGGGTCGGAGGGATGGGGACCGGGGGGGGGGGGGGGGGCCCCCCCCCCCCGGGGGGGGGGGGGGGCCGCACAGGCCCCCGCGCGGGGGGGGGGGGCGGCGC
>JASCOA010000128.1 GCA_029959365.1 Microbacteriaceae bacterium PS02343 | reverse complement strand
CGCGGCGGGGGGGGGGGGCGGCGGGGCGCCGGCGGGGGGGTGGCGGGGGGCGCCGCGACGTCGTCCGGTCGCCGCGGTGCTCCAGAATGGACCTGGCGCCGGAGGGCGGCGCCACGAGCAGGGAGTGATCGGGTGGACGATTCCACGACCGCGGGGGAGCGGCGGCCGCAGCACCACGTCGAGCTCGACGAGCGGCGCGCGACGTCGACGCCCGAGCGCGAGCGGCTGCTCGGCCTCGTCGTCGATCTGATCCTGCGCGACGGGGTGATCGACCTGAGCCTCAGCGCCATCTCGCGTGCGATCGGCTCGAACAACCGCATGATGCTCTACTACTTCGGCTCCAAGGAGCAGATCCTCTACGACGCCTCGGTGCTCGCGCTCGAGCGGTTCCCGCGCCTGGTCACGATGTTCGACCGGCTCGCCGGGCCGGAGCCCCTGCTCGAACGGCTCGACGACGCGTGGCTGGACCTCGCGGACCCCGAGAACCGGCCGTACCTCGTCATCTTCTTCCAGCGCTTCGGCATGGCCATGCGCGACCGCGAGCAGTGGCACTCGTACATCGACCGGGCGACCCGCTTCTGGGCCGAGGACCTCGCCCAGATCCTCGTCGTCGACGGGTACCGCGCCCACGACGCCGTCGTGGCGGCCACGCAGATCGTCGCGATGTGGCGCGGGCTGCAGTTCGCCCTGCTGGCCGGCGCCGATCCAGAGGTGCTGCGCTCCGGGTACGCGGAGGGCGTCCGCGGTCTGCTGGCGCGGTACGCACCGCTGCGCTGACCCGCGCGACCGAGGAATTCTCCTGGCTGTGATCTGCGCGAAATACGCGCTGCGTACGATCTGAACTGTTCAGTTCAAACAACGTCACGCGGAGGTCGCGATCATGGCAGCACCTTGGAGGATCGGCATGTTCCAGGCCATCACGGTCATGGGGGCGTGGAAGCTGCCGGAGAACACCTCCGTCGACTTCCTCGACCTCGACTACTGGGTCGGCATGGCGCAGCGGCTCGAGGCGGCCGGCGTCGACTTCCTCTTCTTCGCTGACGACTACGGCTACCCCGTGGTCGACGACGAGGTGCCGGCGAACGCGCTGCGCGGCGCGATCCAGTTCCCCAAGGGCGACCCGATGACCGTGCTGCCGGCCGTCGCGGCGATGACCGAGAAGCTCGGCCTCGTGGCCACGCTGTCGACCACGGTCGAGAAGCCGCCGATGGTCGCCCGCAAGATGGCCACGCTCGACCACCTCACCCGCGGCCGCATCGGCTGGAACATCGTCACCGGCGCCGGGCAGAACGCCTCCGCGCGCCTGTTCGGCGTGCCCATGAAAGAGCACGACCTGCGGTACGAGATCGCCGCCGACCACGTCGACCTCTCGCTCAAGCTCTGGGAGGGCTCCTGGGACGACGACGGTCTGGTGCTCGATCGCGCCAACGGCGTCTTCGCCGACCCGGCCCGGGTACGCGAGATCACGCACGACGGCCCGCACTTCACCGCGAAGGGCGTGCTGACCGTGCCGCCGGGTCCGCAGCGGACGCCCGTGCTCTTCCAGGCGGGCACCTCGGCGCCCGGCCGCGACCTCGCCGCGCGCTACGCCGAGGCGGTGTTCCTCGCGGCCGAGGTGCCCGCCATGAAGGAGCAGATCGCCGACATCCGGCGTCGCGCCGCCGACTACGGCCGCGATCCTCGCTCGATCAAGTGCCTCATCGCCGGCACCTTCTACGTCGGTGAGACGGAGGAGGAGGCGCGCGCGATCCGAGCCCGCCAGGTCGCCACCTTCTCGCTCGACGACGCGGCGGCGATGTACGCCTTCTACACCGGGCTCGACCTCTCGAGCATGGATCCCGACAAGCCGCTCGATCCCTCCGCGGCGCTCACGCAGACGGGGCGCACGAACGTCGAGCGCTACCTCGGACCGGACGCTCCGACCGTCCGCGAGATCCTCGAGGAGTTCCAGCGCAACAGCGTCATGGGCAAGCCCTACATCGGCGACGCGAGCCAGGTCGCCGACCAGGCGGAGGCGGTTATCGCCGAGACGGATGCGGACGGCTTCCTCGTGCAGCCCGACCACACCGGCGGCTTCGACCGCTTCGTCGACCTCGTCATGCCGGAGCTGCGCGCCCGCGGCCTCGTCGCGGGCGACCTGCCGGCGATGACCCTGCGCGAGCGCCTGCTGGGCGAGGGGAACGCGAGGCTCGCCCCCGAGCACATCGGGGCCGGCTACCGGTCGGCGGGCGCGCTCGCCTGAGCGCGAGGGCACCGAGGAGAGCAGACATCGTGCAGATCACCACGCTCGACGACCGGGCCGAGATCGAATCGGCCTTCGCCGCCTTCCCCTCGGGGATCGCAGCGATCACGGCGGAGGTGGACGGCGCGCCCGTCGGCTTCGTCTCGACCTCCTTCACCGTGGGGGTCTCCTTCGAGCCGCCGCAGGTGCTCTTCTCGGTGCAGCGGTCCTCGCGCACATGGCCCGCGCTGCGGCGCGCCGAGCGGATCGGGGTCTCCGTGCTCTCCCAGGGGCACGAGGACGTCTGCATGCAGCTGGCCTCGCGATCGCGCGACCGCTTCGAGGGACTCGACATCGTCCGCGGGGAGGGCGGGGCGCTGCTCATCGAGCGCGCCGCTCTGTGGCTGGAGTGCTCCCTCCACGCCGAGCACGACAGCGGCGATCACGTGCTCGCCGTGCTCGCGGTCGAGCGGATGCGGGTCGCCGAGGGCGCGCATCCGCTCGTCTACCAGGGCCGAGGCTTCCACAACCTCGCCCGCGCCGGCGCGGTCGTCTGAGCCGCTACACCCGAGCCCGGTACAGCCGCATCGAGGTGCCCGTCATCTGCAGCAGCTGGCCGGGCACGAACTCCTCGAGGTGCCCGTCGATGTCGCGCGGCGACTCCTCGGCGCTGTCCCAGAGCAGCTGGTAGCCCTCGTAGCCGTCGTAGTGCGGCAGGCGCACGAGGGTGTCGTCCTCGAGCGCGTGCACGACGAGCAGGATCCGGTCGATCGCCTCGGTCTCCGGCGTCGACTCCGCCAGGTACTGCAGCGTGCGGTTGGAGGGGTTGTTCCACTCCTCCTCGCTCATCGAGCCGCCGAGGGCGTCGAACCACTGCATCTTCGAGGCGCTCGGCACGACCTCGCCGGCCTGGCCGTAGCGGATGGGGCGCAGCGCCGGGTGCTCGCGACGCAGGCGCAGCAGGCGCTGCGTCGTGCGCCAGAGCTCGTTCTGCCACTCCTCGCGCTCGGTCCAGTGCACCCACGCGGTCGGGCCGTCCTGCACGTACGCGTTGTTGTTGCCGCCCTGGCTGCGGCCGAACTCGTCGCCCGCGGTGAGCATGGGCACGCCCGAGCTCAGCAGCAGTGTGCCGAGCAGGTTGCGCATCGTCTTGCGGCGCACCCGCTCGATGCCCTCGTCGGCGCTCGGGCCCTCCCAACCGAAGTTGTAGGAGTTGTTGTTCGTCGAGCCGTCGCGGTTGTTCTCGCCGTTGAGCAGGTTGTGCTTCACGTTGTAGCTGACGAGGTCGCGCAGGGTGAAGCCGTCGTGCGCGGTGATGAAGTTCACGCTCGCGAGCGGTCCGCGCTCGCGCGCGAAGGTCATCGAGCTGCCGGCGAAGCGGGTGGCGAAGCGGCCGATGCCGCTGCCCGCGTCGCCGGTGTGCCGGGCGCGCGAGATGTCCGTGAGCCAGAAGTCCCGCATCCGGTCGCGGTAGCGGTCGTTCCACTCGGCCCAGCCGTCGGGGAAGTTGCCGGTCTGCCAGCCGCCGAGCCCCACGTCCCAGGGCTCGGCGATGAGCGCGAGGTCGCGCAGCTCCGGGTCGGTCACGATGGCGTTGATGAGCGGATGCTCCCGGTCGTACTCGACCTTCTCGTTGCGCCCCAGCGTGGCCGCCAGGTCGAAGCGGAAGCCGTCGACCCGGCACTCGGTCGCCCAGTAGCGCAGGCTGTCGAGCACCATGCGCTGCACGGCCGGCACCGCCGTGTTCACCGTGTTGCCGACGCCGGTGACGTCGATGTAGTCGCCCGCATCCGTCTGCCGGTAGTAGTGCGCGTTGTCGATGCCGCGCAGACTCGAGGTCGGGCCGAGCACGCCCTCCTCGGCGGTGTGGTTGTAGACCACGTCGAGGATCACCTCGAGGCCGGCCCGGTGCAGCGCCTTGACCATGCCCTTGAACTCGCGCAGCACCTCGTCGGGCCCGGCCGACCGCGCAGACTCGGTGGCGTAGGGCGCGTGCGGGGCGAAGAAGCCGAGGGTGTTGTAGCCCCAGTAGTTGACCATGCCCTGCCGCAGCAGGCGGTCCTCGCTCGTGAAGGCGTGCACGGGCAGCAGCTCGACGCTCGTGACGCCGAGGTCCTTGAGATATCGGATCGTCTCGTCGTGCGCGAGCCCGGCGTAGGTGCCGCGCAGGTGCTCGGGCAGCGCCTCGTTGAGCGCGCTGAGGCCCTTGAGGTGCGCCTCGTAGATCACCCTGCGGTCGGCGTCGATGCGCGGGCGGGTCACGCCCTCCCAGTCGAAGGCGGTGTCGACGACCTGGCTGCGCCAGCCGCCCTCGGGCGAGGGCACGACGGCCTTCGAGTAGGGGTCGAGCAGGTGCCGGTGGGGGTCGAAGCGGTGCTGCGGCTCGGTGGGCCCGGTCGCTCGGATCGAGTACTGCCGGCCGGGGGAGAGGCGGCTGGTGCGCGCGGACCAGACGCCGTGGGCGTCGACGGTCATGGGCTTGGTGAACTCGATGCTGGCGGGATCGTCGGCGGCGAAGAGGCAGAGCTCCATCGCCGTGGCGGAGGCCGACCACACGCGCAGCTCGGGGCCCTTGGGGGTCGTGACGACGCCGAGGTTCCTGAGGGGGTCTGCGGGGGACATGGCCCTTAGGGTAGTCAGTGCGTGTGACGGTCCCGTGACGCGAGTTCGGAGGTACCGTGTCCGTCTATCTCGACCACGCGGCGACCACGCCGATGCTGCCCGAGGCCATCGACGCCTACGCCGAGGCCCTGCGCCTGGTCGGCAACCCGGCCTCGATCCACACGCCGGGCCAGCAGGCGAAGCGGATGCTCGAGGAGTCCCGCGAGCGGATCGCCGCCTCCCTGGGCTGCGACGCGATCGAGGTGCTGCTGACCTCCGGCGGCACCGAGTCGATCAACCTCGCGATCAAGGGCCTGTTCTGGGCGCGCAAGGAGCACGGGCGCCGCATCCTCGTACCCGAGGGCGAGCATCACGCCACGATGGACACGGTCGAGTGGCTGGAGCGCTCCGAGGGCGCGATCATCGAGTGGATCCCGCTCGACGGGCGCGGCCGCATCCGCTTGGACGCCCTCGAGGCGGCCCTCGCCGCGCACGACGACATCGCCCTGCTCACGCTGCTGTGGGCCAACAACGAGGTCGGCACGATCCAGCCGGTCGAGCGGGCCGCGGCGCTCGCCGCGGAGCACGGGGTGCCCGTGCACGCCGACGCCGTGGCCGCCTACGGCCAGCTGCCGCTGCGCTTCCACGGCTCGGGCCTGGCTGCCATGAGCGTGAGCGCGCACAAGATCGGCGGGCCCGTCGGCATCGGCGCGCTCGTGCTCGCCCGCGACGCCACCCTGGTGCCGCTGCTGCACGGCGGCGGTCAGCAGCGGCGGATGCGCTCCGGCACCCAGGACGCGGCGGCCGCGGTGGCCTTCGCCGTCGCCGCCGATCGCGCCGCCGACCCCGATGTGGACGACCTGCTCGAGCTGCGCCATCGCCTGGTGCGCGGGGTCTCTCGCGTCGTGCCCGAGGCCACCTTCCGCGGCGACGTGATCGAGCGGCTGCCCGGCAACGCGCACTTCACCTTCCCCGGCACCCAGGGCGACTCGATGCTCTTCCTGCTCGACATGGCCGGCGTCGCGATCTCGACCGGATCGGCCTGCCAGGCGGGGGTCAGCGAGACGAGCCACGTGCTGCTCGCGATGGGCCTGCCCGAGGAGGAGGCGCGCGGCGCCGTGCGCGTGAGCCTCGGCGCCACGACGACCGCCGACGACGTGCACGCGTTCCTCGACGCGCTGCCCGGCGCCTTCGCGCAAGCCGTCAAGGCCGGCTTCAGCGAACGGCCGGTGCGCTGAGGCCATAGCCTGGCCAGCATGGCACTGCGCATCCCCCTGCTCTTCCTCGCCGGCGCCGGCCTGCCCGCGTGGATCTGGGACGGCGTGCGCGACGGCCTCGGCGGCGGCACCGCGGTGCCCGCGGGGCTCGGCGACGACCTGCGCTCGGCGGCGGTCGCCGCCTTCGATCTCGCCCCGGAGGGTCGCTTCGGCATCGTCGCGCACGGCGCGGCCGGCGTGATCGCGGCCGAGATGGCCCGGCTCGACCCGGAGTCCGTCGCCGCGATCGTCGGCATCGCCGCGGTGTTCCCGCGGCAGGGCCGCTCGTACCTCGACACGGTGCCGTTCCCGGCCAGCATCGCGGCGAAGCGGGCCGTGAAGGGGCGGGGCGTGCATCCGCCGCTCGCGAAGTACGACGACGGCCTCGTCCGCGCGACGGCTGCGCGCCTGCGCGCCGAGACGGTCGACGTCGCCGAACGCGTCTACCGCGACCCGCTCGAGCGCCTCGTGCTGCCCGAGCGCCGCGCCTACGTCTTCACCACGGCCGACCCGGTCGTGCCGCCCGAGCTGCAGCGCGGCTTCGCGCGGGTGCTCGACGCCGCCACCGACACGGTCGGCGGCGGGCACCTGCCCATGCTCGAGCAGCCGAAGCAGCTCGCGGGCGTGATCGAGCGGCTGCTGGCGTAGCTCAGCCCTGGGCCGCGGCCTTGCCGAGCAGCACCGAGCGCTCGCGGTCGTTGCCCGTGAGGCGGGCCGCCTCCTCGAAGGCGGCGCGGGCCTCATCCGCTCGACCCAGCTGCGCGAGCAGCTCGCCGCGCACGCTCGGCAGCAGGTGGTACCCGCGCAGCGAACCGGATGCCGCCAGCTCGTCGACCAGCTTCAGCGCGGTCGCCGGGCCGGTCGCCATCGACACGGCGACCGCTCGGTTGAGGTCGACGACCGGCGAGGGCGTCAGGTTGCCGAGCGCCTCGTAGAGCAGCACGATGCGGTGCCAGTCGGTGTCCTCGAAGCGGGCGGCGGAGGCGTGGCAGGCGGCGATCGCGGCCTGCAGGCCGTAGGCGCCGCGGCCGCGGCCCAGCGCATCCGCTCGGCCCAGGGCCGCGCGGCCCCGGCCGATCTGCGCGCGGTCCCAGCGCCCGCGGTCCTGGTCGGCGCGCAGGATCGG
>JASCOA010000127.1 GCA_029959365.1 Microbacteriaceae bacterium PS02343 | reverse complement strand
CCCCCTGCTTGGTGCGGCGGCAGGGTAATTTGTTTATAAGAGACCGCCCCCGACGAGACGCCGGGGCTTCGTTCAGCTGGTGAACGGACGACGAACGCCCCGCAGCTCGTGAGCTGCGGGGCGTTCGTGGAATGCGACTTAGTTGATGCTGAGCAGCTGGTGCCCGGCGGACACCGTGGTGCCGACCGTCGCGTCGAGCGAGCCGACCGTGCCGTCCTTGTGGGCGGTGATGGGCTGCTCCATCTTCATGGCCTCGAGCACGAGCAGCAGGTCGCCCTTGACGACGGCGTCGCCCTCGGCGACCGCGAGCTTCACGATCGTGGCCTGCATCGGGCTGGTCACCGAGTTGCCGCTCTTCGCGGCCGAGACCGCGGCGCCCGAGCGGCGCGCGGGGGCGGCGACGGAGCTGCCCTGGGCGGTGGCGAGGATCTTGGCGGGCAGGCTCACCTCGAGGCGCTTGCCGCCGACCTCGACGACTACGCTCTGCCGGCCGGACTCCTCGGCCTCGGGGGCGCCGGCGAGCGAGCCGTCCCAGGCGGGGATGTCGTTGACGAACTCGGTCTCGATCCACCGGGTGTAGACGCTGAACGGCTTGCCGTCCTTCGGGGCGAAGGCCTCGTCGCGCACGACCTTGCGGTGGAAGGGCAGCACGGTCGGCAGGCCGGCCACCTCGAACTCGTCGAGGGCGCGCGCGGCGCGCTGCAGCGCCTCCTCGCGGGTGCCGCCGGTGACGATCAGCTTGGCCAGCAGCGAGTCGAAGGCGCCGCTGATGACGTCGCCGGTGGTGACGCCGCTGTCGACGCGCACGCCCGGGCCACCGGGCAGGCGCAGCGACTGCACCGGGCCGGGCATCGGGAAGAAGTTGGTGCCCGGGTCCTCGCCGTTGATGCGGAACTCGAAGCTGTGGCCGTGCGCGACGGGGTCGCCGTAGCCGATCTGCTCGCCCTCGGCGAGACGGAACTGCTCGCGCACGAGGTCGATACCGGTGACCTCCTCGCTGACGGGGTGCTCCACCTGCAGGCGGGTGTTGACCTCGAGGAACGAGACCGTGCCGTCCTTGCCGATGAGGAACTCGCAGGTGCCGGCGCCCACGTAGCCGACCTGCTTGAGGATCGCCTTCGACGCGCTGTACAGCGCCTCGGTCTGCGCCTCGGTGAGGAACGGCGCGGGCGCCTCCTCGACGAGCTTCTGGTGGCGGCGCTGCAGCGAGCAGTCGCGGGTGCTGATGACGACGACGTTGCCGTACGCATCCGCCAGGCACTGGGTCTCGACGTGGCGCGGCTGGTCGAGGTACTTCTCGACGAAGCACTCGCCGCGGCCGAAGGCGGCCACCGCCTCGCGGGTGGCGCTCTCGAAGAGCTCGGCCACCTCGTCGCGCTCGCGGGCGACCTTGAGGCCGCGGCCGCCGCCGCCGAAGGCCGCCTTGATGGCCACGGGCAGACCGTGCACGTCGACGAAGGCGAGCACCTCATCCGCATCCGCCACCGGGTTCAGGGTGCCGGGGGCCAGCGGGGCGCCGGCCTTCTCGGCGATGTGGCGCGCGCTGACCTTGTCGCCGAGCTGCTCGATCGCCTCGGGGGAGGGGCCGATCCAGACGAGCCCGGCGGCGATCACCTGGCGGGCGAAGTCGGCGTTCTCGGCGAGGAAGCCGTAGCCCGGGTGCACGGCGTCGGCGCCGCTCTTGCGGGCCACCGAGAGGATCTTGTCGATGACGAGGTAGGTCTCGGCGCTCGTGGAACCGTTCAGCGCGTAGGCCTCGTCGGCCAGCTTCACGTGGCGGGCGTCGCGATCCTGGTCGGCGTAGACGGCGACGGAGGCGATGCCGCTGTCACGGGCGGCGCGGATGACGCGTACGGCGATCTCGCCACGGTTGGCGATGAGGACCTTGGTGATACGGGGCATGGGGTTCAGCCTATTGGCGCGCCGCTCGCGGCCCTGTCACCGACGTGCACGAATCCGTCGATCCGTTGTTGTCCGGCGATGACAACCGCATCCGCTCAGAGCGCGAGGAAGCCGACCTCGGCGTCCATGTCGATCTGCTGGGTCGGCTCGGCGACGGGGCCGTCGAGCGGCGGCAGTCGCACCTCGCGGTCGCTCACCGCTCGCACTCCTGGGTCACGATGTCCGAGACCTGATCGAGGAAGGCGTGCACGAGATGGGCGTCGCGATCGTCCAGCTGCTCGCTGAGCTCGCGGATCGACGCCGTGAGCGGGTCGATCACGTCGGGGTCGTCGCTGCGGTCGACGGGGCGCACGACCTTCTTGCGGCGGTCGGAGGGGTGCTCGCGCAGCTCGACCATGCCGCCGCCGCGCAGCCGGTCGAGCAGCGCGGTGACGGAGGCGGTCGAGATGTCGAGGAACCGGGCGAGGTCCGTGGGCGTCACGTCGACGCCCTCGTCCGCTCGCTCGAGCACGAAGCGCATCGCGCTGCGGTCGGTCTCGCCGGGCCCGCAGGAGTTCTGCCGGCGGCGCGCGAGCCTCGACTCCGCACGGCGCAGACGCTCGACGGCGTCGAAGGCGCCGTGCTGGGTGGTCCGTTCGATCGTCGAGCGCATCACGGGGTCAGGGGTTGGTGAGGATGCGCAGGGCGGCGGTGAGGTTGCGGTGCTGACCGGCCTCCACGGCGAAGCCGTAGGGCGTGCCGCTCAGGGCCACCCAGATGGGCCCCGCGGCCTCGAGATAGCCGATCGGGCGGTCGTTGAGCACCACTTCGTAGAGCGAGAGCGAGAGCGGGATGAGCGCGGCCTCGGACGTGCGGCCCAGGGTGGGGTGGGCGGTGCTGCTGCGCTCGGCGGCGGCGGGACGAGCGGATGCATCGTGCAGGGTCATGGAGCGTTCCTTCCGGATGCGATGGTTCGATGAGGTAATAAGGTTGTCTAGCGAGTCTGTGTGACCACTTCGGGGTGTCCACTCAGCGCAAATGCGCCGTTGGACTGCGGTTTCCCGTCAGATGTCTGAGAATGTTAGCGAATCGATTTGCTAGACAAGCTAGTCAAGTGTGCCATACTCGTTCACACAACGAACATCACGACCTGCCGCACCGAAGGAGAGCATCGTGTCCATCACCGTGCAGACCAGCCCCCGAGAGCTCGACGAGTTCGAGCAGCTCGCTGCGGGCGACCACGCCTCGTTCCTGATCAACCTGGTCGTCGCCGGCGCCGCCGCGCTCAGCCTCGTCGCCATCGTCGCGGGGGTCTCGCTGTGAGCCTCTACCGCACGTCGTCGGTCAGCGAGGTGCCCACGCTGCAGAACATGCTGCGCACCGTCGCCGAGCGCGCCCACAGCGCCTCCGTGTACAGCCGCCCCGGCCACGACGGCTCCACCACGATGGTGATCGAGATCGCCGACGAGCACCGCAACCTGCTCGCCCGCTCGGTCATCGACGCCCCGGCCGATGCCTCGCGCGAGACCGTGGCCGACCACCTGCTGGTCGACTCCTACCTCGACCGCTACAGCGCCTTCCGCATCGACCCGGTGCACAAGCACCGCCGGCTCGTGGCCCTCGTGGGCCTGCGCCTCAGCCTCGACCCGACCCCGTACGAGCAGGAGCGCCAGCGGGGCACCGCGCTCTCGGCTTAGGGGCATCGACCGCGCGGGCGCCACGGATGGCGCCCGTGCTCTGGGCGGCGGCGCCGGGCGCGCCGCTTCAGCCCTCCCGCGGTAGGGGTGCCGGGGGAGGGCTTCTCCATGCCCGCTGCCCGTCCACCGGGCCGCGGGTGCTCGCTCACTGGGCGGCACGTGCGAGCGCCCGGCCGCGAAGCGTGCCCCGCGTAGCGTTACGCGCATGTACGTCGCCGCCCCCAACTGCCCGAACTGCCTGCAGGCGCTCGCGCTCGAGGGGTCGAACAGCCACCCCTACTGGTGGTGCGACCACTGCGAGCTCGTCGTACTCGACGTCGCGGTGCCGGCCGAGTAACCGCTTCCCCCATCGGGCCGGTTACCGGTAAAATCCTGGCGCACCTGACGCCGGGAGGCCGCATGACCGACGATGCCGTTCGCGCCGCTCCCGGCGCGGTCTTCCTGGGGCTCTACCCGCTCGACCCGGCGCTGCGCGACCCGGTCGCGGTGCGCGAGGCGTTGATCGCCCATCCCGGCGTCGCCGGCGTCGAGCTGCCCTGGCTCGGCCTCGCCGACACGCTCGCGCTGGCCGACCGTGTGCTCGCCGCCGCGCCGCAGTGGCGCCTGCAGATCACCGGCATCCCCGCCACGATGCGCGCGCTCGCCGACGAGCCCGGCCGCGGTCTGGCCGCGACGGACGAGCGGATGCGCGCTGCCGCCATCGCCACCGCGCGCGAGCAGCTGGCCGCAGTGCGCGCCATCGAGCAGCGCTGGGGGAGCGGCCGCGTGGCCGCCGTGCTGCTGCACTCCGCGCCGCGCGGCGGCTCGGCCGCGTCGCTGCGGCGCTCGCTGGAGCAGCTGCTGGGCGAGGACCGCGGCGCCGCCGAGCTGCTGCTCGAGCACGTCGATGCTCCGCAGCCCGGGCGTGAGCCCGCCAAGGGCTTCCTGCCGCTCGACGACGAGCTGACGGTCGCCGCCGAGGTCGGGGTGGGCGTCGCGATCAACTGGGGGCGCTCGGCCATCGAGCTGCGCGATCCGGATGCGGTGACACGGCACCTCGCGGCCGCCCGCGCCGCCGGCGTGCTGCGCGCGCTCGTGCTCTCCGGCGCGGCCGATGCGGACGGCGCGTTCGGGCGGCCCTGGTCCGATGCGCATCTGCCGCCGACCGCATCCGCTCCGGAATCGCTGCTGACGGCGGAGCGCATCCGCTCGGCGATCGACGCGGCCGGCGAGGGCGTGCTGCTCGGCGCCAAGTTCGGCTGGCGCGGCGACGACGCCGGCGCGATCGCGATGCTGGAGTCGGCGCTCGACGTCGCGACGGGAGCGCCGATCCGTGCCTGAGCGGATGAGACCGGCGACGATCTACGACGTCGCCAAGCGTGCGGGGGTCTCGCATCAGTCGGTGTCGCGCGTGCTGCGCGAGGTGCCCGGCATCCGCGAGGACACGATCGAGCGGGTGCGCAAGGCGCTCGCCGAGCTCGACTACCGCCCCAGCGTCGTGGCCCGCGAGCTGGCCAACTCGAAGCGGGCACGGCTCGGGGTGGTGGGTTACGAGAGCTTCGAGGCGAGCACGGCCAAGGTGCTCAAGGGCATCGACGAGGTCGCCCGGCGCGAGGGCTACACCCTCGAGATCGTCTCGGTCGACCCGCTCGGCGACGTCGACGAGATCGCGCGGCGCCTCGACGCGATCAACGCCATGGACGTCGCCGGTCTGCTCGCCACCTCGCCGACGCAGCCGGTGCGCGATGCGCTCGAGCGCAGCGTGTTCCGCATGCCCGTGCACCTCGATCAGCGCACGGAGGAGGACGAGGCCGGCCGCAGCCGCGCCGCCGCCCTCGTGGTCGGGCACCTGCTCGAGCTGGGGCACCGCCGCATCGCGCACGTCGGCGGCCCGCGGGCCTGGGACAGCGCCCGGCACCGGCACGACGCCTGGGCCGGCCTGCTGGCCGAGCACGGGGTGCCCCCGCAGCCGGTGCAGACCGGCGACTGGTCGGCGCGCTCGGGCTACGAGGCGGGCCTGCGGCTCGACCTCGATGGGGTGACCGCGGTGTTCGTCGCGAACGACCGCATGGCGCTCGGCGTGCTGCGCGCGCTGGCCGAGCGGGGCGTACGGGTGCCCGACGACGTGAGCGTGGCCGGCATCGACGACATCCCCGAGGCCGGGTACTTCCAGCCGCCGCTCACGACCGTGCACATCGACTTCGAGGGCACCGGGCGGGCCGCCGCGGAGTCGCTCATCGCGATGATCCGCGACCCCGATGCCGAGCCCGTGCCGCAGGGCGAGCGGACGCTCGCGGTGCGCGCGTCGACCGGCCCGGTTCGCGACTGATTCCGCCCGACCCCTTGCGCGCATCCGCTCGAACCCGTAATTTACCGGTAAATCACAGAATTTACCGGTAAATCGAGCACCGACGCTCGAGCCGGCTTGCATACGAAGGAGTCTGCATATGAGGTCCCTGCGCCGGATCGCGGCCATCACCGCCGCATCCGCTCTCACCATCGGCGCCCTCGCCGGCTGCGCTGCGCAGCCCGCCGAGAGCGACGGCCCCGTCACGCTGCGCTACTGGTCGTGGGCGCCCGGCATCGAGAAGATCGTCGCACTCTGGAACGACGAGAACCCCGACATCCAGGTCGAGGTCAACACCTCCACCGGCGGCGCCGACATCGTCGCCAAGCTGTCGGCGGCGAAGGAGGCCGGCGACCTGCCCGACCTCTCGAACACCACCTACGAGAACCTGCCGAACCTGATCGTCAACGAGATCGCCGCCGACGTCACGGATGCGATGGAGCCGTACCAGGACCAGGTCGCCCCCGCCGCGCTCGAGCTGACCACCTTTGACGGGGTCAGCTACGCCGTGCCGCAGGGCACCGGGCCGATGTTCCTCTACTACCGCACCGACGTCTTCGAGCAGCACGGCATCGAGGTGCCCACCACCTGGGACGAGTACGCCCAGGCCGCCCGCGACCTCGCCGCCGCCGCGCCCGGCACCTACCTGTCGACCTTCGCGCCGAACGACGCGCAGGTGTTCAACGCGCTCAGCCAGCAGGCCGGCGCCGAGTGGTGGTCGCTCGACGGCGGGCAGTGGTCGGTCGACATCGACAGCGACGCCTCGCAGCAGGTGGCCGACTACTGGAACGGCCTCGTCGACGAGGGCGTGCTCGCCACCTTCAAGACCAACACCCCCGAGTGGCAGGCCGCGATCGCCAACGGCACCCTGGCCAGCTGGATCAGCGCCGTCTGGGCGCCGCCGCTCATCGCGCAGAACGCCCCCGACACGACCGGGCTCTGGGGCGCGGTGCGGATCCCGCAATGGGAGGCGGGGGAGCAGATCTCCGGCGTCGTCGGCGGCAGCGGCACCATCGTGACCACCGCCACCGAGCACCCCGAGCAGGCCCGTGAGTTCGCGATCTGGCTGAACAACCACGAGGACGCGATCAACGCGTACATCGAGAACGCCAGCATCTGGCCCGCCAACCTGGCCGGCCGCGAGCTGCCCGCCCTGCGCGACTCGGTCTCGCCCGTGCTGGCAGAGCCCGAGGGCTTCTTCGACCTCGCCGGCGAGATCGACGACGAGATCGTGCCCGTCACCTTCGGCCCGAACACGGCCGCGGCGAACAGCGCGTTCAACGACATCTTCAGCGCGGCGGTGAGCCGCGGCACCCCGTTCCGCGACGCGCTCGTCGAGCTGCAGGCGAACGTCGTCGCCGACATGAACAACCTCGGCTACGAGGTCGACTGACCATCGAGCCGGTCCCGGGGCCCCGCCCCCGGCCCGGCCCGCGCGCGGCCCCCGCATGCCCCCCGCCTCCGCCCCCCCCCGCCGGGCCCCCCCCCC
>JASCOA010000126.1 GCA_029959365.1 Microbacteriaceae bacterium PS02343 | reverse complement strand
TCCGCTCGGGCTCACACGCCTTTAACAAACCGCCGAACCCAACCCAGGGGCGGCCCGGGAAGACCCCGGGGCCCGCCGCGACCGAGTCCTGAGGAGGACCCACAGTGGCGAAGGCCAAGTTCGAGCGGACCAAGGACCACGTCAACATCGGAACGATCGGTCACGTCGACCACGGCAAGACCACGCTCACGGCCGCGATCTCGAAGGTGCTTGCTGACAAGTACCCGTCCGCGACCAACGTGCAGCGCGACTTCGCCTCGATCGACTCGGCGCCGGAAGAGCGCCAGCGTGGTATCACGATCAACATCTCGCACGTCGAGTACGAGACTCCGAAGCGCCACTACGCGCACGTCGACGCCCCGGGTCACGCCGACTACATCAAGAACATGATCACCGGTGCGGCGCAGATGGACGGCGCGATCCTCGTGGTCGCGGCGACCGACGGCCCGATGGCCCAGACCCGCGAGCACGTGCTGCTCGCGCGTCAGGTCGGCGTCCCCTACCTGCTCGTCGCCCTGAACAAGGCCGATATGGTGGATGACGAGGAGATCCTGGAGCTCGTCGAGCTCGAGGTCCGCGACCTGCTCGCCGGCCAGGAGTTCGACGAGGACGCGCCCATCGTGCGCGTCTCGGGCCTCAAGGCCCTCGAGGGCGACGAGAAGTGGACCCAGTCGGTCCTCGATCTCATGGAGGCCGTCGACAACTCGGTTCCGGACCCCGTGCGTGACCGTGACAAGCCGTTCCTCATGCCGATCGAGGACGTCTTCACGATCACCGGTCGTGGCACCGTCGTGACGGGCCGCGCCGAGCGTGGCACCCTCGCGATCAACTCCGAGGTCGAGATCGTCGGCATCCGCCCGGCGCAGAAGACCACGGTCACGGGTATCGAGATGTTCCACAAGCAGCTCGACGAGGCCTGGGCCGGCGAGAACTGCGGTCTCCTGCTCCGCGGCACCAAGCGCGAGGACGTCGAGCGCGGCCAGGTCGTCGTGAAGCCGGGTTCGATCACCCCGCACACGAACTTCGAGGGCAACGCGTACATCCTCTCGAAGGACGAGGGCGGCCGTCACAACCCGTTCTTCACGAACTACCGCCCGCAGTTCTACTTCCGTACCACGGACGTCACCGGCGTCATCACGCTGCCCGAGGGCACCGAGATGGTCATGCCCGGCGACACCACCGAGATGTCGGTCGAGCTCATCCAGCCGATCGCCATGGAGGAGGGCCTCCGTTTCGCCATCCGTGAGGGTGGTCGTACGGTCGGCGCCGGTACGGTGACGAAGATCATCAAGTAAGTCCCTTCCAGGACTCACCGACAAGGGGTCGGGCCTTCGGGCCCGGCCCCTTCGTCGTTCCCCGGAGCGCCTGGCGCTGGCCGAGCGCCCTCGAGGCGCCCCACAGGGGGAGAGGGCCGGGATGGAGCGAACGCTCCGTCTCGGCCCTCTTCGCGTTGCGGCGGCTACCTCGCGGTCTCTGCAGGCGTCCTCCGATGGGAACGGTCGAGAGCGAGTGCAGCGCTGCACGGGGTACACCGGACCCGGGGGCGCATGCGTGCCCGTGGAGCGAGCAGCCGACGATGCGCACCCCCGATCCGCGCAATCGGGCGCAACCGCATCTTGAGGCTTCCTTGAGGTGGAGCATCGGACTTGCGCGTGTCCTTGAGGCGCAAGATCCCTGCAAACGCGGGGGAGAGGCCCCCTTTTGCGTGACAACGAGAGCACCTACTGCACGCGGAATCCGCCATTTGCACATCAACTGTTGCCGAGATAGACCTCGATCGTCGTTCACCGTTGCCGAACCGGCGCAAGGGGGCATCGCGCTCCCGAACGGGGGGCTCGATTCCGTTTGCACCTGCCGCGTCGGGGTACGTACCTTGTCCACCGCTGAACACCACGGCGATGCAGAAGGACCTCGGATCGGATCTTGAGGAACGGACGGATCGCCTCCCGACCACCAGGAGATCCCGGACCATGAAGGCGAAGAGGCGCGCGAAGGCGACCGTCAAGCAGTGCGTGCAGCTGCTGACCGTCGTCGCGGTCCTCGCTGCGACCTTCGCGGGCATCGGTGCGGTCTCCTTCCTCCAGCCGAAGGCCGACGCCGCTGACGCGATCGCCGCCGCGGCTCCCGTGGAGATCTGGTCCGAGAGCTTCGAGAACGGCGTCGGCACCACCCCGACCAGCGTGGTGGACTACCGCAGCGCGTCCGGCGCCGCCTACTCCGCGGACGCCTTCTGGGTGAACACGGCCAACTGCAACGGCGTCGTCACCAACTACAACGCGAACCTCCCGGTCAGCAGCGCCAGCGGCAACTTCCCCACGGGACTCTGCAGCAACAACAACGCCTCCCAGTCGCAGATGAACGTGCGCCGCCTCGCCGATGTCCTGGGCCAGGTCGCAGCCGGGGCGCCCGGCGCGACGTCCGAGGGCACCGCGACGACGTCGACGTCGACCGCGAGCACGAAGGCCAACCACGCGGTCACCGGCTGGACCACCTCGGTGGCTGGCGGCAACAACCTCGTGCTGCTGCAGAGCGCTGCGACCGGTTACGCCGCGGCCGGCACGCGGTACTACACCGCCACCATCGACGTGGCCGAGGCCTCGTGCGCCTACGCCAGCGGCGCCAACAACTCCCGTCTGGACCTCCTCATGACGGTCGACGGTACCGAGCGCAAGGTCACCGCCTCGCCGATCCGCGCCTGCTCGAACTCGAACTACTACGCCTCCGCGGTCCCGCCCACCTCGTCGAACGTCACGATCAGCAACCCCTGGGGCAGCGGTGGCACCGCGGTGCGCGCGGGACGCTTCAGCGCGGACGGCTCGATGCAGCTCACCGCCGCGCAGGTCGCCGCCGCTCGCTTCGTGGTGCGCAACCAGACCGGTGCCACCGAGGGCAACGACATCGCCGTCGACAACCTGCGGCTCGTGGACGCTACGCCGGCCCTGGACCTGTCCTTCGAGCAGGCGAGCACGACGAGCGGCACGCCGACCACGCTCACCTTCACGATCACCAACACGAGCGAGCTCGCCGCCAAGACCGACTGGGGCTTCACCAACACGCTGCCGTCCGGCCTCGCGGTCGCGCAGACACCGAACATCACGAGCACGTGCTCGAACACGACCGGCACCGCGTACTCGACGACGGCAGCCGCCGGAACCAGCACGGTGCGCATCACGGGCGCCGACTTCGCCGCCGGCGCCGCGCAGTGCACCGTCTCCGTCGACGTCGTCGCCGCAGCCCCGGGAACCTACACGGACGGTCCGGCCAACATCGTCAACTCCTCGCTGCTCGCTCCGCAGAGCACGACGCTCACGGTCGATGCGCCGACGACGCTCACGATCCAGAAGAACATCGTCGCGCGCTCGGCCAGCAGCGACCAGTTCACCCTGAGCCTGCGCAACGGTTCTGCGCTCGTGAGCACCGCCACGACCTCCGGCTCCGTCACCGGCATCCAGACTGCGAAGGTCAAGTCGGAGGTCCAGCCGGGCGGCACGTACACGATTGCGGAGTCGCCGACGAGCGGCGCCGGGCTCAGCTACGGCAGCAGCTACGAATGCGTGCGCGATGACACGGTCATCGCCGCCGGCGACGGCACCTCCGCGAGCATCACCGTGCCCGACGAGAAGGGCGTTGACATCGTCTGCACCTTCACGAACACTCCGCGCACCGCCACGCTGCTCTGCGATTCGAACCACTTCTACTCCGTCGCGGCCAACGGCAACTTCGTCCAGGCGGATGCCGTGACCGGAACGACGACGACGCTGTACGCCGGCGCATCGAACATCTCCGGAGTGAACGCGCTCGGCATCGCCGCGAACGGGTCCGCCGCCTACGGCCTCATCCGCACCAGCGACACGACGGATGTCAGCGGCATCTTCAAGTACTCGCCGGCCTCCGGCGCCTCGGTGCTGAACGGCACCACGTTCCAGACGAGGGACGGCAGCGGTACCGAGATCGCAGGCTCCCTGGTGGCGGGCGCGGTCGACCTCAGCAGCGGTCGCTACGTCTTCGGCAAGTACAACGGCTCGCGCTTCTACGTCTGGAGCTACACGGAGTCGAGCAACTCGTTCGCCTACCTCGGCTACATCGCCACGGGCACCGCGCCGGTCGGCAACGGCGACATGGCCTTCGACGCCAACGGCAACCTCTACGTGATCGGCTCGCAGAGCGGCTCGTCGGGCAACCAGGTCGCGGTCTTCTCGGTCACCGCTGCCAACTTCGCCGGCGCGAACGGCGGCGCCATGACCGCCAGCATCTCGAACACGGCCACCCTCTCCGGCTTCGACTCGGGCAGCTCGCTCAACGAGGTCAACGGCATCGCCTTCTCACCGCGCGGCACCGTCTACCTCGGCAACGCCAGCTCCCTGTACGAGTTCGACGCGACCACGTGGAAGCGCATCGCGAGCAGCCCCCGCATCGCCTCCAACGACTCGGTCGATCTCGCCAGCTGCGCCTCTCCGTCGACCATCACGGTGCAGAAGAACATCGTCGGCCGCGTGGCGTCCGGAGACCAGTTCACGCTGAGCCTGGCCAACGGCGCCTCGGTCACCTCCATGGCGACGACGAGCGGCTCCACGACCGGCCGCCAGGCCTCCCAGGTCGGGCCGTACCCGGCGGTCGTCGGCTCGACGCTGACGATCTCCGAGGCCAAGGCGGCCGGCAACGGAGCGCTCGCCTCCTACACGGCCGTCTACGAGTGCTGGGCGGGCGGCGTGCGCATCGCCACCGGCGCGGCGACATCGGGCTCCGTGACCATGCCGAACAGCCTCGGCGTCGGGGTGACCTGCACCTTCTTCAACTCGCCGAAGCCCGCGACGACCGTCAAGGTCTCGAAGCTCGTCGTCGATCCGGCGACCGGTGCGACCTCGCCGAAGGCCGGCTGGACGGTCGGCGCCACGTCGACCGGTACGACGGGATCGACCACGGTGCTGCCCGCCGACCAGACCCAGCAGCAGACCGGCGCCGACGGGTCGGCCAGCTGGACCGTGCTCTACAGCTCGACCGGTAGCGCCGCCGCGACCGTCACGGTCTCCGAAGTGCAGCAGGCCGGGTTCCAGTTCGTCGGCCTCGCCTGCACGGTCAACGGCGCCAGCCGAACGGCGACCGCCACGACCTCCGGATCGACGATCAGCGCCAGCATCGCCAATGTCGCGAGCAGCTCGACCGTCGACTGCTCCTTCACCAACCGACCCGTCGCGACGCTGACGATCGTGGACAAGGTCGGCTTCGGTTCGGCCTCCGCCGACGCCTGGACGATCTCGGCGACCGGGCCATCGACGGCGATCACCGGTCCGTCGGGCAAGACCGGCACCGCGGCGACCACGGCGAAGACGATCTCGGCCGGAGTCCCGTACCGCCTCGCTCAGACCGGTGGCACCGCGAGCTACGTGCAGGTCGGATCGTGGAGCTGCGTGGATGGGGCGGGCAAGTCCGTCGCCGTGAGCGCCGACGGCGATGCGACCATCGCTCCGGGCTCGTCCGTCACCTGCACGGTGACCAACAGCACGGCCGGGCTGACGATCCTCAAGAACGTCATCGACCCGCAGACCGGCTTCGAGGCCAAGAACTGGACGATCACCGCGACGCCGAACGCCTTCACGGGCCTCAGCGCCCAGTCGAAAGTCGGCGCCGAGTACTCCTCGGCCGCCAACGGCAACGCGGCGAGCACCATCGAGGTCCGCCCCGGCCACGGTTACACGCTGACCGAGGCGCTGACCGACCAGACCAGCAGGGTCGCCTACCAGGAGCTCCGCCTCGAGCAGCTCGTGAACGGCAACTGGGTCACCGTGAACTCGGCCTCGATCACGGCTCCAGCAGCCGGTCAGAGCGCCGTCTACCGCTTCGTCAACGCACCGATCCCCGGAGTGGTGCTGCCGTTGACGGGAGGGATGAGCACCGACGCCTTCATGATCGCCGGCGCGCTCATCCTGCTCCTCGCCCTGAGCGCGGCCGTGCTGCACGGCTCGCGCGGACGACGGAGGAGCACCGCTTGACCCGATCAGCACCAGCACGAACCCCGCTCCGCCAAGAACATCACCGCTTCACCACCACCCGAACCCTGAAGGGGAATCCCATGTCCCGCAAGACCTTCGCCGCCCGCGCGGCAGCCACCCTGGGCGCCGTCGCCATCGGCGCGCTCGCGATCTTCGGCTCGGCCGTGCCGGCCTCCGCCGCCGGCGCCAACATCGACGCCTCGCAGACCCGCACCCTCACGATCCACAAGCACGAGCGCACGGCCACCAACGGCAACGTCGCCGGCACCGGTCAGAAGATCACCGGAGCCTCGAACCTCTCGGCGCTGGGCAACCCGCTGTCGGGCGTCACCTTCCAGGTGCAGCAGATCACCGACATCGACCTCAACACCAACGCGGGCTGGACCACCGTCCAGAACCTCACCGCGTCGCAGGCCGCCAGCCGCACCCTGGGCGCCGCGAGCACCGTCGTGACCAACGCCGCCGGCGAGGCCGTCTTCAACAACCTGCCCATCGGCGCCTACCTCGTGCAGGAGACCGCAGCGGGCACCAAGGTCGCCGACCGCACCGCTCCGTTCCTCGTGACGGTCCCGACCGCCACCGGTAAGGCCGGCACCCCGTCGAACACCTGGGTCTACGACGTGCACGTGTACCCGAAGAACTCGACCACGGACCTCACCAAGACCCGCGTCCCCGCCACCGCGGGCACCCCCGAGGCGCTCAACGCCGATCTGCAGCGCTGGACCGTCGCGGCCCGCATCCCGCAGATCGCCGCCGCCGACAGCTTCGAGAACTTCACCGTCGTCGACTCGATCGACACCGCATTCCTGAAGTTCCTCACGAACGACCAGCCCTCCGGCGTGGCCGCCGGCGGCACCGTGACCGCGACCAACGCGGCTGGCGCCGCGTTCACGCTCACCGCTGGTACCGACTACACGGTCGTCAAGAGCACCGACGGCAAGACCCTCACGCTCGCCTTCACCGCCTCGGGTTACACCAAGCTCGCGGCGAACAAGGGCGGCACCGTCTCCCTGAACGTCCTCACCAAGGCGATCGCCGTCCCCACCGCCACCACCCCGGCCGGCACCATCACCAACAACGCCAGCAGCACGATCAAGGTCTCGAACAGCCCGGCCACGACGAACACCACGTCGGCCACCGGCACGGTCGCGTCGTTCCAGTTCTTCACGTACTCGCCCGTCACCGACGCCAACGGCTCCACGACGAAGTCGCCCCTCGCGAACGCCTCGTTCGAGCTCTACCCGTCGCAGGCCGACGCGCAGGCCGGCACGAACAAGATCATCGTCAACGGCACCTCGACCTGGACCACCGACGCCAACGGCCAGTACACCTTCCCGGTGCTGAACTCGGGCACCTACGTGGTCAAGGAGACCACCGCTCCGGCCGGCTTCGAGCTCCCGACGCTGAACATCCCGACCACCGGCGCCGGCACGACCACCACGTACTACGCCGAGCTGCCGCACAACCAGCAGCTGCCGACCTGGGCCCTGCCCTTCACCGGTGGTAACGGCCCGGTGCTGTTCGCGACCGGCGGTGGCGCCCTCCTCGTGATCGCGCTCGGCGCCGCCCTCGTGGTCGCTCGGCGCCGCCGCACGGCTGCTGCGGTCACCGCGTAAGCTGCACGCATCATGAGCACGGAGGGGTCGAGGCGACGGCAGGTCGCCCCGGCCCCTCCGGCCGTCCCGACCGGGCCCGCGCCCCGCCCCCCACACCCCGGGGGGGGCCGGGGCCCGGGGGGCGGGCCCGTCCGCCG
>JASCOA010000125.1 GCA_029959365.1 Microbacteriaceae bacterium PS02343 | reverse complement strand
GTCGCACCCCGCAGGGTGCGACCGCCTCGTGCCGGGCGTCGAGGGCGCCGCGCGCTCAGCGCCGGTCGTGCTCGGTCGGTGCGGCGGTCGGGATGGTGCCCGTGCCGACGCTCGCCGCGGCGGCCTCCAGACGCGCATCGACCTCGGCCTCGGTGGGCGAGCCGGCGGGGGCGACCGAACCGGCGGCCCCGGAGGCGCTCGCGGCCGCAGCAGCCTCGGCGGCGCGGTCGTCCGCGGCCTCCTGGATGGCCGACTTCGCGCGCAGCGGCGTGGCCTTGAGGAAGAAGCTCAGCACGAAGGCGACCAGGATCACGGCCAGGCCGATCCAGTAGACCGCCGTGGTGGCCTGCGCGAAGCCGTCGAGGAACGGCGCGGTGAGCCGCGGGTCCGCCCCGATCAGGAACGACGTGTCGCCGTTCAGCGCGCCGCCCGCCGAGGAGGCGCCGCCCTGCAGCAGCTGCAGGATCGCGGCGTTGGCCGGGTCGGCGAGCACCTCCGGGTCCTGCAGCGCCGCGGCGAGGGAGTCGGCGTGCGTCGACGAGGTGAACGCCGCCGCCAGTGTCGTGGGCAGGCGTCCGAAGAGCACCGAGAACACCACGGCCGTGCCGAGCGTGCCGCCGATCTGGCGGAAGAAGGTGGCCGCCGAGGTGGCCACGCCCATGTCGCGCACGTGCACCGAGTTCTGGCTCGCGATGGTGAGCGTCTGCATGAGCTGGCCCAGGCCGAGGCCGGCGAGCGCCATGCCGATCATCGTGAACCCGACCGGCTTGTCGTAGCTCGAGAAGGTGAGGAAGAAGTACGCGCCCGAGAGGAACGCCGTGCCGAGGATCGGGAAGATCTTGTACTTGCCGGTGCGGGCGATGATCTGACCGCTCACGATCGACGAGAGCATGAGGCCGCCGATCATCGGCAGCATGAGCCAGCCCGACTCGGTGGGGGTCGCTCCATCGACGAGCTGCAGGTAGAGCGGGATCATCATCATCACGCTGAACATGCCGAAGCCGACGAGCACGCTGAGCACGGTGGCCATGCTGAAGGTCGACGAGCGGAACAGCGAGAGCGGGATCAGCGCATCCGTGCCCATCCGCCGCTCCACGACGATGAAGAGCACGAGGCCGATCGCGGTCAGGGCGTAGCAGAGCATCGCCAGCGGCGAGGTCCAGCCCCACTCGCGGCCCTGCTCGGCCACGAGGATGAGCGAGACGACGGTGAGCATCACGAGGGCGGCGCCCCACCAGTCGATGCGCACGGCGCGGTGAGTGTGCGGCAGGTGCAGGAACTTCATGACCACCGCGAGCGCGGCCAGGCCGATCGGCAGGTTGATGAGGAAGACCCAGCGCCAGCCGTCGATGAAGAGGATCTCGTCGACGCCGGAGAGCAGGCCGCCGACGAGCGGGCCGATCACGCTGGAGACGCCGAAGACGGCGAGGAAGTAGCCCTGGTACTTGGCGCGCTCGCGGGGGGCGAGGATGTCGCCCATGATCGTGAGCGGCAGCGCCATGAGGCCGCCGGCACCGAGTCCCTGCACGGCGCGGAAGCCGGCGAGCTGGTACATGTCCTGCGCGAAGCCGCTCATGACGGAGCCGATCAGGAAGAGCACGATCGCGATGATGAACAGCGGCCGCCGACCGAAGATGTCGCTGAGCTTGCCGTAGATCGGCGTCGACACGGTCGAGACGATGAGGAACGCCGTGGTGACCCAGGCCTGCAGGCTGAGCCCCTGCAGGTCGTCGGCGATGGTCTTCATCGCGGTGCCGACCACGGTCTGGTTGAGGGAGGAGAGGAACATGCCCGCCATGAGTCCGACGATCACCAGCATGATCTGCCGGTGGGTCATGAGCGGGGTGCCGCTGTCGTGCGCGGCGGCCGGAGTGGCGGCTGACATAGGGGAGTGACCTCGAGGGGGAGAGAGCGGACGCGCCAAGAAATTGCGCAGACTGCAAAATTACACCCAGCGCAGCGGATGCGCAAACCCGGCCGTCGCGCTCGGCTCCCGTCGAGCCGTGCTCGCTTACCCTGGAACGGTGACCCCCTCCCTCCGCCCGGCCCCCGCGCGCCCGCGCCACCGCATCCTCGGCGCCATGGTCGCGGCCGCCGCAGCGACGGCGCTGCTCGCCGGCTGCGCCGCCTTCGCCCCGGCGGACGACGGCCGCAGCCTCGTGCCCGGCGTCGGCAGCGGGGTCGAGGCCAGCCCCAAGCTCGAGGCCGTCAGCCCCGCCGCCGCCTCGGTGAGCGGCGGCGACACCCTCACGCTCACCGGCAGCGTGCTCGACGAGGTCGACCGGGTCACCGTCGGCGGCCGCGAGGCGAGCGACGTGACCGTCGTCAGCGCCACCGAGGTCACCGCCGTGTCGCCTCGAACAGAGGACTACCAGCCGGATGCGGGCGAGGTCATCGCCTGGATCGGCGAGACCCCCGTCGCCACCGACACCGCACCGACCCTGCAGTACGAGGTCGTCACGGGCGTCGACCGCCAGCTCTCCTACGCCCTGAAGCACTGGCAGCGCGAGGACTACAACCTCGCCGAGTGGGGCGAGCTCAACAGCGTGGGCGGCGACTGCGCCAACTTCGTGAGCCAGACCCTCATCCAGCGCGGCTGGGAGATGACGGACGACTGGTTCAGCTACGACCAGAGCGCGAACCGCACCGCGAGCTGGGGCTACGTGCCCGCCATGGACGCCTGGCTCGAGGCGAACGCCGAGCGGTACGGGCTCACCAAGCTCACGAGCGAGCAGCGCGACCAGGTGAAGATCGGCGACATCGTCATGTTCGACTGGGAGCGCAACGGCACGAACAACCACGTGCAGATCGTCAGCGACGTCGTGCACAACGACGACGGCTCGATCAGCGTGCTCATGGTCGGCCACAACAAGGACACCGACTTCCGCGACTTCGACGAGACCATCACCGTCGACTGGCCGGGCGGCAGCGGCTACTTCTGGTCGATCCCGGCCGCGTAGGGGCCGGTACGCTCGGTCCATGAGCGCCGAATCCCCCGTCACCGAGAGCTACAGCTACCTCGGGCCGGCCGGCACCTTCACCGAGGCCGCGCTCAAGCAGGTCGAGGGCGCCGCCGGCAAGCCCTGGCGCAGCGTCAACAACGTGGGCGAGGCCCTCGCCGACGTGCTCGAGGGCCGCAGCGCCGCAGCGATGATCGCGATCGAGAACTCCGTCGACGGCGGCGTCACCGCCACGCAGGACGCGCTCGCGACCCTGCCGGGTCTGCGCATCGTCGGCGAGTACCTGGTGCCCGTGCGCTTCGTGCTCGTGGCCCGGCCCGGCACGACGCTGGCGGAGGTGCGGGTCGTCAACGCGCATCCGGTCGCCTACGGCCAGTCCCGCCGCTGGATGGACTCCGCGCTGCCGCAGCACGGCCACATCCCCGCCACCTCGAACGTGGCGGCCGCCGCGAACCTGCTGCTGAACCAGCATGCGGATGCGGCGATCGCCCCGCCCGGCATCGTCGACCACTACGCGGTCGAGGTGCTCGCAGAGGACATCGGCGACAACCCCAACGCCGTCACCCGCTTCGTGCTGGTCAGCCGCTCGACCGAGCTGCCCGAGCCGAGCGGCGCCGACAAGACGAGCATCATCGTCGAGCTGCCGAGCGACCGCCCCGGCACCCTGCTCGAGATGCTCGAGCAGTTCAGCACCCGCGGCGTGAACATGAGCCTCATCCAGTCGCGCCCGATCGGCGACGCGCTCGGCCGCTACCGCTTCGTCATCGACCTCGACGGGCACGTGCTCGAGGAGCGCGTCGCCGACGCCCTGCTGGGCCTGCGGCGCTTCTCACCCCAGGTGATCTTCCTCGGCTCCTACCCGCGCGCCGACCGCGCCTCGGTCGCGGTGCCGCAGCAGTACGGCGACGACAACTTCGTCGAGGCGCGCGACTGGCTGCGCGACCTCGTCAGCGGCGCGACAGCGGAGTAGGCGACCGTGCGCGACCTCGACACCCTGCCCAAGACCGAGCTGCACCTGCACATCGAGGGCACCCTCGAGCCGGAGCTCGCCTTCGCGCTCGCCGAGCGCAACGGCATCGCGCTGCCCTTCGCCTCAGTGGACCAGCTGCGCGCGGCCTACGACTTCGACGACCTGCAGTCCTTCCTCGACCTCTACTACGCGACCATGGCCGTGCTGCGCACCGAGCGGGACTTCACCGAGCTCACGCTCGCGTACCTCGAGCGCGCCTCGGCCCAGGGGCTCGCGCACGTGGAGGTGTTCTTCGACCCGCAGGCGCACACCAGCCGCGGCGTGCCCTTCGAGCAGGTCGTCGACGGCATCGTCGCCGGGCTCGCGATCGGGCAGGAGCGGTTCAACGTCACGAGCGCGCTCATCCTCTGCTTCCTGCGCGACCAGCCGATCGCCTCCGCGCTCGAGACCCTCGAGCTCGCGGCGTCCACCCGCCTCGCGTCGATCGACGGCATCGGCCTCGACTCGGCCGAGGTCGGCTACCCGCCGTCGCTGTTCGCGGAGGTCTACGAGCAGGCGGCCGAGCTCGGCCTGCGCCTCGTCGCGCATGCGGGGGAGGAGGCGCCGCCGGCGTACATCGTCGAGGCGCTCGACGTGCTCGGGGTCGAGCGCGTCGACCACGGCGTGCAGGCCGCGCAGGACCCTGCGCTGCTGACGCGCCTGGCGGCGGAGCGCATCCCGCTCACGGTCTGCCCGATCTCGAACCTGCGGCTGCGGGTCGTCGACGACCTGGCCGCGCACCCGCTGCCTCGCCTCATCGAGGCCGGCGTGCTCGTCACGATCAACAGCGACGACCCGGCCTACTTCGGCGGCTACGTGGGCGACAACTACGCCGCGATCCGCGAGGCCCTCTCGCTGACGGATGCGCAGCTCGCGCAGCTGGCCCGCAACGGCGTCGAGGCCAGCTGGGCGAGCGAGCCGCGCAAGCGCGAGCTGCTCGAGGCCATCGACCTCTGGGAGTCGGCCTGACCCGTCTCGCCGCGCCCGAGGGTTCGACGCGGCGCGGCCCGCAGGCAGATCGTTATCCGCGGATCGCGGCGCCGGCGGGAAACGCGTCCGTAACGTCCGGGTAACTCGACCGCATTCCGCGCGGTGCGAGACGGTGCCGGAGATTACGCATTTGTTTCACCGATGTTACGGCCGCTTCGTATCGCGGAATCCGATCCGAAAGATGCCCGGCCGCTATTTGCCCGGCCCTCCCGGAAGCCCGCAGGATGAGCATCACACCGAGCCGCGACCCCCGTCCGCTGGTCCGGAGCGGTACCCCCACCCCACCCGCAGCGCTTCCTTCACTCGAGGAGATCCCATGGCCCACCGCATCACCGTCGGCGCAGCAGCGCTCGCCGTCGGCTCCCTCGTCGTCCTGACCGGCTGCGCCGCGTCGAGCGACGCCGACGGCGGCAGCGAGCTCACGCCCTTCACGCTCGGCCTCAACTCCTGGACCGGCTACGGCCCCTGGTACATCGCCCAGGACCAGGGCTACTTCGAGGAGGCCGGCATCGACCTCGAGCTGCTGCTCTACAACGAGGCCGACTACGTCTCGCTCGCCTCCACCGGACAGGTCGACGGCGTGAACCACTCGATCAACGACTGGCTCGTCAACGTGGGCGACCACGGCTACGAGCTGGTGCTGCTCGAGGACGTCAGCCTCACGGCCGACGCGATGATCGGCGGGCAGGGCGTCGACTCGGTCGAGGACCTCGTCGGCGGCCAGGTCGCGTTCGGCTACGGCGGCGTCAGCGCGCTCGTCTACTACGACGCGCTCGCCAAGAACGGCATCGACCCCGACAGCATCGAGACCGTCAACCTCGAGCCGGCCGACGCCGGCAACGCGATGATCGCCGGCCAGGTGCCCGCGGCCGTCACCTACGAGCCCTACGTCTCGACGGTGCTCGGGGCCGACGACGCGAACAAGATCATCTACTCCGCCGGCGAGACGCCCGGCCTCATCAGCGACGGCCTGTTCGTCGACCCGGAGTACGCCGCCGAGAACCCCGAGGTCATCGAGGGGCTCACCGAGGCCTGGGGCCGCTCCATCGCCTTCATCGAGGAGAACCCCGACGAGGCCAAGGACATCATCGGCGAGGCCATCGGCATCCCCGAGGACCAGCGCGAGGGCATGTTCGACGGCCTCGAGTTCTACACGCTCGAGGACAGCCAGGAGATGCTCGCGGCCGACGGCGCCTTCCTCACCGAGACCCTGCCCTCCATCCAGGCCGCGATGATCGCCGCCGGCATCATCGACAGCGAGGTGGAGCTCTCCGACACCGCGGTGACGACCACCTGGCTCGACGCCGTGCTCGACTGATCCACCGAGAGGAACCACCCGTGACCGACACCGTCACCGAGGCTCGCCCCGAGCCCACGACGGCCGTCACCCGGGGACGGGGCCGGCGACTGCCGGCCCCGTTCCGGTTGGACGGCCACATCACCGGCGCGCAGGCGCTCGTCGCCTCCATCGCCGGCTTCGTGCTGCTGCTCGCCGTCTGGTCCATCGCCTCCGCGAGCGGCCTGCTGAACGACGCGCTCGTGCCCGGCCCGGTCGCGGTCGTCGTCCGCACCATCGACCAGATCGCCAGCGGCGAGCTCTGGGTCGACATCGGCATCTCCTTCGCCCGCATCCTCGCCGCCTTCGCGATCGCTGCCGTGATGGCAGTGCCGCTGGGCATCGTGATGGCCCGGGTGCGCTTCGTCGAGGCGATGCTGGTGCCGCTGTCGGAGTTCATCCGCTACATGCCCGTCGTGGCGTTCCTGCCGCTGTCGATCGTCTGGTTCGGCGTCGAGGAGAGCCAGAAGCTCTTCATCATCTGGATGGGCACCTTCTTCTCGCTGCTGCTCATGGTCGTCGACGACACCCGGCGCGTGCCGCGGGAGCTCGTGGAGATCGGCCGCACCTTCGGCATGAGCGACGCGCGGGTGTTCTCGCGCATCGTCTGGCGCTCGGCGCTGCCCGGCATCTGGGACTCGCTGCGGCTCTCGATGGGCTGGTGCTGGACCTGGCTCCTCGTCGCCGAGATCATCGCGGCGGAGTCGGGCCTCGGCTACCGCATCACGCTCGCGCGCCGTTTCCTCGACACCGAGCTGATCATCGGCTACATCATCGTGCTCGGCCTGCTCGGGCTCATCATCGACCAGCTGTTCCGGCTCGCCGGCCGCCGGCTGTTCTCCTACCTCGGGAAAGGTCGCTCATGACCATCGAATTCCAGGGCGTCGGCGTGCGCTTCGGCACGAAGGCGGACCCCTTCTGGGCCCTCCGCGGGGCGGACCTCACCATCGGCGACAACGAGTTCCTCTCGGTGGTCGGCACCTCCGGCTGCGGCAAGAGCACCCTGCTCTCGACCGCGGCCGGGCTGCAGGACACCAGCGAGGGCGCCGTGCTCGTCGACGGCGTGCCCGTGAATGGCCCCGGCCGAGACCGCGGCGTCGTCTTCCAGAGCTACACGCTGCTGCCGTGGCTGACCGCCGCCGGCAACATCGACTTCGCCCTGCGCGAGGCCGGCTTCGGCCGCGCCGAGCGCAAGGAGCGTGTCGACGAGATGCTCGACGCCGTCGGCCTGCGCGCCTTCGCCGACCGCTACCCGGCTGAGCTCTCGGGCGGTATGCGGCAGCGCGTCGCGATCGCGAGGGTGCTGTCGTATCGACCCTCGATCCTGCTGATGGACGAGCCCTTCGGTGCGCTCGATGCGCTCACCCGGCGCCTCATGCAGGAGCTGCTCGTCAAGATCTGGGAGCAGTCGAAGCTCACGGTGCTGTTCATCACGCACGACATCCACGAGGCGGTCTTCCTCTCCGACCGCGTCATGGTCATGACGAACCGCCCCGGCCGTGTGAAGACCGAGATCCCGATCGACCTGCCCCGCCCGCGCGACCACGACGTGCTGCGCAGCCCCGAGTTCGCGGCGCTCGAGGAGCAGGTGCTGGACCAGATCCGCTCGGAGACGCTGCAGGTGGAGCACATGGCCTCCTGACGTCACCGCACGCGAACGGGCGCCCCCGCGCCCGCGGCGCGCCCCCGAAACCGGGGTTGCCCCGAA
>JASCOA010000124.1 GCA_029959365.1 Microbacteriaceae bacterium PS02343 | reverse complement strand
CCCCCCGCCGGGGGGGGGGCGCCCCAGCCCCCCGGCGGGGGGGGCGCGGCGGCCGCCCCGCGTCTACGCCGTCGCGGAGGTGCTGGAGCGAGCGGATGCGCGCCGCCTCGAGGCCGCCTTCGCGCAGCCGGTCATCCACCAGCTGTACCAGTGCACCGAGGGCTTCCTCGCCCGCACCTGCGAGCGCGGGGTGCTGCACCTCAACGAGGAGCTCGTGCACATCGAGCGGGAGCCGGCGGGCGAGGGCCGCTTCGTGCCCATCGTCACCGACTTCTCGCGGCTCGCGCAGCCGATCGTGCGGTACCGGCTGAACGACCTGCTCGTCGTGCGCGCCGAGCCGTGCGGCTGCGGCAGCGTGCTGACCGCGCTCGAGCGCATCGAGGGCCGGGAGGACGACGCGCTGGTGCTCGGCGGCGCGCGGGTCTTCGCCGACCTGGTGGCCCGGGCGATGATCCACGCCGAGGGCTTCACCGAGTACCGCGTCGTGCAGACCGGGCCGGCCGGACTCGACGTGCACCTCGACGACCTGGGCGGCGCCGAGAGCGTGCGCGAGCAGCTCGCGCGGCTCTGGCAGCGGCAGGGCGTCCCGGCACCGGCGCTGCGCTTCCGAACCTACGCGCCGGACCTCTCCCGCAAGCTGCGGCGCGTCGAGCGCGCCTGGAAGGAGGCCGCGGATGCGACGGCTTGAGATCGCCGGTTACGGCACGAGCCTGCCCGAGCGCACCGTGACCTTCGGCCGCCAGACGCGGCACCGCATCGAGGACGACCGCGGCCAGCTCGACCTGCTCGCCGAGGCCGCGGAGCGCGCCATCGTGCACGCCGGCCTGCGGCCCGAGGACATCGACTGCGTCATCGCGGCCTGCGCCGCGGGCGTCCAGCCGATCCCGTGCACGGCCGCGCTCGTGATGGAGCGGGTGGCGCCGCACGCCACTGCGGCGGCCTTCGACGTGAACTCCACCTGCACGAGCTTCATCACCGCCCTCGACGTGGCCTCGCGCTACCTCGACGCCGGCGACTACGAGCGGGTGCTCGTGGTCAGCGGCGACGTGGGCAGCCGCTTCCTCGACCCGGCGCAGCGCGAGAGCTACGAGCTCTTCTCCGACGCCGGTGCCGCCGTCGTGCTCACCCGCGGCGACGGCGGGCAGGGTGTGCTGGCGAGCCTCCAGCAGACCTGGCCGCAGCACGCCCACGACACCGAGCTGCGCGGCGGCCTCTCGCTGCACCCGGCCCAGGCCTACGCCGACGGCGACCCCGCCGACTACCGCTTCGACATGCACGGCCGCCGCGCGCTCATGAGCATGCTCGCCGTGCTGCCGGGCTTCTTCGAGCGCTTCTTCGAACGCGCTGGACTCGGCCTCGGCGATCTCGACCTCGTCGTGCCGCACCAGGCGAGCGGCGCGCTCGGCATCGCCATGCGGCGCATCGGCATCCCGAAGCAGCTCTTCGTCGACCGGGTCGCGGAGTACGGCAACATGGTCTCCTCCTCGGTGCCGTACACGCTCATCCGCTCGCTCGAGGAGGGCCGCGTCGCCCGCGGCGGCACGGTGCTGCTCTGCGGCACGGCGGCGGGGCTCACGGCCAACGCGCTCGCACTGCGGCTCTGATCGAGCCGGTACCGCTGGGCCGCACGAACCCGCCCGGTCGACCGCCGGCATCGGTCGCGGAGCGCATCGGCGCGTCGCCGTCCATCGCCGTATCCCGGGTTACCATCACTCCGGCGCCGCGCCGACCGAATCGCTCCGAGCCCGGTCCAGCAGGCGCCCTCCCGGCGCGCGACAGGGGGTCGCCCGGGGAGAGGAACGCCGTGCCCGCTCGCCGCCGCATCGCCGTACTGGCGGCCGCGGTGATCGCCTTCGGCGGGATCGGCGTCGGCACGGTCATGGCGGCGTCGGGCGCGCCGCAGCCGGCGCCCGCGGTGCCGCCCGCCTCCGCTCCGACAGCGCCACCGCGGGCCGAGCCGGTCTACCCGGCCGGCGAATCTGCCACCGCCGAGGTGCGCCGCTGGGTCGAGCAGGACCGAGCGGATGCACCGCCCGCCGACTCCGTGCTCTTCATCGGCAGCTCGAGCATCCGGCGCTGGGAGTCGCTCTCGCGCGACTTCCCCGAGTACGACATCGTGCAGCGCGGCTGGGGCGGCTCCGTCATGCAGCAGATCCTCGCCGAGTCCCCCTGGCTCGTGCGGCCCCTGGCGCCGAAGGCCATCGTGCTGCGCACCGGCCTCAACGACCTGCGCTCGGGACGCACCGCCGATCAGCTGCTGACCGATGTGCGGAGCTTCGTCGCGCAGGCCCGCGAGGGCCGCATCGACACCGAGGTGCTCGTGCTGGCCATCGCGCCGACGCCGAGCACGCTCGACGCCGGCGACGGCATCGAGCAGGTGCGCCGCGAGGCGAACCGGCTGCTGGCCGCTGAGGCCGCCTCCGACCCCTCGGTGCACTACGTCGACATCGCGACCCCCTTCGAGCAGCTCGCCGCCGGCGATCGCGCCGCCTTCGACCGCCTCTCGATCGACGGCATCCATCTGACTCCTGCTGGTTACGCGGCCTGGGTCGAGGTGCTGCGACCTGCGCTGGCAGCGGTGCTCGATCCGGTGGAGCCGTCGCGCCCCGAGGTGCAGGGCCTGCGCGCGGGCGACAGGCTGCTGCTCGATCTCGGGCCGGACGACGGCGTCGCCGGCGTCGCGAGCGGTGTGGACGCGTCAGGGCAGCACTGGAACGACTGGTGGCCGACGATCGCTGGCGGGCATGTCGTGGCGGGGGAGCACCGCTCCGGTCTCGTCGCCGTCGACGGCCGCGTCACCGGCGTGGCGATGACCGTCACCGGCGGCTTCCGGGCGAACGCCGCTGGGGAGGCGGGTCTGCTCGATCCGCGCCCCGAGCTGCTCGGCGACCTGGCCGTGCCGAGCGCCACCCGCGACTACTGGTCCTCGACGGCCGACGATCTGCAGGGCGGTGATGACGACCTGCCCGGCGGCTTCCTGCTCGAGGGGCTCGACACCGAGCTGCGCTACCGGTTGGCCTTCCTGGGCTCGGCCGTCGGTACCGCGCCCTCCGTCGCCGAGTACGCGGTGCATGGCGCGGAGCGCCTGGCCGCGCAGCTGCGCACGAGCGCCGAGCGGAGCGGGGCGCACGGCGCGGACCGGAACGACGACGAGCTGGCCGTGGTCGACGACATCGTGCCGGATGCGCGCGGCCGCATCTGGGTCGACGTCACGCTGCTGACCGGCTCCGCGACCCACCTCAACGCCGTGGAGCTCAGCGCCGCGGAATCGCCGGAGCGCTGACCGCCGGTAGGATCGCCGGGTGATCACCCGTCTCTCCAAGCTGTTCGTCCGCACCCTCCGCGAGGACCCGGTGGACGCCGAGGTCGCCAGCCACAAGCTGCTCGTGCGCGCCGGTTACATCCGCCGCCAGGCCCCGGGCGTCTTCGCCTGGCTGCCGCTGGGACTGCGCGTGAAGGCGCGCATCGAGACGATCATCCGCGAGGAGATGGCGGCGGCGGACGCGCAGGAGGTGCACTTCCCGGCCCTGCTGCCCCGCGAGCCCTACGAGGTGACGAACCGCTGGACCGAGTACGGCGACGGGCTGTTCCGCCTGCAGGACCGCAAGGGCGCCGACTACCTGCTGGCCCCGACGCACGAGGAGGTCTTCACCCTGCTCGTGAAGGACCTGTACTCCTCGTACAAGGACCTGCCGCTCACGATCTTCCAGATCCAGGACAAGTACCGCGACGAGGCGCGCCCCCGTGCCGGCCTCCTGCGCGGCCGCGAGTTCACGATGAAGGACGCCTACTCCTTCGATGTCAAGGACGAGGGCCTCGCCGCCAGCTACCAGGCGCAGCGCGACGCCTACGAGCGCATCTTCGCCCGCCTCGGCATGGAGTACGTCATCGTGCAGGCCGACGCCGGCGCCATGGGCGGCTCGCGCAGCGAGGAGTTCCTGCACCCCACGCCGATCGGCGAGGACACCTTCGTGCGCTCGGCCGGCGGCTACGCGGCCAACGTCGAGGCCTACGCGACCCCCGCGCCCGAGGCACGTGCGATCGACGGCCTGCCCGCCGCGACGGTCGTCGACTCGCCCGAGACCCCGACCATCGCCACCCTCGTCGACCTGCTCAACGAGCGGCACGCGAAGGGCGAGCCGTGGACGGCGGCCGACACCCTCAAGAACGTGGTGCTCGCCCTCAGCCACCTCGACGGCACGCGCGAGCTCGTCGTCGTCGGCATCCCCGGCGACCGCGACGCCGACCTCAAGCGCGCCGAGGTCGTCTTCGCCCCGGCCGAGGTCGAGGCCGCCACCGAGGCGGACTTCGCCCGGCACAAGGGCCTGGTCAAGGGCTACATCGGCCCCTGGTCGGCCGACGGCGCCGTGCTCGGCGAGGAATCGAGCACCGGAATCCGCTTCCTCGTCGACCCCCGCGTCGTCGACGGCACCGCCTGGGTCACCGGCGCGAACGCCGACGAGCGCCACGTCATCGGCCTCGTCGCCGGCCGCGACTTCGTCGCCGACGGCGTCGCCGACATCGCCAGCGTGCGCGCCGGCGACCCCGCGCCCGACGGCTCCGGCCCGGTGGAGCTCGCCCGCGGCATGGAGATCGGCCACGTCTTCCAGCTCGGCCGCAAGTACGCCGAGGCGCTCGGCCTCAAGGTGCTCGACGAGAACGGCAAGCTCGTCACCGTCACGATGGGCTCGTACGGCATCGGCGTCACCCGCATCCTGGCGGCCATCGCCGAGGCGAACCACGACGCGAAGGGTCTCATCTGGCCGAAGGAGGTGGCGCCCTACGACGTGCAGGTCGTCGCCACCGGCCGCGACGCCGCGATCTTCGAGGTCGCGCAGCGCGTGGCCGAGCAGCTCAGCGCCAAGCGCCTCGAGGTGCTCTACGACGACCGGCCCAAGGTGAGCCCCGGCGTCAAGTTCGGCGACGCCGAGCTGCTCGGCGTGCCCGTCATCGTGATCGTCGGCCGCGACGCCTCCGAGGGCCGCGTCGAGCTCTGGGACCGCCGCACCGGCGAGCGCACGAGCGTCACGATCGAGGAGGCGCTCGCCGCCTCCTGACGACGAGCACCGCGAGGCGCCGACCTCGTGCTGAGCACTGAGGAGCACGGATGAGCCACCGCATCTTCACGACGGCGGTGGCCGCCGTGCACCCCCACTACGTCACGAAGGCCGAGCGCAAGGGCCGTACGCGCGCGGAGGTCGACGAGATCATCCGCTGGCAGACCGGCTACTCGCAGCCGCAGCTCGAGGCGCTGCTCGCGGACGGCACCGACTTCGCGACCTTCTTCGACCGGGCGCCGGCGCTCAACGACGCCCGCGACCTGGTCAGGGGCGTCATCTGCGGCATCCGCGTGGAGGAGCTGGAACCGGGCACGATGCGCGAGATCCGCATCCTCGACAAGCTCGTCGACGAGCTCGCCAAGGGCAAGCCGATGGAGAGGATCCTGCGGGGCTGAGCCGCCCTACAGCGCGAGCCGCAGCCCGCCGACGACCTCGTCGCCGCCGGTGACGGCCTCGGCGGTCGCGGCTGCCGCATCCGCCGCCGCCTCGGCGTCGACGAGCCCGTTGCGGGCGAGCAGGCCGAGGCCCGCGATCGTGGTCGCACGGTGCGAGCCGTCGAGGCTCTTCACGGCCACCGCAGCGCCCTCGGGCGTGAGCAGCACGAGCACGCCCTCGGCGCCGAGCTTGGCGACGACGCCGGTGCGCTCGATCACCGCGGTGTTGGCGCGGCCCTCGCCGTCGATCGCCCAGGGGTGCTCGCGGATCGCCGCGGGCAGCGGCGAGCCCGAGCGCTCGAGCGCCGCGAGCCCACGCGCGAGCTGCAGCAGCCCCATCGCGGCGACCGGTGCTCCGCAGCCGTCGACGCCCCAGTGCGCGGGCTCTGCGCCCGTGAGCTCGGCGACGACCGAGCGGATGCGCGCCTGCAGCGGGTGCTCCGGCGCCAGGTAGTCCTCGAGCGACCAGCCCTCGTGCACGCAGGCCGCCAGGAACGCGGCGTGCTTGCCCGAGCAGTTCATCGCGAGCCGTGACGGGGCGGATGCGGCTGCGCGCGCCGTCCGATCACCCGGCCAGGAGGGCGGGCACCGCAGCGCGGACTCGTCGAGGTCGACCGTCGCGAGGATGCCGCGCACCACGTCGAGGTGGCGCTCGGTGCCGGCGTGGCTGGCGGTCGCGAGCACGAGCTGCTCGGCGACGAGTCCGAGCCCGCTGCGCAGCGCCGCGGTCGCCTGGAACGGCTTGAGCGTCGAGCGCGGGTACACGAGCGCCTCGACGTCGCCGTGCGCCTCGATGACGGCGCCGTCGGGGTCGACGAGCACCGCCGCACCGAGATGCTGCGACTCCACGAGGCCGGATCGCTCGAGCACGGCCAAGGGCACGCTGCCGGCGGGGGAGAGGGGACGGAGGGTGGTGTCTGCGCTCACCGCTCCAGGCTAGCGACGGCGGCGGGGCGCCCGATGCGGATGAGCTAGCATCGTCCGGTGCCCGCGCGAGCATCGGCGGGCAGAAGAGCTGAATAGAGGAGACCCCATGGACATCGACCTGGCCGTTCTGCGACTGCTGGAGCGCGAGCGGGAGATCCCGTTCGAGGAGCTCGTGCAGATCATCGAGCAGGCGATCCTCACGGCGTACATCAGGAACGCGGGCGAGCAGTCTCCGGCTGCCGGCGAGGTCCCCCCGCGCGTGCAGCTCGACCGCAAGACCGGTCACGTCTCGCTCTTCGTGCCCGAGTTCGACGACGAGGGCGAGGTCGTCGGCGAGGCCGTCGAGACCCCCGAGGACTTCGGCCGCATCGCCGCCTTCGCCGCGAAGCAGGTCATCAACCAGCGCCTGCGCGACATCGGCGACGACAAGATCCTCGGCGAGTTCCGCGGCAAGGAGGGCGACATCGTCGCCGGCGTCATCCAGCAGGGTCCGAACCCGCGCATGATCCACGTCGACCTCGGCACCGTCGAGGCGATCCTCCCTCCCGAGGAGCAGGTGCCCGGCGAGGACTACTCGCACGGCTCCCGCATCCGGGTCTACGTCACGGCCGTCGGCAAGGGCCCGAAGGGCCCGCAGATCACCGTCTCGCGCACCCACCCCGGGCTCGTGCGCAAGCTCTTCGCCCTCGAGGTGCCCGAGATCGCGAGCGGCATCGTCGAGATCGCCTCGCTCGCGCGCGAGGCCGGTCACCGCACCAAGGTCGCGGTGCGCGCGACCCAGCCCGGCGTGAACGCCAAGGGCGCCTGCATCGGCGAGATGGGCCAGCGCGTGCGCTCGGTCACCGCCGAGCTCAATCAGGAGAAGATCGACATCGTCGACTACTCCGACGACCTGCCGACCTTCGTCGCGAGCGCGCTCTCGCCCGCCAAGGTCTCCAGTGCGTTCGTCATCGACGCGGCCACGAAGGCCGTCCGAGCGCTCGTGCCGGACTACCAGCTGTCGCTCGCGATCGGCAAGGAGGGCCAGAACGCCCGCCTCGCCGCCAAGCTCACCGGCGCGAAGATCGACATCCAGCCCGACTCCGTCATGGAGTCGTGAGCGCTCGCCGTTCGCCGACGGGGGAGCGCGTCGAGCCGGTCGGCGATGACCCGGGTGCTACGCTGGGTCCCGTACGAACGTGCGTCGGTTGCCGCGCGCGTGCCGAGCGGTCCTCTTTGGTGAGGATCGTCGTCAGAGCAGGAGAGCTCGTTCTCGATGAACGCGCCGTCCTGCCGGGGCGAGGCGCGTGGCTGCACCCCTCACGCGATTGCTGGGAGCGCGCGATCTCCCGCCGGGCCCTGGGCCGGGCGCTGAAGATCGCAGGCGATCCCGCGTCGAACACCCTCAGAGAACAGGCAGAACGGCTCATGGACAACTCATGAACGGCTCGGAATGAGCACCGTCCGCACCATTTGAGGTCTGCCCCTGTCCGGGCGCAGGCCCGTAGACAGGAGAACAGTGGCTAAACCACGCGTGCACGAGATCGCAGCAGAGCTCGGCATTGAAAGCAAGGTCGCACTCGAGAAGCTCAAGGAGCTCGGCGAGTTCGTCAAGGGTCCGTCGTCCAGCGTCGAGCCCCCCGTCGCGCGCAAGCTGCGCGCCGCCTTCGCCGGTCAGGGTTCCGCGCCCGCCGCCGGCGCCCCCGCCGCAGGCGCGGCCAAGCCCGGCGGACCCCGCCCGGCACCGCAGCGCCAGGCACCGACCCCCGGCCCGAAGGCTCCGGCGCCCGCCGCCGAGGAGCCCGCTGCCGCAGCACCGGCGGCTCCGGCCGCCGAGCAGCCGGCAGCGGCCGCGCGCCCCCGCGCGCCGGCTCCGCGCCCCGCGGCCCAGGCCTGTCTCGTTTACACAACG
>JASCOA010000123.1 GCA_029959365.1 Microbacteriaceae bacterium PS02343 | reverse complement strand
ATGCATCGCATCCGGCCCTGTACTGTTCCGTGCGCCGCCGCCCCTGCGGCGCACCGCCGGGCTCGACCGAGCGCGGTCGCACGCGCCCGGCCGACCGTTTCGTGCGCCGCCGCCCCTGCGGCGCACCACCGGGCTCGACCGAGCGCGGTCGGCAGTGCTCATCTCGTGCGCCGCCGCCCCTGCGGCGCACCGCCGGGCTCGACCGCTCGCGGCCGGCCGCTGCGAGCGAGCGCTACTCGACGACGGCGGCGCCGCGGCCCGCGGCGGCGATGCGCTCGAGCACCTCGGGGCTCGTCGTGTTCTCGGCCAGCCGGTTCGGCTTGCCCGTGCCGTGGTAGTCGCTCGATCCGGTCGGCACCAGGTCGTAGCGCTCGCAGAGCCGGCGCAGCTCGCGCTTGCCGTCGGTCGTGTTCTCGCGGTGCTCGACCTCGAGCCCGAACAGGCCCGCGTCGACGAGCTCGACGATGTCGCGCTCGGCGAGGTTGAGCCCGCGGCCGTGCGTGGCCGGGTGCGCGAGCACGGGCACCCCGCCGGCCGCGACGACGAGGCGCACGCCCTCGAGCGGCGTCGGGGCGTAGTGCGGCTGGTAGTAGCCGGCGCTCGGATGCAGGATGCCCGCGAAGGCCGCGCTGCGATCGACCGCGAGCCCGAGCGCGACGAGGGCGTCGGCGATGTGCGGCCGGCCGACGGTGGAGCCGGTGCCGGTGTGCAGCAGCACGTCGTCCCACGTGATGGCGTAGTCGGCGCCGATGCGGCGCACGATCGCCTCGGCGCGGGTGCGGCGTCCGATGCGGATGCGCTCCGTCTCGGCGAGCAGGCCCGCGTCGGTCGGATCGGGCAGGTAGGCGAGCAGGTGGACGCTGTTCCAGCCGAGCCGGGTGCTCAGCTCCATGCCGGGCACGAGCGCCATGCCGGTGCCGCGGACGGCGGCGGAGGCCTCGTCCCATCCGGCCGTCGTGTCATGATCGCTCAGCGCCATCGCGCCGAGGCCGACCGCGACCGCCTCGGCGACGAGGTCGGCCGGTCGCTGGGTGCCGTCGCTGACGCTGCTGTGGCAGTGCAGATCGACGGGCCCGGGACGCATGCACTCCATCGTAGGGTCGCCGGGCGTTCAGCCTGCGCGCCCTAGAGTCATCTGGCCATGCTCCCCCGCCTCCTCGCCGCGATCACCGTCCTCGCCGCGGCGGCGGTGGTGCTCGTCGCCAGCTGGCCGCAGCTGCTCGGCCTGCACCGCGAGCTCTACGTCGCGCAGGTCGTCTCGCTGCGCGGCGCCGTCGTGGTGGCGGCCGGCGTGCTGCTGGTGCTCTGCCTGCTGCTCGCGACGGCGCGGCGGGCGCGGCGCTTCGCCGCGAGCCTCGCGGTGCTCGCCCTCGCCGGCGGGCTGCTCAACCTCGCCGTGCTCGCCGGTCGCGGTGCCGGGTCCGCCGAGTTCGAGGCGGCCGGCCCCGACTCCGTCACGGTGCTCGCCTGGAACACCCTCGGCGAGGCGCCCGGCCCCGAGGTGCTCGCCGATCTCGTCGCCGAGTCCGGCGCCGACGTCGTCGCGCTGCCCGAGACGACCCTCGGCTACGCCGAGGAGGTCGCCGCGCTGCTGACGGAGCGCGGCGTCGCGATGCGGGCGCTCGGCGCGTCCTTCGACCAGGTCGCGAAGGCGAACTCGACCTCGCTGCTCATCGCCGAGCGGCTCGGCGACTACCGGGTGGACGAGACGGTCGGCAGCACCTCGGTGCTGCCGAGCGTCGTCGCGGTCCCCGTGGACGGCGAGGGGCCCGCGATCGGCGCCGTGCATCCGGTCGCCCCGGTGCCCGCGTACATGCAGCACTGGCGCGACGACCTCGCCTGGGTGGCCGGCGCCTGCACCGCGGACGACACGATCCTGGCCGGCGACTTCAACTCGACCCTGGACCACTGGGCCGGCCTCGGCGTCGACGGCGGCGACCTCGGCGTCTGCAGCGACGCGGCCGTCGCGGCCGGTTCCGGCGCGGTGGGCACCTGGCCGACCGACGCGCCGCCGCTGCTCGGCAGCGCCATCGACCACGTCGTCGCCGGCCCCGCCTGGCGCGTCACCGGCGCGCGCGTCGTCGAGGGCTACGACGACGCCGGCAGCGACCACCGGCCCGTGGTCGCGCAGCTGACCCCCGCTCGCTGAGCACGCGCTGCTCCGCGCCATGGAGAATGGAGGGATGAGCGACACCCAGAAGGCACCGCGCGCCACGGCGAACCGATCCACCACTCCGGGCTCGGACCGCTTCAAGGACTACATCTCCGGCCAGTGGGCCGACCACGAGCTGCCGACGCCGGCGCCGCGGGAGCAGGCCGCGCACGCCGCCGCCCGCCGCGAGCGCCTCTCCGCGCTGCACCCCGGCGTCACGATCGTGATCCCCGCGGGCGAGCGCAAGCAGCGCTCGAACGACACCGACTACCCGTTCCGCGCGCACACCTCCTTCGCGTACCTCACCGGCTGGGGCGCCGACGCCGAGCCCGGCGCCGCCCTCGTGCTCGAGCCCACCCGCGAGGGCCACACGGCGACGCTGTTCTTCCGCGAGCCCGCGGGGCGCGACACCGACGAGTTCTACGCGAACTCCGACATCGGCGAGTTCTGGGTGGGCGCCCGCCCGAGCCTCGGGCACGTGGCCGCCGATCTCGGCCTCGCCACCCGCAGCCTGCTCGAGCTGCCGGAGCTGCTCGACGAGCTCGGCGCCGGCGCCATCGTGCTGCGCGAGGCCGACCCGGCGATCACCGCCCGGGTCGACGCGGCCCGCGGCGACGACGCGGCCGTCGAAGCGGACGCGACCCTCGCCCGCGAGCTCAGCGAGCTGCGCCTGGTCAAGGACGCCTACGAGATCGCCGAGCTGCGGGCCGCGGTCGACGCGACGCAGCGCGGCTTCGAGGACGTGATCCGCGACCTGCCCGAGATCGTGGCGCACCGCCGCGGCGAGCGGCTCGTCGAGGGCACCTTCGACCGCCGCGCCCGCGGCGAGGGCAACACGGTCGGCTACGACACGATCGCCGCGAGCGGCCCGCACGCCTGCATCCTGCACTGGACCCGCAACGACGGCCCCGTGCTGCCGGGCGACCTGATCCTGCTCGACGCCGGCGTGGAGCGGGAGAGCTACTACACGGCCGACATCACCCGCACCCTGCCGGTCGACGGCGTCTACAGCCCGGCGCAGCGCAAGGTGTACGAGGCCGTGCGCGAGGCGGCGGACGCGGCGTTCGCGATCGTGCGACCCGGCATCCGCTTCCGCGAGATCCACGCCGCGGCGATGGAGGTCATCGCCCGCCGCACCGCCGAGTGGGGGCTGCTGCCGGTCAGCGCCGAGGAGTCGCTCGAGCCCGACGCCGGCTACCACCGCCGCTACATGGTGCACGGCACGAGCCACCACCTGGGCCTCGACGTGCACGACTGCGCGCAGGCGCGGCGCGAGATGTACCTCGACGGCGTGCTCGAGCCGGGCATGGTGTTCACGATCGAGCCGGGCCTGTACTTCCAGCCGGGCGACCTGACCGTGCCCGAGGAGCTGCGCGGCATCGGCGCGCGCATCGAGGACGACGTCGTGGTGACGGCCGACGGCTACGAGAACCTGTCGGCGGGCATCCCGCGCTCGGCCGACGAGGTCGAGGCGTGGATGCGGCAGCTGCGCGCCTAGGAGCTCACTGCGGTTCGGCGGGCCCGCGCTCGAGCGCGGCGCGGGCCTGTGCGCCGAGGTTCGGGTCGACCACGATGCGGTAGCTGCTGGCGACCACCTGGTGCACCGAGGTGAAGTCGTGCCGGCGGCGGTTGATCGAGTAGGTCGTGATGCTGAAGAGCATGCCGAACCCGGCGCCGATGGCGACGGCGGCCGCGAGGTAGGCGAGCGCGCCGGCCACCGGGTTGAACAGCGTGAGGAGCAGGCCGAGGAAGAGGCCCATCCAGGCGCCGCTCGCCGAGCCGGTGAGCGCGGCGCGACCGTAGGTGAGCCGGCCGGTCACGCGCTCCACCATCTTGAGGTCGTTGCCGATGATGGCGAGCTGGCTGACCGGGAACTCCGCCTTCGCGAGACGGTCGACGATCGCCTGCGCCTCGGGGTAGGTCGCGTACTCGCCGAGCACGTCCCCCGTGGGCACGGTGGGGATGACGCGGCCGCGACGGCCGAAGGGGGTCTGAGCGCTCATGGTCCCATCGTCCCACCTCCGGCTGACGTGCAGCTGGCGTGAAGCTCTGCCCTCGGCGAACGATCGCGGCCGGCACCGGCCGGTCAGGGGCCGAGACTACGATGGGCGCCGTGAGCTCCCCCCGCGTCTTCGTCGCCCGCCTGGCCGGATGCTCCGTCTTCGACCCCGCGGGCGATCGCGTCGGCAAGGTGCGCGACGCTCTCGTCGTCTACCGCGCCGACAGCTCGCCGCGCGTCGTGGGCCTCATCGTCGAGGTGCCCGGCAAGCGCCGCGTGTTCCTCTCCATCGGCCGCGTCATGAGCATCGGCGCCGGCCAGGTCATCACGACCGGCCTCATCAACCTGCGCCGCTTCGCCCAGCGCGGCGGCGAGGTGCGCGTCATCGCCGAGCTGCTGGGGCGCCGGATGCGGCTGCGCGACGGCTCCGGTGAGGCGACCGTCGAGGACGTCGCGATCACGGAATCCGCTCCCGGCGAGTGGGAGATCGAGCAGGTCTACCTGCGCCGCCCGAAGACCACCGCCTCGCCGTTCGGCAGGGGCCAGTCGACCTTCGCCGAGTGGGGCGAGCTGCAGGATCAGAGCACCGAGGGCGAGTCGCAGTCGGCCGAGCACCTCGTGGCGCAGTACTCCGAGCTGCAGGCCGCCGACCTGGCCACGACCCTGCTCGACCTGCCGCAGCAGCGCATGTTCGACGTCGTCGACGAGATGCCCGACGAGCGGCTCGCCGACGCGCTCGAGGAGATGCCCGAGGGCGACCAAGTGCAGATCCTCACGCACCTCGACCAGGACCGCGCGGCAGACGTGCTCGACCGCATGCAGCCCGACGACGCCGCCGACCTCATCGCGCAGCTGCCCGAGGAGCAGGGCGAGGCGCTGCTCGAGCTCATGGAGCCCGAGGAGGCGGAGGACGTGCGCCTGCTGCTGAGCTTCGGGCAGGACACCGCGGGCGGCCTGATGACCACCGAGCCGATCATCGTCTCGGCCGACGCCACCGTCGCGGAGGGCCTGGCCCTCATCCGCCGCCACGAGCTCGCCCCCGCGCTCGGCGCCGCGATCTGCGTCGTGCTGCCGCCCTACGAGCCGCCGACCGGACGCTTCCTCGGCATGGTGCACTTCCAGCGGATGCTGCGCTACCCGCCGCACGAGCGGCTCGGCACCCTGCTCGACAAGGACCTGGAGCCGGTCACGCCGGAGACCAGCCTGGCCGAGGTCAGCCGCATCCTCGCCTCCTACGACCTGGTCTCGGTGCCGGTCGTCGACGAGAAGCACCGACTGCTCGGGGTGGTGACCATCGACGACGTGCTCGACCATCTGCTGCCCGACGACTGGCGAAGTCATCCCGACGAGCCCCGCAAGCCCGCCGCTGCCGTGAGCACCGATACGAGCAGCATCACCACCCGGAGGAGGTCGGCCGATGGCCCGCGCAGCACGCGACGATAGCCGGCTCGACGCGCCCAAGGGCGTGCGGCAGCCGCTGCTGCGGCGTCGCCCGAGCCGCGACCGCTTCGGCCGGATCACCGAGTCGATCGCCCGCGGCATGGGCACGCCGTGGTTCCTGGTCGGGCTGACGCTCTTCTGCATCGCCTGGATGATCTACAACACGCTGGGCCCGGAGCAGTGGCGCTTCGACAGCGCGGCGCTGGGCTTCACGGCGCTCACGCTGATCCTCTCGCTGCAGGCCTCCTACGCCGCCCCGCTCATCCTGCTCGCGCAGAACCGCCAGGACGACCGCGACCGTGTCGCCATGGAGCAGGACCGCCAGCGCGCCGAGCGCAACCTGGCCGACACCGAGTACCTCGCCCGCGAGGTCGTGGCGCTGCGGCTGGCGATGAAGGACATGGCCTCGCGCGATTTCATCCGCGACGAGCTGCGCAGCCTGCTCGAGGAGCTCGAGAAGGACCGCGAGCCCAGGGCCTCGCAGGAGTGAGCGACACCGCCGACGCGGTGCGGCGCGCTCTCAGCCGGGTCATCGACCCCGAGATCCGCAAGCCCATCACCGAGCTCGACATGATCGGCGACGTGCGAGCGGATGCGGGCTCCGTCACCGTCGACCTGCGCCTCACGATCGTCGGATGCCCGGCCGCGACCTCCATCGAGCGCGACGTGCGCGAGGCGGCGCTCTCGGTGGACGGCGTCGACGGCGTGCACGTGGACGTCTCGGTGATGACGAGGGAGCAGCGCGAGGCGCTCACCGAGCGCCTGCGCGGCGGCCGCACCCGCACGCAGCAGTTCGGCCCGGAGTCGCTGACCCGGGTGATCGCCGTCACGAGCGGCAAGGGCGGCGTCGGCAAGTCGACGCTCACCGCCAACCTCGCGGTCGCCCTCGCGGCGCGGGGGCTGGCCGTCGGGCTCGTCGACGCGGACGTCTTCGGCTTCTCGATCCCCGCGATCCTGGGCATCGGCGGCGCCAAGCCCACGCAGGTGGGCGACATGATCCTGCCTCCGGTGGCCCACGGCGTGAAGACGATCTCGATCGGCATGTTCGTCGACGACCCGTCCACCGCGGTCGCCTGGCGCGGGCCGATGCTGCACCGCACCATCCAGCAGTTCCTCACCGACGTCTTCTTCGGCGACCTCGACGTGCTGCTGCTCGACCTGCCGCCCGGCACCGGCGACGTCGCCATCTCGGTGGGGCAGCTGCTCCCCCAGGCCGAGGTGCTCGTCGTGACCACCCCGCAGCAGGCGGCCGCCGAGGTCGCCGAGCGCAGCGGCGTGGTCGCGCGGCAGACCGGCCAGCGGGTCATCGGCGTCGTCGAGAACATGGCCGGCCTGACCCTGCCCGACGGCACCGTCATGGAGCTCTTCGGCTCCGGCGGCGGCGCCGAGGTGGCGCGGCGGCTCTCCGCCGGTCAGGAGCAGCCGGTCGAGCTGCTCGCGAGCGTGCCGTTGAGCACCGGCCTGCGGAGCGGCGGCGACCGCGGCGAGCCCGTGGTGCTCGGCGCCCCCGACGACCCCGCGGCGCTGGCGATCGCCGGGCTCGCGGACCGGCTCGCCAGCCGCGGCCGCGGCCTCGCGGGCCGCAAGCTGGGGCTCTCCCCGCGCTGAGCGGCAGGGCTCAGGTGGCCTCGGAGTCGAACGGCGCCGGGCGGCTCGTATCGAGGGCCTGCGTCCGCATGCGAGCCGCCTGCGGAGCGGCCGGCTTCACCGTCGGCCGGTCGGGCTGCTCGGCCCAGGCGTCGCGGATGATGCGGCGCGGGTCGTACTGGCGCGGGTCGAGCTGCTGCCAGTCGATGTCGTCGAACTCGGGGCCCATCTCGTCGCGCATGCGGTTCTTCGCGCCGTCCGTCATGCGGCGCAGGTTGCGCACGAGCTCGCCGAGCTTCTTCGCGTAGATCGGCAGCCGCTCCGGCCCGAGCAGCAGGGCGGCGAGCAGTCCGATGAGCAGCAGCTTGTCGAAGGTCAAGCCGAGGAAGGACACGACGACAGACTAACGCCGTCCACCGCCGCGCCTCCTGCGGGTCGAGGGATGCTCGCCCTAGAGTTGCCGCGGAGGCAACACAACGTGGCAGAACGAGAGCTGAACTGGAAGTTCGCGGAGGACTTCGTCGTCGAATCGGCGGCGGTGCTGGACGCGCGTCGCACCGCGCAGGAGCTCGGCGTCGACAGCGTCTCGCCCGCGACCGGCGCGCAGCTGGCCGTGCTCGCCGCCGCGCTGCGCGCGCGCACGATCATCGAGATCGGCACCGGGGTCGGCGTCAGCGGGCTGCGCCTGCTCGGCGGGGCGCCCGAGGCGCACCTCACCTCCATCGACCTCGAGAGCGACCACCAGCAGGCGGCCCGCAAGGCCTTCGCCGACGCCGGGATCGCGCCCAACCGCATCCGCCTCATCGCCGGCCGCGCGCTCGACGTGCTGCCGCGCATGAACGAGGAGAGCTACGACCTCGTGCTCGTCGACGCCGACGCCGGCTCGATCCTGGAGTACGTCGAGCACGGCCTGCGCCTGGCCCGGTCGGGCGGCATCGTGCTCGTGACCCACGCGCTGTTCCACGGCCGGGTCGCCGACCCCGTGCGCCGCGAGGACACGGTCGTGGGGATCCGCGGCCTGCTGCGCGAGATCGGGCGGTCGGATGCGGTGATCGCCTCGCTGTCGCCCCTCGGCGACGGCCTGCTGCAGCTGGTCAAGCGCGGCTGAGCCCCGGCAGACACGAAGCGGGGGGGGGGCGCCCCCGCGGGCGCGGCCGCCGCGGGCGGGGGGGGGGGGGGGGGGGGGGGGGGGGG
>JASCOA010000122.1 GCA_029959365.1 Microbacteriaceae bacterium PS02343 | reverse complement strand
GCGCCGTCGAGCAGCGCCGCCAGGTAGCCGCCGGCGAAGGCGTCGCCGGCGCCGACCGCGTCGACCACCTCGATCCGCTCGCTGGGGATGAAGTGCTCGGCGCGCCCCACGAAGGCGGTCGCGCCGATGTGGGCGTCCTTGACGACCAGCTGCGGCGCCTCCGGGAAGCGCGCGCGGACGGCCGCCGCGCTGACGTCGCCCCAGAGCGCCTCCGCCTCGTCGCGGCCGACGAGCAGCACGTCCGCGCGCCGGGCGAGCGCCTCGAGGGGTGCGGCCGCGTCCCGCCCGGTCCAGAGCGCGGCGCGGTGGTTGACGTCGATGCTCACGGGCACGCCGGCCGCCTGAGCGCGATCGATCAGCGCCTCGAGGAACTCGGCCGCGGAGGCCGACAGCGCGGCGGTGATGCCGGAGACGTGGAGCACGGCGACGCCGTCGAGGTCGACCGCCGCCGCATCCGCTCGGGAGAGCGTCGAGGCGGCCGAGCCCGCGCGGTAGTAGCGCACCCCAGCGCCGGGGTCCTTGACGTAGAGACCGGTCGGATGCGCGGCGTCGACGATCACGCCGCTCGCGTCGACGCCGCGACGGCCCAGCTGGTCGAGGATGCGGGCGCCGAGCGCGTCGTCGCCGAGCCGGCTGAACCAGCGCGCCTCGCGCCCGAGGGCCGCGGCGTGCGCGGCGACGTTGGACTCGGCGCCGCCCGCGTCGACGATGAAGTGCTCGCCCTCGCGCACGGCACCGTCCGTCGGCGCGACGACGGCCATCGTCTCGCCGACGGCGAGCAGCGCGCCGGTCATCGCAGCTCGGTGACCGGTGCGGCGTCCATGTCGTCGAAGGCCTGGTTCTCGCCGGCCATCGCCCACACGAAGGAGTAGGCGGCGGTGCCGACACCGGAGTGCAGCGACCAGCTCGGCGAGATGACGGCTTGGCGGTCGCCCACCACGAGGTGCCGGGTCTCCTGCCGCTCGCCCATCAGGTGGATCACGCGGGCGTCCTCCGGCAGGTCGAAGTAGAGGTAGCACTCGGTGCGGCGGTCGTGGGTGTGCGCCGGCATCGTGTTCCACATCGAGCCCTCGTGCAGCTGCGTCACGCCCATGACGATCTGGCAGGAGCGGATGCCGCTCTCGTGGATGTACTGGTTGAGCGTGCGGCGGTTCGAGGTGCTCTGGTCGCCGAGCTCGCGCACCGTGCCCTCGCCCGGTGAGACCAGGGCGGTCGGGTGGGTCGTGTGCGCGGGGGCCGAGAACAGGTAGAACTGGGCGGCCCCGTCGGCGTCGGCGAAGGCGACATCGCGCACGCCGCGGCCGAGGTAAAGGCAGGCGCCCTGCACCAGGGTGTGCGTCTCGCCGTCCGCGGTGACCGTGCCGGTGCCGCCGACGTTGATCACGCCGAGCTCGCGGTGCTCGAGGAACGTCTCGCTGCGGATCTCGGGGTAGCCGGTGAGCTCGAGCACGCCACCGGCGGGTTCGGCGCCGCCGAGCACGATGCGGTCGTGGTGCGTGTAGGTCAGGCGGATCTCGCCCGGCGCGAAGAGCTCGGGCAGCAGGTACTGCTGCCGCAGCTGCTCGGTGGTCCAGCCGGGGATCTGCTCGGGGTTGGTCGCGTAGCGCTGTTCCATGGGGTGCTCCTTGCGTTGCGGTTCGGGGTCAGCGGACGAGCCAGCCGCCGTCGACGGGCACGATGGCGCCCGTGACGTAGGCGGCGGCGTCCGAGGCGAGGTAGACGAAGGCGCCCTGCAGGTCCTCCGCCTCGCCCCATCGACCGGCGGGGATGCGCGCGATGATCGAGCGCTCGCGATCGGCGTCCGCTCGGATGGGTGCGGTGTTGTCGGTGGCCATGTAGCCGGGGGCGATCGCGTTGACGGTCACGCCCGAGGCGGCCCACTCGTTGGCGAGCGCCTTGGTGAGACCCGCGACCGCGTGCTTGGAGGCCGCGTAGCCGGGCACGAGGATGCCGCCCTGGAAGCTCAGCATCGAGGCGACGTTGATGATGCGCCCCGAGCCGCGCTCGAGCATGTGCCGCCCGGCGGCTTGCGAGAGGTGGAAGACCGAGTCGAGGTTGACGGCCAGCACCTCGTCCCAGTCGGCCGCGGCGTGCTCGGCGGCGGGCGCGCGGCGGATCGTGCCGGCGTTGTTGACGAGGATGTCGACGGCGCCGAGCTCGGCGACGGCCTCGTCGACCGCCGACGACAGCGCGGCGGGATCGGCGGCGGCGAAGTCGCGGCGGATCCGGTGCGCGCGGCGGCCGAGCGAGCGGATGCGCGAGGCCGTCTCCGAGGCGTCGCCCCGATCCAGCAGCACGACGTCGGCGCCGGCCTCGGCCAGCCCGACCGCGGCGGCCTGGCCGAGCCCCCGGGTGGAGCCCGTGACGAGGGCCACGCGGCCGTCGAGGCGGAAGCGGTCGAGGATCATCGTGCGGCTCCTTCGTTGCGCGGCACGGGCGCCGCGAAGCGGGTGGTCAGCTCGCCGAGACCCGCGACGCGGATGGTGACGGCGTCGCCGTCGGCGAGCGGTCGGTGGGCGGCGAGCGCCTCCGGCAGCTTCTGGGGGCTGCCCGTGGCGATGACGTCGCCCGGCTCGAGCACCATGACCTGGCTGAGGTAGTGCACGAGGAACGCCATCGGGAAGACGAGGTCGGCGGTGCTCTGCGACACGGTGACGACGCCCTCGCGCTCGACCTCGACGGTCAGGTCGTGCGGGTCGGCGACGGCATCGGCGGTGACGATCCAGGGGCCGAGCGGCCCGAAGCCGTCGAAGCACTTGCCGAGCTCCCACTGGCTCGAGCGGCTTTGCCAGTCGCGCGCCGAGACGTCGTTGAACAGCGTGTAGCCGGCGATGTGCGCGGCGGCCTCGTCGAGGCTCACCGCATCCGCTCGTCGACCGATCACGAGGGCGATCTCGCCCTCGTAGTCGACGTCGTCGCTCGCCGGCGGCAGCGTGACGACGTCGTGCGGGCCGCGCAGCACGTTCGGCGTCTTGACGAACACGTCGGGGTACTGCGGGTCGGGGTCGCGCTCGGTGGCACCGGCGGGCAGGTGGCCGCGGTAGTTGTAGCCGAGGCAGAGGATCCGGCCGGGCCGCACGGGGGCGAGCAGCTCGACCTCGGCGAGCGGCCGGGCGCCGGCCCCGCCGGCGGCGAGCCGTCGGGCCGCCTCGAGGGCGACCGGGTCGGCGAGCAGCGCCTCGACGTGCTCGGCGAGGCCGCCCAGGTCGAGCACGAGCTCGCCGTCGACGACCGCGCCGGGCAGCGGGCCGTCGGCGCCGCGGAACATGACGAGCCTCACCAGTAGGCCCGCCAGTTCGGCCGGGCGACGCGCATGAGCGCCTCGAGGTAGAAGTAGTCGCCCCAGAGGTTGCCCTCGTCGACGCCCACGTCCTTCGGCAGGTCGTAGACGCCGTGCAGCAGCAGCGCGTCGGAGTCCTCGGGCCGCTCGGGCGTGTAGTGCTCGATGAGCGAGGCGAGGATCGCGTGCGCGGTCTCGACGGCCCAGGCCGCGCGCGCCGGGTCGGTCTCGACCTCGGCGAGCACCAGCAGGCCGTTCACGGCGATGGCGCCGGAGGAGCTGTCGCGCGGGGCGTCCGCTCCGTCGGTGTAGATGAGGTCCCAGAACGGCACCCGGTCGGCGGGCAGGTGCGCGACGAAGTAGTCGGCGCAGCGCCGGGCCGCCTCGAGCAGCCGCTCGTCGCCGGTCACCCGGTAGTTCATGGCGAAGCCGTAGACGCCCCAGGCCTGCCCGCGGGCCCAGCAGGACTCGTCGGCGGCGCCCTGCTCGGTGCCGCCGCGCAGCGCCTCGCCGGTCTCCGCGTCCCAGTAGAACGTATGGAAGGTCGAGTCGTCGGCGCGCAGGATGTGCTCGCGCAGCTGCGCGGTGTGCCGGCGCACCGCGTCGGGGTAGCGCTCCTCGCCGGTCTGCTCGCCGGCCCAGGTGAGCAGCGGCATGTTCATGAGGCTGTCGATGATGGTGCGGCCTCGCTGCGCAGGGTCCTGCAGGTCGCCCCAGGCCTGGATGATGCCCGCGGGCTCCAGGAAGCGCCGCATGAGGTGCTCGGCCGCGAGCACGGCGGCGTCGCGGGCGTCCGCATCCTGCTCCAGACGCCAGGCGGCGACCGCCGTGAGGCTGTACAGGAAGCCGAGGTCGTGGGTGTCGAGGTCCTCCGCCTCGCGCACGCGGCGGGCGAAGTCGGCGGTGTCCGCGGCGGCCGCGGCGCGGAACGCCTCCTCGCCCGAGAGCTCCCAGGCGAGCCAGCGCAGGCCCGTCCAGAAGGTCGTCGTCCAGCCGCGGTTGCCGCCGAGCGGGATCCCCCGGTCGGCCGGTCGCAGCGCGTAGCGCCCGTCGGTGGTGGTGTCGTCGGGGTACCGGCTGCCGAAGGCGTCGACGTTGCGGCGCACGGTGGCGAGCGCGTCGGCGATCGCCCTCTCGAGCGTGGCCGCGTCGAGGCCGGTGCCCGTGGCGGGCGAGGTGGACGTCATGATCTCCAGTCCTTCGTCGAGGTCGTTCGATGCGCGGGTGCCGCTCATGCGGTCACCTCGTCGAGGCGCAGCACCGGGCGCAGCGCGTAGCGCGAGTTCGCCCATGCGAGGTAGAGGGCGGCGGATGCGGTGATGCCGAGCCCGATTGCCGGCAGGTTCACGAAGAGCGCGGCCTGCGTCGCGATGATGAGCAGCGAGACGACGGTGAGGTACCAGCGCCGCAGGGCGAGCACCGCGCTCGCCGCGAGCACGTCGCGCAGGCGCGCGGAGGGCACCTCGGCGACGGCGACGAGCGCCATCAGACCCACCGAGACCGCGAGCACGGTGAGCACCCCGAGCAGGGGCACCGTGATCACGGCGAGGTCCGAGCCGGCGAGCAGGCTCACGTCGACGAGCAGCACCACCACGACCGAGACCACGAGGGCCCCGACCGCGAGCGAGAGCCGCCAGCCGTCGCGCAGCCCCGCCAGGAAGGCGCGCACCGGTCCGAGCCCGCCCGCGGCGTGCTCGCGGAAGGCTCGGAACGCCGCCGTCACCGCCGGAGCGGCGAGCACCGCGGCGCCCGCCAGGAGCGGCCAGGAGCGCATCGGGTCGGTCGTGATCAGCAGCAGCACGAGCGGCAGCGCGGTCAGCATGACGAGCACGTTGACGACGAGGCCCAGGGCGATCATGGCGATGATGCCGGAGACGGCCTCGTGGGAGACGCGGCGCATCCGCTCAGCCCTTCAATCCGCTGGTGGCGATGCCCTCGACGAAGTACCGCTGGCCGAGCATGAAGATGATCGCGATGGGCACGATGGAGATCGTGAGGCCGGCGAACAGCAGGGCGTAGTTGGTGTCGTAGAGGTTGCTGACGAAGCTGCGCAGACCGAGCTGCAGGGTCCACAGGTCGGGGTTGCGCAGGTAGATCAGCGGGCCGAGGTAGTCGTTCCAGGTGTTCACGAAGGTCAGCAGCGCGAGGCTCGCCAGCGCGGGCACCGAGAGCGGCAGCATGATCTTGCGCCAGATCGAGTACTCGCTGAGGCCGTCGATGCGGGCGGCCTCGCTGAGCTCCTCGGGGATCGTCTCGTAGTACTGCTTCATGAGGAAGACGCCGAAGGCGCCGAAGGCCTGCAGGAGCATGATCGCGACGAGGCTGTTCGAGAGGCCCGCCTCGGTGAGCAGGATGAACTGCGGGATCATGTACGACTGCCATGGCACGGCGATGGTGCCGATGTAGAGCAGGAACAGCACGTCGCGGCCGCGGAAACGCATCTTCGCGAAGCCGTACGCGGCGAAGGAGCCGGTGAGCACCTGCAGCAGCGTGACGACCGTCGAGACCAGCAGGGTGTTGCGGATCCACGTGATGATGTCGGATCGCGACCAGATCTCGACGTAGTTGCTCCAGACGAACGTCTCCGGCAGCCACTGCACCGGCACCGAGAAGACCTCGTTGGCCGACTTGAGCGAGCTCATGATCATCCAGAAGAACGGGGTGAGCAGCGCCGCGGCGAAGACGATCATCGCGATGTAGCCGATCGCGCGGCCGGCGCGGTAGCGGGCGCTCCGCTCCCGCGAGGTGCGACGCGGCTTCGGGTCGTCGAGCTTGCGGAGGGTGCGCTGCGTGATGTTGCGGTCGAGCAGTTCGGACATCAGACGCTCCGCTTCTTGTTCCAGAGGAACTGGACGACCGTGACCGCGATGCAGAGGAAGAAGAGCGCGACGGCGGCCGAGGAGGCGAAGCCGAACTGGTTCTCCTCGAAGCCGCGCCGGTAGATGAACTGCGAGATCACGGAGGTGGACTGGCCGGGGCCGCCGCCGGTCATGACGAGGATGAGGTCGAAGATCTTCAGCGAGTTGATGGTGAGCATCACCGTGACGAAGAACATCGTGGGGCGCAGGCAGGGCAGCGTCACATTGACGAAGCGCTGCCAGACGCCGGCGCCGTCCATGCGCGCGGCCTCGTGCAGCTCGCGCGGCACGGTCTGCAGGCCGGCGAGGAAGAGCACCATGTAGTAGCCCATGTCGCGCCAGGTGCCGACGATGACCACCGCGGGCATCGCCCACTCGGGCGAGGTGAGCCAACCGGGCGGCTCGGTGATGCCGATCGCTCGCAGCACCTCGTTGATGGGGCCCGAGTCGGGGCTGAAGAGCAGGTTCCAGACCACCGCGATCGCGACGATCGAGGTGATGTACGGGAAGAAGGCCGCCGTACGGAAGAACGCGACGCCGCGCAGCTTGTTGTTGAGCAGCAGGGCCAGGCCCAGCGATGCCACGATCGTCAGCGGGATGTGCAGCACCGTGTAGTACAGCGTGTTCAGGAACGAGATGCGGAAGCTGCCGTCCGTGAGCAGGCGCTCGTAGTTGGCGAACCCGACCCAGTCGGCGGTGCCGAAGGCGTTCCAGTTCGTGAACGACATGTAGAACAGCACGACGATCGGCACGAGCGTGAGCAGCCCGAAGCCGAGGAAGTTCGGCAGGATGAAGCTCCAGCCGACGATGGTGTTGTGCCGGCGGAGCTTCGAGCCGGGCCGGTGCTGCGGAACCTTCCGCGCCGCCGGCGGTGCGGCGGTTCTGGCGCTGGTCGCCATGGGGTCCTCCAGGTGGATGAGGGGGTGCGGGGGGGGGGGGGGGGGGGGGGGGGGGCGGCGCGGGGGGCGCCCCGGGGCCGGCGCGGGATCAGTCGGTGCCGACCTCGCTGGCCACGCGGTCCTGGGCCTCGGCGATCGCGTCGTCGACGGACGACGAGCCGGAGAGGATCGCCGTGTGCATGTCGGCGAGGATGCCCTGGATGGCGGCGGTGCGGCTCGAGGTGGGGTTCTCGGGCAGCGTCTCGTGCTCGGCGAACGCGAACTTCGACAGGTCGTCGCCGGGGGCTCCATCGACCGAGAAGTAGGTCTCGACCACGGCCTCGTTGAGCAGCGCCGGGGTGATGCCGATGCCTGCGAGCACCTGCGCCGCCTCCTCGCTGGCCGCGAACTCGAGGAAGGCCTTGGCCGCTTCGACCTTGTTCTCGTCGATGCCGGCGTTGATGCCGAAGCCGGTCGGGTCGCCGAAGGTGACGGGCTCGTTCTCGAGGCCGGCGGTCGAGGCGTCCTCCTGCGGGATGGGCGCGATGCCCCACTCGAAGTCGTTCGCCTCGCCGGAGGCCTGCTGCGCGATCAGCGTGGCCACGTACCAGGTGCCCATGGGCAGCATGGCGGCCTTCTGGGTGCCGAACTCGCCCTGGTAGGTGAGCTGGTTCGCGGTCGCGGTGTTGAACGCCACCTCCGAGCCGGCCTCCTCCATCGCCTGCACGCGCTCGTAGTACGGCGCGAAGTGCTCGTAGTCGCCGTCGAGGATGTCGGCACCGGTCTGCGCGTTCGCGAAGCCCTGCACGACCGACTGCCACGTGTGCTGGTAGGCGCCCTTCGAGGCGTCCGTGGTGAGCGCGGCGGCCGCCTCCTCGTAGTCGTCCCAGGTCCAGCTGCCATCGGGCTGCTCGACGCCCGCGGCGTCGAAGAGGTCCTTGTTGTAGAAGAGGACCCACGAGTCCTGGCGGTAGGGCACCGCGTAGGAGGCGCCGTCGATCTCGTACGACGAGGCGCCGCCGATGCCGTCGGGCAGCTCCACGTCCGAGACGTCGAGCAGCTGGCCGCCCTCCTGGAAGGTCGAGACGAACTTGACCTCCTTCTGCGTGATGATGTCGGGGCCCGAGCGGGCCGCGAGGTCCGCGGTGAGCAGCGTGTTGTACTCGACAGGGTCGTAGCCGACGAGCTCGACGGTGACGTCGGGGTTCTGCTCGGTGAACGCGTCGGCGAGCGCCTGGAACTCGGGCGTCGTGTCGAGGCTCCAGCCGGAGAGGGTGAGGGTGATCGGGCCGTCGGGGTCGGTGGACTCCGTGCCGCCGCTGCAACCGGCGAGGACGATCGCCGCGGTGGCGGCGATGCCGGCCGCGGCTGCGAAGGTGCGCTTCATGCGTATTACTCCCTTGTAATGGATGCGGGTGCCCGCGACGCGGGCGCTCGGTGCTACCGGGCCGCCTCGGCGGCCGCGGGGGTCGGGATGCGCCCCCCCGCGCCCCCCCCCGCGGGGCCCGGGCTGGTGGCGCTGGCCGCGGCGCGCCCGCCCGCCGGGCGCGGCC